>CAYRXI010000001.1:0-212 GCA_964428255.1 uncultured Candidatus Sumerlaeota bacterium
CATTGCAGTGAATAATCTGTGGGGCATTCGTCTTGAGTAATTTTCGCAACCTCCAGACAGATAAGTATCGCCGCAGGAAAAATTTCCCCTTGCGCCAGGGATATAGTGGAATTATCTCCGTCTTTATTTTTGCCCGTGTCAATTCTTCTGTCAATGGACCCGTTCTTGGGCATACTACAATTGGCTCAAAATTCTCACTTAATCCCTTGACC
>CAYRXI010000001.1:245-4824 GCA_964428255.1 uncultured Candidatus Sumerlaeota bacterium
TCCTGGCACCCAGTAGTTTTACACTGGGTGTCAGATACACAACTTTTATTTTCTTTTGCATATTTTTCAGGAGCTTTTTTAGCTGGCGGTTACTTTATTTCGGGCGGATAAATAGCCGTAAGGGCATCCAGTATGATTGAGCCGCTGGCTTTGAGTTTTTCCTGTTGCTGAGCAACGTAGAGATGCTTGAGAACCACTGGATAGTCAATCGTTGCCCCCGGATTAGTCCATTTCGGGACAAATTGCTCTGGTAATACGCGAAGTAGCCGCCAGCCCGTCCAGTGAATGCCTGAACCACCAGAAGTAAAGTCCAGTAAAAATTGCTCTCCATCTTTGTCCACTACTTCCCCGCGCAGCCAGGCACTCTTTCCATCTCCATAAACCCATAGTGTTATCTCCGCTGGCGCGGTCTCCATTCGGGCATTTATGGGAATATAAATCGCCGTAGTTCCTCCGGAAAGCATTGCATAGTTTAAACGACACCCGGCCCTCCCTTGCTTTATTTCAGCCGGCTCCAGCATAAGTTGCGTCTGTCCTTTATCATACAGCTTCCCCGTAAGAATTTCCTGTTCACCTGGAGCTGGTGAGGGCAATTGGTCAAAATCAAATAAGATTTTCTCGCTGAACATATCTACAAAAATCGGCACTGTGGCAGTAGTCTTCCCCAGAGTTAATATTATTTCCCCTTCACCTTTATTGAGCGCTATGATTGTTAATGGAGCACCTGTTCGCGCAATAAATTCAGGAAGATTCACAGTTATATCATCAGGACGAAATGCCAGCTCCTGTCCCTCAGCATTCAGGACTTTAATCTCCAGCGTTGCTTTATCACCAGTACGAAGAACTACAGTGGCTGGCGCAACTTTTATTCGTTCTGGTTTTTCTATTTTTACCGGAACGTTAGCTATAATAGCCGGATTATCTTTCAATCTTATTGTCAATTTCCCTTCTGCTATTTCAGGACCAGCCTTAAAAATGTTACCTTCTTTGATTTCACCAATTTGTGGCGAAACTTCCATCTCCAGATTTTTTTCTTCAATTGGAAGTGGATGGTGAAATTTATCTTCCAGAATTAGCATCAACTCTACTGAACCGCCAGCGGTTAAATTGATTTTTTCCGGATGTACCTTTAGATACTGAGGCGCCCCGGGGACTGTTTTGCTGACTAACAGCAATGCATTTGTGACTGTGCGCTCACCGGTGCGGTCAGAAGGCTTATTCACCAGTTCACTTCTAACCCACATTGTTGTCGACCCCCCCCCATCCAGATTCATCGCCTCATATGCTCCCAGTTGCCTTAAATACTCAGCCACCTGATATAAATCGGCACCAATGCTCAGTCCCGGCTGTCTCCCATCAATAGTATACAGGAAAATTGTATTTTTATCACGGCTATAACCTATCGCCGTCCGTGGATGTTTATCCGTGACGAATGCCTCGCCTATGCTTTCTTCTTTATTATCAATTTTTATTTCCCCCTTCTGTAGCAAAATTGGTCCGCCACCAATCATCAACACTACAGGCTTTGTGGTTTCAGACACAGCTACGTTAATTTTTACTTCTTTCCCCGAATGTAAATTTTGTTCTAAAAATTCTTTAGCCTTACCTGTGCCACTCAAAACCAGCTGTTGTTTGCTGAACGTCGTATTACCTGCATCCCTTCTTATCTCAAGAACCCTTGCACGACAAACACTGTTAGGAATGAACTCTCCGCATGCCAGATTTTCCAGAACGACCTCTGTCCTGTCTTCTGCCGAAGTCTTGGTTGAATTACCAAAAGCTGGAGTAAATAAAAACAAATCTTTTTGTTCGGCTGGCAATTCCTTGGCTTCGCCATTAGCATTGATTACATCAATCGGACAGGTAGTGTCTTTGTCAATTTCCAGCACCATTTTCATCTTAATTACACCAATATACGGCGTCATTTCGCTGTCCAGCATAAATACTGCACGGGGAACTTCTATATGATGTGATTTAAAAATCATTCCATCGTCCAGAAACGGTCCAATCGGAATAAAGTCGGTACGCCAGAAATCACCATTTATGCCTGCAATTACTATATTGCCCGGTCTATTTTCACGTTGTGCAATCTGACTCACTTTTTCCCCCCCGAATAAATAATCCTGTCCCTTTTCAACTTCCAGTGCTAATCCTTGTTGTCTTAAATTCACTTTTAATACATTTATTAAATATGGTCCGTCGGATTTAAACTCCGTTATATGTATTACTCCAGGGTGTATCTCTCTCTCCTTTACTATAGACTTTCTCTCTTGAATATACGGCTTAACAACATAATCAAACCAGTAGGTAGGCTGGGCTACAGCAAATACAAAACTCAGCAGGAAAATGAGAGTTAACCACATAACAAGTTTTATTCTCATACTATACTCCTCCTTAAATAATTGCTTTTGATGACCCCATAGTATTTCATTAATTCCGAATTTACGGCAAACTTAACTAACTCCCTCACTTCTTAAATATTTCAATAGTGTGGTGAAAAAAATAACACTGATTGTCTTCCCACTCATTATTAAGAGGTCACCTCAATAATCTCATAGCCTGAGATTGTCAATTAGACGTGTAGTGCCAATATATACTGCCACTGCAATTAAAGTGTTGCCAAACTGGACTTCACTCAATGGCTCTAATTTATCCAGTGAAACAATCGCTATGTAGTCAATGCGGGATTCAGGTGCCTGTTCAATTATTTTACGCATTTCAGCTATAATTATTGAATAACTTTTTGTGCCTTGAAGTGCCAGCTCCTTTGCCTTGCACAGCGATTTATATAATACCGTGGCTTGTTTGCGCTGTGCTGGTGTGAGATAAGTATTGCGGGAGCTCATCGCCAGCCCGTCCTCTTCTCGCGTAGTCTCCAAGGCTACCATCTCTATATCCAGATTCAGGTCTTTAACCATTTGACGCAGAATCAGGAATTGCTGGGCATCTTTCCAGCCAAAAATTGCCACATCCGGCTGGATGATGTTGAAGAGCTTCAAAACCACGGTTGTTACACCCCGAAAATGCCCGGGCCTTGAAGCACCGCACAACCGCTCACTCCACCCTTCCACCGTTACATATGTTCTATAGCCCGGCTGATACATCATTTCAGCAGTAGGATAAAAAATTATGTCTACCCCAACTTTTTCTGCCAGCTGTTCATCTCGCTCAATATCACGCGGATATTTTTCTAAATCTTCATTAGGCGCAAATTGAAGTGGATTTACAAAAATACTAATAATTAAAACATCTCCACGTCTTTTTCCTTCGCGCATCAGGTTTAAATGCCCCTCATGCAAATAGCCCATCGTAGGCACAAAAGCAATCCGCTTTCTCTCCTGTTTTAATTCTCTTATGATTTCCTTTATTTGTTTTATATCCCTTATGATTTTCATAAACAGTAGACTCCCATTCTAAAAATCCTGTGATGACTATGTGTCTCTCAGCTTATCCGCCGAATCCCTTGTGAAATAAAAGACTGGCAAGGATTAAGGCTAAAAAAATCATTACCCAGATATATGGTAACAACTTCTTCGTAATGTTTATCACATCTTCCTTAATATACGCAGCAATCCACACATTGTGAGTATTAGTTGGATCGCAAACACCCTGCATTGCTCCCACGGACATAAAGATACCCATTATGAGTGCTCCAGAAAGTCTGCCCGTTTCCTGAAACAACGCAGCTATTCCCAATCCCAGTCCCCACATATTAAGCGGACCACGATATAATGCCAGAGGTGCAAAAATCCCAAACCCCAGCACATAGCTTAATGGCGTGGAGGGAACGAGTTTATTAACAATCGGATTCAGATAGCAATTTACGTCTGGATGCCGAACTGCTTGCAGTAACATTCCAATCCCAAACATTAATAACACCGCTGGCATCACACTTTCAGCGCCTTCAATGGCAGATTTGGTAAGCACTTTGATGTTATCCTGTTTTTCCCAGGTGGTTATCAGGCAAAAAAACAGCCCGAATAAAAATGCCGGAATAAAGTCCCAGGCACCAATATAGGTATCCCAGAAATTCGCCAGTCTCGTAAAATGGTAAATAAAACCATCCAGAAATGCTGATTTGCCCTTTATATAATCAAAAAGATTGGAAAAATTTTTCAGCTGGAATACCAATACTATCGGAACAATTGGAGTAAGCAATGAAATCGGACGCACTCGCCGTCCCGGGTGTATTGGTTCACCGCCATCCGTAAAACGCCGCAGCCGTCGCCGCCTTCTTGTTGTCATCCCCATCATTACAAACACGACGCCAGTGATAAGATATAACAGAATTATTATTAACGCAAACGTCTGCACCTCAGAGCGGGATACCTTCAGTGCCGTCTCATACAGAACCCAGTTGCCGGGATTGAACGTCCCCCCCGCACACAAACCTATTAATAGCACCCCTGCTGCTACCAATGGCGAAATCCCCAACGACATCATTATGGGCAGAATTATGGTACCCACCATAATGACTGCACCTAATCCGCCCAGTGTGGTGAAAAGCATAAATGACACCAGCATCATCAATATGGCTATCAACACAGGCTTATCCCCAGCCAGCTCAGCTGCGTATTTG
>CAYRXI010000001.1:4857-9648 GCA_964428255.1 uncultured Candidatus Sumerlaeota bacterium
AGCATTCCGCCGAATATTGCCACGCTATAGGCTTTGTACAATAACAATGCCCCATTCTGGATTACATCGTTAACAATAACTTTTAATTGCAAACAGGCTATCAGTTCTTTTATCGCTTTCGGTGTAAGTAGGGCGTTCAACCAGCGCAGATTTATCAGAACAACCAGGATGAAAGATAAAACAGTTCCCCACACTGCAACCTTTATTGGCAAAACCTTTAAGCGACTTAATCCAGCCAGAATGCCCATTGAAATGAACGCCAGACATAGCCCCCAGCTTAATCTTGAAAAACCCTCCCAGGTGAGATACTTTATCAAAGTGGAGCATAGTTCACCATAACGCACAATCCCGATTAATGAAAAGAATAACGCCATTATGGGCAATGCAATTAATGCTGATACACGCCTCAAATACATCAGCACCATAATGACCAGAAATACCAAAATCATTAACCCGCCGGGGAAATAAGTCATAAAACCAATATTCATCATTAACTCCTTTCTTTATTAATCAGAGCAGAAAATTATTTATAATTTATGAAGACGAATTTTTGTATGCAATCAATAACCTTTCCTTGACTATATTTTGTTCTATTAATGGCGTTTTATTTTATTCAAACATCCTACGAACCCTTTACCCTCTTGAGAAAAACAACTTTAATTGTTTCAGTATCTCCCACTCGGTAGAGACCTGAATTTTCTTGGTGGGAAGAGAACGGAGAAACACCCTCCCATAAGGTCGGGTAATTACCCGGCGGTCAGTAATAAGCACTGCACCGCGGTCAGTTCGGCTACGAATTAACCTGCCAAACCCCTGGCGAAATTTCATCACCGCAAAGGGCAACTCCAGTTCAAAAAACGGGTCTCGCCCTTGATACTCCAGATACTCCGCCTTTGCTGCCATTATCGGCTCGCTGGGGACACGAAACGGTAGGCGTGTTAAAATCAGACAGCGTAAGGCTTCCCCTTTCACATCAATTCCCTCCCAGAAACTCGCCGTTGCAAATAACACCGAACCAATGTCTTCACGAAATTGTGTTAACAATCTATGTCGTGGCGCTTCTCCCTGTTTCATACATTGAATACCCAGTGCAGCAATTGCATTCTCCAGACGACTGAATAAATTGTCCATCA
The DNA here is from genome assembly GCA_964428255.1 of uncultured Candidatus Sumerlaeota bacterium. GTDB lineage: Bacteria > Sumerlaeota > Sumerlaeia > MWCT01 > JAGHBZ01 > CAYRXI01. The sequence continues at coordinate 5,991 of CAYRXI010000001.1, forward strand.
GGTTATACGAGGTGAATAATACCAATGTTCCCCCCCCTGTTATTTTTATTGCTTCATATATGAATTTTTCCAGCGCTGCTGCATATTCCGGCTCAGTCGGGTCTGGAAAATCACGCGGCACTCCTACAAATGCCTGTTCTTCAAAACGAAATGGTGTATCCAGCTGAAGCAAGATTAAGTTATCGGTTTGGGGGTACTCATTTGAATTCCTGACTCCTTCCTCACCTAAATTGGAGGCTTTTAATTCATTTCCAGTCGGAATTGTTTCTTTTTCTAAGCCAATTTGCCGCAAAAAATAATTAAAACTGTTATCTACCGTCAACGTTGCAGAGGTCATTATAACAGTTTTAATTTTTTCAAAAATTGACCGCTGTAGGGCTTCTCCCACATTTATCGGTGCTGCACAAAAATGTAACGTCCCAGTATCACCCCCGCGCAGCTTGCTTTTACTCAACTCAATCCAGTAGCAAATATCCATCTTAGCAGTACAGAAAAAATTTATTTTGGTACAGACCTCATCAATACGATTGGCCTTAGCATTTAACTCCAACATCATTTCTAAAACTTGCGCTTTGTCTTTTAATTGTAATTCGGAAATCTTCCTACACAATTTTCTCAGCGCAAGGCTGAATTTCGTTAAAGCACCGCTAAGGTGAGTTAAATTTGGCAGGACTACATCTGTCCAGAGGGATTCGTTTCTTAATCGCTCCGTAATTCTTAATTTAATTGATGCTTCCGTGGTTTCTGTCTCCCCGAGCGATAGCGCATATTCCCTGACTGCCCGCCGGATTCTGTCCATCGTGCTATCTATCTCTTCCTGCAAACGATGCCGCTCCGGAATTAACTCATTCTTAATTGTGTCCAGGACTTCCTTTACCGCCTGAGATGAAATTTCTTCTTGGCAAACAAAGATTTTTTTTGCCAGCACCGGCAAAATCCCACGTTCTACGTGCCGTTTCGTCGCCAGCCTCCCCAGTAATTTATTAATGCCAAAATGAGTCACCTGGATCCCAAAATATGAAATAGCCACTTCTTCCAGATTGTGTGCCTCGTCAAATATCAGCCGTGAATACGGTGGTAATACTGTTGCGCTATTGTAATTTTGAGTGCTAGCGCGCAGCGCTATATCTGCCATCACTAAATGATGATTGGCGACAATAATATCCACCTGTGCTGCCTTTCGTCGTGCCCGATAAAATGGGCACCGGCGATAATATGCACACTTTAGGCGCTGACAATTATCCGCCTCCGACACGAATTGCTCCCAGATATCTGGAGAAGGTTTTATATTTAAATCTGACAAACTTCCATCTTCACTCTTTTGTGCCCACTCAATAAGAGTCTTGGCTTCGGTTTCTTCCGCCTTATCCTCAAATATTTTTGGCTCTTGCCGAAACAGATTTACTTTCCGCAGACAAATGTAATTATTACGCCCCTTCGTTAGTGCTGTTGTAAACTTCAGGACTAACTTATCTCGCAAAAACGGCAGATCTTTAAATACTAACTGTTCCTGCAAGTTTATTGTATGCGTGCTGACTATCACCCGTTCTTTGTTATTAATTGCCCAGAGAATTGCTGGCACCAGATACGCAAAAGATTTCCCCACACCAGTCCCCGCCTCAATCGCACAGATTTTGTTCTCATTAAAGGCACACGCAACTGTTCGCGCCATCGTCACTTGCTGCGGACGAAATTCAAACTCCGCTTGTACTCTGGCTAACTTGCCCCCGACGGTGAAATACTCCCCGATTTCTTTATCATCAAGCAAAACATATTCTTTTGAGGGCATCGGCTGGAAAATAACATATATCTTCGTAACTTCATTGTTTACTATATATGACCCGATGTTTTGCTCCGCCAGTTCAGCCGCAATTGAAATATCAGCCTCTGAGGGAGAAACGCCACCTGATGGATGATTATGCAGAACCACATCCCCAGGACGGGCAATGCTTTTTATGGCAGGCACCGACTCCTTAGACCCAAATGCCAGTGGCTCAATCTCGCAAATTAGCCGATATCGGTCCAATTTCCCGAGAAAAAAAACTTCTTTGCCCCCGCAGTCTTCTATCACCGCACGAATTGCTGCCTGAGATTCTGGAGTTATTAACTCATCAACGCTAAATTTTCCCTTCGTCTTCATTATTATTAATAGCAATATTATTTTCTTTTCTGTGAATTTTTATTTTTTCTTTCAATTTAAGTCTGTTCCTGCAACCGTTGATTCAAGTCCCGTTCATTTTTATTGACGATATTACATAACATCTAATTCAAGAATAACATCATTTTTCTCCTTAATAGAAGGACCAAATTTGATGTGGCGCTCTTCTGAATTTGTGCACCCTAATTTTGATTGAGCAAAGATGTGGAATCTATAACAGTGATTTTATACTAACGAGTTGAAATTCGCTTATAAATCTAGATAAAACGCTAAATAGAAATCTTCTATCCTTAATCCCTTAAAATTTTTCGTGGTTTTCTATTCTATATAATTTTTATTCCTGCCAGATATTGTGTTCGCGTATTATGGCACGCCGCCGTTGAGGCCCAACCGAAATCAAAATAACCTGCACCTTTAGCAGCCGTTCAATGTACTCTAAATATCTCCGTGCATTTTCAGGGAGCTTATCATACTCGTTTATATCCTGCGTTGGCTCTTCCCACCCCGGCAAAACCTCATATATTGGCTTCACATCTTCGTTTCTCTCAACCCCATACGGCAAAATGTCCACCTCAGTTGCATTGTACTTATAAGCATTGCAGACTTTGATTAAAGGAAATGTATCCAGCACATCCAGTTTAGTTAGTGCTATTTCCTTTATGCCGGTTAATTGAAGCGATCTGCGCAGTAGTGGTATATCCAGCCAGCCACATCTCCTTGGTCTTCCTGTTGTTGCGCCATATTCCCCCCCCAACCGTCGTAAAGTCTCTCCGGCTTCCTCGGTGAGCTCTGTCGGTAAGGGTCCTTCTCCCACACGCGTTGTATATGCTTTAACCACTCCAATCAAGCGTGTAATTGCTCTCGGACTGATGCCTAATCCAGTGCAAATCCCTCCAGGTGAAGGGTTGGAAGACGTTACATACGGATAAGTCCCGAAATCAATATCAAGATGTACGCCCTGGGCACCTTCAGCAAGCACCTTCTTTCCTAAACGAATGTACTCATTAATGAATTCAGTTCCATCTACTGCCAGCGCAGTGATTGTCTTTGCGTATTGCCACACCTGCTCAATAACTTCTTCCTCCTTGAGTGGTGTCAACCCAACAATATTTCGAAAAAATAAATTGTAAAAGTTTACGCTCAGTTGTGTTTTGGCTATAAATTTATCTTTATCAAACAGGTCAATCACTCTTATTCCCTGACGTAAAGCCTTATCCGCATAAGCGCAACCAATACCTCTGCCGGTAGTTCCAATTTTACCTGCCCCCCGCAATTGCTCCTGAACTTTATCTAATAATTTATGATACGGCATTATTAAGTGTGCATTGACGCTGATAACCAGATTTTTACGCACTGGATATCCGAGAGCTTCAAGGTCAGTTATCTCTTTAACCAGTCCTGCCGGGTCTATTACCACTCCATTGCCAATCAGACACTTGACATTTTCCTGTAAAATCCCAGTCGGCACTGTGTGTAAAATAATCTGCTTGTCACCAATTA
>CAYRXI010000001.1:9658-22517 GCA_964428255.1 uncultured Candidatus Sumerlaeota bacterium
ATAGCGTGCCACCAGGTCGGCTTCAGCCGCCACAATGTCCACGACCTTCCCCTTCCCTTCATCACCCCACTGTAATCCCACCAGTCCCACTACTGGCATACTCTCTTCCTCCATTTATACCATTTTTAAAATTTCCATTATACATTTTGGCATTATGGCTCGTCCACACGCCATCTCGCCAGCCAGCCTCGCGTATCTACCTGCACGTATGGTGTATCTGTAAAGTATGGGTCTTCCAAAAATTCCAATCCCTCCAGGTTTTCGCATCTCCGCCTCTGCTCGCTCAGCTATGTCCGCTAAAAACTCAGCATCCGCAATGTCAATTTTTCCATCACCATTTAAATCATCCAGCTTATTGTCACCATCCTCATCTACAATAAAAGCAGCGGCATCCCCGTATAAGTACCGTGAAAACTCCGTTAATTTTATCCCTCTGCGTTTTAATTCCTCACGCTCCAGCGGTGAGATATAAGCACGCAGTATCTTTAAACCCTCTACTTTTTTCCCGCTTACGTGAAGAATGTCAATTATTTTCTCTAACCGCTTTAACAGTGAATAATCCAGCGCAATAAATCTTGTCTTACCGCGTTCAGCACGTGAAGAAAAATCGCCAAGTCTGAAATGTTTTGATATGTAAATGTGTTCATTGAATGGTGACACTCTTATAAAATATTTAGGTGGACGGTATTTGTCACGATGGGTAGCTATCGTCGCGCTCACATTAGGCGCATTTTCATTCGGATAAACGCCAATAGCATAACCCTCCAGTGCTCCCTTTCCTGTTGCGTCGTATGGATATAAGACAATTGCCATACAGTCAAATGTCCCGATATATCTTTTCTCAGGCATAAATTCATCGTCCCGTCCCCAGCGCCGTTCTTCCGTCACCAGAACACGTAATCTATAATCACCCGGCTTCTCCGGGGCTTTCCAGATAATTTTGTCGTCCAGCAGCTGTGTTATTACCCCCCCCTCTATAGTCCAGCTCAAATTTACTTTCTTCCCGCTTTCGTATGTATGCCGGCTCTCCTCATCAGCCTTCCTGAATTTGATTGCCTCTTCTATCTCTGGATAAGTCAATTTTAGCTCAATGGTCTTTTCTTCACCGGGCACACACATAAATCCCATCCCACGTTTTAACTCTCCAACCGGCGCAACGTTCGCCGTAATAGTTATCTCCAGAATTCTCCCTTCCATCGCAGAAATTGGCTCAATCGTTTTGGTCGGGGTAGTGTATTCCCCGAACGTATTAAATACACAGATGAGGCAAACGCCGAGAATAAATAGTTTTCTCATTTTTTTTCTCCATCGCCTGTTTTATAATATAATTGTAATAATCACCTTATGTTAAATGACCAATTTCATCAAGGTAAATTGAATACGATTATTTAGCAAAATGTCACTTAAAAAACCCAAAATTTTTGTTATTGCTGGACCTACTGCCGTCGGAAAAACAGCTCTTGCTATTGAACTGGCGCGCAAACAAAATGCTGAAATTCTTTCCGCAGACTCAATGCAAGTCTATAAATATCTTAATATCGGCACTGCCAAACCAACTCCAGAAGAACTCAAAGGCGTTCCCTATCACCTGATTGACTTCGTGGACCCAGCCGAACAATTCAATGTCGCTGAGTTTGTTAAACTGGCAGACCAGAAGATACAGGAAATCATCAATCGCCAGAAAATTCCCCTTATTGTTGGTGGCACTGGCTTATATATTCGCTCCTTATTATACGGGATCTTCACTGAACCCAGTAAGGACCCTGAAGTTCGGCGTCAGCTCCAGGCTCGAGCAGCCACTGAAGGACTGCTGACTTTGTATCAAGAACTGCAGTCAATTGACCCCGTTAGTGCCTCTCGCATTCAACCCACGGATAAAATGCGCATTATTCGCGCTCTGGAAGTTTTCGTTGTGACTGGCGAAAAAATTTCCACCTTACAGCAATTAAGCCAGCAACAGGGACCACGTTATGAATTCCAGCTCATTGTGTTAAATCGCTCGCGCGCTGAATTATATCGTCGTATCAACTGGCGCGTTGAAAAAATGTTTGCCCTCGGTTTTGTGAATGAAGTTAAACATTTGATTGAATTCGGCTATAATGAAACGTCTCCAGGTTTCAATGCCCTGGGGTATAAACAGGTGTTATCATATCTTCAGGGCAGAATTTCGCTGGCAGACGCCATTCGTTTGGTTAAACGTGACACTCGTCACTACGCTAAACGTCAATTGACCTGGTTTCGTGCAATGCCCGACGCGAAATGGTTAAACCTGGACCTGATGAATATGGAAGCAAATTTAGAAAAACTATGTCAGGATTTAGTTGACTTCTTTAATCATAAAGCTATATAAAAAATTACAAAATTTACTTGCTCTAAACAGGTAGATAAAAATAAACTTCTTTGTAATTTTTTCACTAATATTCACATTTTGTAAAGCAGGAGGCTGTTCAAGTAATGGCTAAATCCGTTCTGAATTTGCAAGACAGTTTTCTCAACCAGATGCGAAAAGACAATACCGAGGTGAAAATTCTGATGACTAATGGCACTACACTCACCGGTTATGTCCGCGGGTTTGACAATTTCACCGTAGTGCTTAGTAGCGAAGGCAGACATCATCTGATTTACAAGCATGCCATCTCTGAAATTGTGGCTCCAAAAGATTCCAGACATTCTCATTCCTCAACGGCTATCAACGACAAAAAGAAAAATGCCTTTAATCCCATTGACCTCTCCCGCGTCCAGGTGAATAATAAAGAGTAAACTGAAGTGAGTCTTTTGTTTGTTGTTTAAAATTTCAGGGGGGGGTGATAAAAAAACTAAATGCAGGTGGTCACATCACTTCGGGAAAAATTCTTCCTCATCGGTGTGTTTCTACGAGAAAGTGAACGTCAAGAAGCATTAATCTCTCTCAATGAATTGAAGCAATTAGTTTATTCCGCTGATAGCGAAGTGGTGGCTAAAGAACTAGTCTTTCTTCGGCATTATGACCCTGCCCTCTTTTTAACCCGCGGTAAAGCCGAACAACTTGCCTTACAGGCGCGGTTTTCAGAAGCCACAGGAGTAATTTTTGACAATGAGCTCGCACCCGCACAGCAACGCAACCTGGAAGACTTATTTCAGCTTAAAATTATTGACCGTACCACTTTGATTCTTGACATTTTTGCACGCCACGCCCATTCCCACGAAGCAAAAATTCAGGTAGAACTCGCGCAACTAAATTACCTATTACCCAGATTGCGCGGCAGTGGCTCCCAACTCTCTCGCCTGGCTGGCGGTATTGGCACTCGCGGTCCCGGTGAAACTAAACTTGAAACCGACCGCCGCAAAATCAAAAACCGCATCTATCAATTAAATAAAGAATTAAATCGCCTTCGGCAATATCGCACCACCCAACGCAAACAACGCCTTCGCTCCGGCCTGCCACTTATTGCCATTATTGGTTATACCAATACCGGTAAGTCCTCCCTCTTAAACCTCCTTGCTCATACTGACGTACTTGTAGAAGACAAATTATTTGCCACTCTTGACCCCACAGTTCGCCGTGTATTTCTGTCCGATGGCACAGAAGTTCTAATGTCAGATACTGTTGGCTTTATAAAAAAACTTCCCACCACTTTGATTGCTGCCTTTCGCGCCACTCTTGAAGAAACCAATTTTGCACATCTCTTGCTCCAGGTAGTGGATGCCAGCCAGCCCAATCCCGAACGTGAAATTTCCGCTACCCAACAAATCTTTGCTGAACTTAAACTTCTCCATAAACCTATGATTACCATATTCAATAAAATGGACCTCGTAGAAGACCGCCTGTTAATTAAGCCTCTAATAGACCGCTACTATCCAGCTGTTGCTATTTCTGTTAAAACTGGCGAAGGTATTGAATCGCTACAATCAATCATTATTCAACAACTACAGGAAATCTTTAAATCAGTCCTCCTTCACATCCCTTACACTGAAGCCGATAAATTTTATCAACTTTTGCCACCCAAAGACCACAATTTCTCTATTGAATACCTTCCCGATTGCCTTAAAGTCCAGGCACGCCTGACTCAAGAAGAACTTCACCGCCTCCCCTCTCACTGGTTAAATAATAAATAATAACTAAAGCCTAATTCTTTCCACCAATCCCCAATATTTATTATCTCTATAATGCGGATACCCGCTTAACTTTTAGAGCAATGTATTTTTGTGTGAAAAAGCTTATCCCTCCGCTTATATAACATCCAGCAGTCTCAACAATAATTCCGAATAAATGTTATGTTGACCTCCCGTAAAAGATTACACTTTACAAGACAGATCTATGTGGTTTTATAATTTTCTAGACTTCTTTAAATTGGGAATAACTGGTAGTGACTGGGATTAACAATGTGTAATCATTTCGACAGGCTCAGAAACGTTATGGACTTAACGGATGATAACGGCAACCACTCCGTCTCCTATGACCAGGACGCCTTCGGCAATGTCCTTGAAGGAAACTCTGCGGGCTACCACCTCACTACCAAATAATTTTCCTCATCGATCGCCTTTTACTACTTCATCCACCTCAGGTATGAGCCAGAAATTTGGAAGGTTTATCCAAAAGATCCTTTATTATACACTTACCCATTCATTTTTAATTGTTCAACATTGTTTAAATTATCAATGTGGTCAGCCGATATATATGTTGAAAATAGTTCACTTTCTAAGGTTGACCCAGCAGGTTTAATGCCTTGTAATCATTGTAAAAGGAAATGTGATACAAAATTTGCCGACATGTTGCGAGATGCTCCATTATGTACGAGCACACGTATTATTAGCATGTGCTGGAATATGTAGAATTTTTCCAGGTCCTCCTTGCTTAACCTGTACAGGTACCGCCACTGCAGCTTATGCTGGATGTTTATTAGCAGCTAAAAATGCATATGAAATATGTTTGAAAGGATGTAACCATACAAATGGAGGGGGTGCCGGCGGTGAATGGTAATTACAAGATAAGTACAAAATCTAATAAATATAACTTGTTAAACCAAGTTCTGTTAAAATACGAAAGGTTAATTTTAGATAAGAATAAATCTATCATCATAATAATTGTTCTGATGTTTTTAGCTCTTCCTCCGATAGTAGTACAATTAATAAGCGTGCCAACTTTTTGGTTCAAATTTGTATATTTTTACTACACACCTATAATGGCATTTTTAGTAGCAATAATTAATCTGATTGCAATTATTAGAATTAGGAAACAAATTAAAGTAAAAGAGATTCTTATTGGCTTGTTAATCATTTTATTTTTTCAGTAGTCACATATTTATCCGTAAAATTTTTCTCCGGGTAGTAAATATTAAAAAATAAAGTGCGCCTGGGGAGATTTGAACTCCCGACCTAGGGATTAGGAATCCCTCGCTCTATCCAGCTGAGCTACAGGCGCACCTAAAATTCAGTTTTGTGAATAAAACTGAGTTGGTAAATTTAATATTTTATCAAAGTATAATAATTATATTTATTCAATTTTTCACGTCCGTTAAGAAAAGTCAATTCAATTAGAGTGGCGATTTCGGCAATTTCCCCCCCCAATTGTTCTATCAGGCGGGCGGCTGCCGCCAGAGTGCCACCGGTCGCCAGAACATCATCAAACAGCAGAATTTTTTCGCCGGGCTTGATGGCGTCCTGGTGCATCTCAATCGCATCCGTGCCATATTCCAGGGAATAGGTTTCTCTGATAGTTTTATAAGGCAATTTGCCGGGTTTACGTATCGGGACAACACCGAAGTTGAGGGCATATCCCAGTGCGCCAGCAAACAGAAAGCCGCGGGCTTCAATGCCGACCACTTTATCAATCTTTGAGGTCTTGTACCTGCGAACAAAATGTTGAATACAACTTTTAAAAGCCTTTTTATCTTTTAGTAATGGAGTAATATCCTTAAAGATAATACCGGGTTGGGGAAAATCCGGGATATCGCGAATAAATTGCTTGAAATCCATCGTGCTTCTCCTTTCCCTATGCTGTAATAAAATATAGTGCCTAACAATAATAATTCTATTCTGTATTATTCACCGCATTAAGTTCCAGTACAATTTAAAAAGGTCGCAACCATCAAATTTTGTTAATACAGGTAAAATTCTCATAGATTTTTCTCGCAAGAGTTCGTCCCACAAGATTTTTCTTCCAGAATGGACAAGTTCACAAACTAATAGATTATTGAGTTGAACACAGACAGGAATCACAATCTTGCGAGGGCGTAGTTTATGGCATCTGCAAGATGTTTGATGTCTTTTGTGGTGCGATACAGATTTTCCAGCAGCGGTTTAAGCTCTCTGGCACGCAGATTACCTGCAACGATAGCGACATTCCGTTGTAAGCCATAAAGTCCAATTTGACGCAAAGAAGAGTTTGCAAAAAGAGTTTGAAATTCACTTTCAGAATGCATTGAAAGAATGAGTTCTAATTTAAGCCAGCCATTATGGATATAATCGCGGGGCATAAACTGGGATTCGTTTGTTTCTACCACATACTGATTATAGGGACAGCAAAGCTGGCAAATATCACAGCCAAAAAGCCAGCAATTCATTTTTTCTTTTATGGAGTCGGGAATAGGATTATTGCGATTAAAATTGGTATGATAAGAGATACAGAGCCTTGGATCCAGAATATACGGTTTAACCAATGCACCGGTGGGGCAGGCTTTTAAGCAACGTTTACAATCAATGCAATCAGCAAACATGTTAACATCAGTCTCCAGTTCTTGATTGAGTAAAATTTCAGCGAGAAAAACCCAGGAGCCAAAATCTTTTGTAATAAGAGTGGTATTTTTACCAATAAACCCCAGTCCGACACGCTCGGCTATAATCTTTTCAGCCAGCGGAGTTGCATCAACAAAAGAACGAATCTCAAGGCTCTTTTTCGGCATCGTGTTCTGCAAAAAACGGTGGATATTTTTCAGTTTTTTGCCTATGACATTATGATAATCCAATCCCCACGCATAAACGCTAATTCTGCCATAAGCAGCTCCGTCAGCAGGTGGGTTAGAGTCTGGGTGAAAAGGCAAATAAGGAATTGCCAGCGAGATAAGGCTTCTGGCAGAAGGTAGCAGGTTTCGTGGGTCCAGTCTAAGTTGGGGGGGGCGATTTAAATAATTCATCTCACCGGCATAACCCCGATTTATCCATTCTTGCAGGCGTTCTTCGTCTATTTTGCGACTGTGCATATCGCATACGCCGATAAGTGTAAATCCCTGTGATGTAGCGAATTCAAATAATTGCTGTTTTAAATTCTTGCTCATTTTACTTATAGTGTTTAATTTAGTTTTAGATTTTATTTTTGCACAAAGGCAGATATAATTGTGCCAGAGTTTGATAGTAATGAGCGATAAAAAAATAAAGTGGCTATTGTTCTGGTTCTTATTTAGTTATTACGCCCTGTTCTTCGGAGGGACATATTACGCTTCTGATGAGATAATCATTGCCCGGCAAAGTCAAAGTTTAGTGGAGAGCCAGCGACTGAATTTCCTGCCAACATTTGGCAGAAGTGATAGTCCTTATGGTATTTTGAACACAATTTTAGGAATACCACCGTATCTTGCATTTAAAGCAATCACAAATTTTACGGGAAGTTCAGATTTATTCCCGCCCTGGAATATTTTTGCCCTGTCCAATTTACTGATTTCACCATTAATAATGGTGGTTATGTTCGCAATTTTACGTTATTTTAATGTCCCCTTAAATCTTTCACTATGCGTTTCAGTGCTGGCTGGGATAACAACTGAATTTTTGACGTATGCGAAGACTTTTTTCACTGAACCGCTATTCTCATTATTATTGCTACTGACAGTTTTTTTCATTTACAGGAGCTGGCAAGCGGCAGGAGGGCTAAAATTCTCCTTATATGCGGGAATATGTTTCGCAGCTGCACTGCATTCGCGCTTTATTGCCATATTTTATGTGCCGGCAATCATAATTTTTATCCTGGGGATAGGCAATGAATCAATAACGCAACGACTAAAAAAACTTCTTCTGTTTATATTGCCAGGAAGCGTAGCCATTTTATTATGGATGTGGTTAAATTATTTAATGCGGGGGGGGATATTCCGAAGCGGGTATGAAACCTCCACCTTTTCAGGTCATCTATGTTCTGGATTATTCGGGCTGTTGTTCAGTCCGGGACGTGGTTTCTTTATTTATAATCCCTGGGCAATTGTGGCAGTTGCTATCTTTCCTTTATTCTTTAAACAGCAACCTCGTTTGGCAATATTTACGCTGGTTTTGTTTCTAATTACGCTTCTGAGTTATGCCAGATTCTGGACCTGGCATGGTGGCTGGACACCTGGTTGCCGTTTTTTATTACCGCTGGCGCCGCTGGTCTTTTTATGGTTGACCCCCTTGTTTATTGAAACTGCGCCTCAATCCACTTATATAGTTTTCTGGCGCGGCATAGCAATTTTACTTCTTGGTTTAAGTGTTATCTTTCAGGTTGCTAAACCTCTGGTTAATGTTCTGGATTATAATAATGAATTATTCGGATTGGTGGGGGGGGAATCGCCGCTAATATTTATTCCCCAGACTTCAGCCCTTGCCGGTATCAAGCATCTTATACTGGATGGTAATCTGGATATTATTTTGTTTAAATATGGAGGTAAGTATCCAGCACTCATTATTCCACTATATTTGATAATGTTATCCATTTTGGTTTACTGTGGACAAAAAATCTGGAGTGTTATAATGCCCCGGAGAGTAACTTTGGTGAGGCTTTTCATAGATAATATAAACAAATTCAGGCTAAGTCTAGCAGTATGTTTGATATTATTGATATTGTATATAATTTCTGGGATATTGGGAGGACCGCGAGGATTGATGCTTCAGATGGATGACAGCTCCGAACAAAAACTTGATAAACGTCTTAGATTGAACAAATCAACATCTCTTGAGTTGCCAGAGAAGTTTATGTGGTCAGGATTTATTGAGGCGCCCACCGAAAAAGACTTTGTCTTTTATCTGAAAGTTTTAGGGAATTATGAAGTAAATATTAACAATCAGCAAATATTCTTTAATGATAAGCAGATCCCGCAGCATTTGCCGAGAAATAAAGTTGAATTGCACCGTGGAATATATCCAATATCAATAAATTATCAACGTTATCAGCAGGACAAAGCCGTGTTTTATCTATACTGGACAGTGCCAGGGGAGGCGCGGTATATTGAGCCTGTGAGTGGGGAGTATTTACATCCTGCTTTACCTACAAAAAGTCATCTTTTTTTCACTAACATAAAGCGTCATTTGTGGTTGTTGATGGTAGTCTTGCTCCTGCCGGTCTTCAGTGTGGAATATTTATCATTTTGCAGAAGAAACAAGCTGAATGCGGAAGGATAAATGAGAACCTTTAGGTTATATGTGTTTTAGCCAAAAGATAACCATTTTTGCATAATTGCCTGTAATTCAGGTTAAAAAGAAATAATTCTAAGAAACAGAATGGTGCTGCTGATTTAAAAAGTGGAATCTTCAATCTTTGATAGTTATCTGGCAATTAACGACGCCATCAGTGAGTTTTTCCGGTGAACCCAGAACGTCTTGCTTCATAAAAGTTATGCAAGTCCCTTGAGAGCTTTTTGAGTCGGGCATTTTGAATTTTACAAAGGTAGTAACATTTGCTTGCAGAGGTTTGAATTTTACGGTAGCAATAGTCCCTGAGTAAGTGAGTATAGCCGGAGTGGAGGTTGCCATTTTATAGTGTATGAGTCCCTGCAAGGGGTAGACCAGGTTTTTTATCTGATAATCAAACGGAAAATCATCGTGATACGCACCATCAAAAATATTAATGCCCGTAGTAATCCAGTTCCCGTCATCGTAGTCAATTACTTGCAGGATTTTGGGGTCATATTGAATGAAAATATCTATAGTGTCAGCCGGAATTTTATTTTTATTCTCCAGATAGATATCAACCAGAAATTCAGTATTGGTTTTAACCACCTCGGATTCAGCTATCAGCCGCAGTGTAAGTCCGTGGTCAAATTCGGGTAATTGAGTAAAGTCTCCAACAATGTATCCATCAAGGGCTTTTCCTGTGGGAGCAATTGAGGGTTCCTCACCTGGTGGTGCTTCAATTTTAATAGAAGCTGGAATAACGCCATCAAAGTCCACTCCAGGTTCACCAAGAATATCCTGTGTGCCCAAGGCTAACGAAGTAAATTTATTACCTAATGCCATAAATTCCAGCTCTGAAAACTCAACTGATTTAAGTGCACGCCATTTAATGCGCACCAGTGATTTCTCTGCAGGACTGATGGGCTGGCGTAATGTAACTTCGTATAGAATTACACCTTGTTTATGAAATACACTTGCCTTACCCGGAATAAGTGTTTGTTCCTCTGTCCAATCATCACTAAAACCAAGAGGTTCCATATTGTCAGGTGGATAACTCAACACAATAAAAAGGTGGTCAAATGCTCTGGAAGTACGATTGCTCACAACAATCTCTGTAACGAATTCTTCGCCAACTCGGGTTTTTATATCTAATGGCGAAATATACAATATCACATTATCCAGATTGGGTTTCTGCGTAAACGTACTGAGGTAGCCAGAGGTTTTAGTGCTGACTTTGGGTAGGGCAGATGGTTTAGCGTCTGGCTTGGGAGCGATAGTCGTTCTTCCTCGCCTCCCGACTGCAGAAGGCTCGGGGGTTTTCTGGGGTGGGGGAGGAGGAGCGGGAGTGGGCTGTCTCGGTATACGCTGTCTTGGCGGAGGCAAAACAACGTTATCCTGAGCAATTGCCATCAAGCCTATCGTTAGCATCAAAACGATGCTGAACCAGAATATTACTTTCCTGACTATCATCCAAATTAAAAACCCGTTCTTTATTAAAACTGATTGCCCGTATTATTAATAAGTTTGTTGAAATTTATCTATTTTTAATCTTTAAGTGCTAGGGATTGTTCTCGTGCCTTGCTTAAAACGTTTAAACCTTTTAATAAATCTACAGCAAATTGTAATTGTATATCCACAAATTCTTTATTTTCGCTCTCCTTATCTCTTTTCAGTTTCTCCAGATAAAATTTGCTGTCTTTTTCTGATTTGGCTTCCTTTTCACCTTCTTCATCAGGTTTGGTTAAACGAGGTTCGCCAAGTAATCCGTGTTGTATCAGCTCAATCTGGTGTTCCTTGCTAAGCTCAACCACGATATCCGGTGTAATTCCTTTTCCCTCAATATTAGTTCCGGCAGGAGTGTAATAATGCGCTGTAGTTAGCCTGATAGCGCAACGCCGTGGATTGTTTTGCTCGTCCACTCCAAGGGGGCTCTCCAGCTCTTCAATTGTCTGCACCGAACCCTTGCCAAAAGTAGTCTGCCCTTTAGGTGCCAGAATGATTCCCAGATTCAGGTCTTTAAGTGCTCCAGCTACAATCTCCGAGGCACTGGCACTGCCTTTATTTACCAAAACAACCATTGGAACGGACACTACCGGGTCAGACTTTGAAATATACTCACGATTTTGATTGGGCATATTACCTCTGGTAGAAACGATTAACTTTCCTTTTGGCACAAAAAGTTCTGCGACATTTACTGCTTCTGTCAACAAGCCTCCGGTATTGAACCGCAGGTCCAGAATCAGTGACTTCATACCCTGAGCCTTTAAGTCTTCTAAGGCACGACGTACTTCCTTACCGGTATCCTCACTGAATTTTGCCAGCCGAATATAACCGATGTCGTCTTCAAGTTTTTGCCAGTAGACATTCTGTACTTTGACCACTGCACGCGTGATGGTAAATTGCAAGGTGTCTTTTTCGCCTTCTCTATATACCGTAATATTTACAGTAGTGCCAGGCGGTCCGGTGAGTTTTTTTACAGCCTCCATTAGTGTTATTCCTTCCGTGGATTTACCTTCAATTTCAACAATGCGGTCCCACGGCTGTAAGCCGGCTTTAGCAGCAGGTGTGCCCGGTATGGGTGCAATTACCGTGAGAATCCCGTCGCGAATTGCAATGTGTATGCCGATGCCTGAGAATTCACCTGAAGTATCTTTCTCCAGCTGCGAGAGCATATCACTATCAAGAAACTGACTATTGCCATCCAGACCAGCTATCATCCCTTCTATAGCGCTTTTAATCAACTTCTCATTGGATACATCTTCAACATATTTTTCCTTTATTTTTGTATAGACTTCAGCGAGTATTGTAGCAAACTCTTTGAATTCTTTATCCTGCTGTGAAGTAGATTTACCATTGGTACCAGAAAGAACCTGTCCCCCAAGAAAAATAGTCGCCAGAATTATTATTAAAAGAAAAGTAATAGTTGGAAGTAAATTCGGTGAACTTCCTCTTTTTGATTGTTTTATCAAACGATTCTGTCGGCATTTTGATTTAGTTAGCACTTTTAAACTCCTCCGTCAAAAATCTAATAAATAATTTTTAGTTTGTTTCGTGCGGATGTCAAAACCTTTTTGTTTGCAATCACCCCCGCTATCTATATACTTTTATTTTAATATTTCTGCAGGAGAAATACAACAATGCTGGTGGTTAAAATGCGTTCTAAGCTTTTAATCTGGATATATTTAGTCTCAGTATGCGTTGGATTTTTCCTATTGCAGGGCTCCCCGGATCTCGCAGCCCAAACTACCGCAACTTTAGCTAATCAATTAAAACAAATTGTTGATTCAGTCAATCTCAAGGAAGGCAAACTGGGAGTATATATCGTGGAAGTAGATACGGGTAGAGAAATCTTTGACTACAACGGAGACCTTCCACTTATTCCGGCATCCTGTAATAAATTACTCACCACTGCCGCGGCTTTATACTATCTCGGAGCTGATTTTACTTACAAAACGCAAATTTTTTATACTGGAGAAATTAAGGGCGCGGTGCTTAACGGGAACATTGTTGTCATAGGAACTGGAGATCCTAC
>CAYRXI010000001.1:22527-28731 GCA_964428255.1 uncultured Candidatus Sumerlaeota bacterium
ATGGGTGTTCCGCCAGTGGGCAGATAGTATTAAAAAACTTGGAATTCGCAATATTTATGGTGACGTAATTGGCGATGATGATTATTTTGATGATGAGTATTGTGCCAAAGGCTGGCCTCTAGGTGAACGCGGAGAGTGGTATTGTGCCGAAATTTCGGCACTCTCGTTTAATGATAATTGTGTGGATATTGAATGGCAGGGCGCTAATACTCCGGGAAAACTGGCATTTTATAAACTTAATCCCCTTACGGATTATGTAACAATGATTAACAGTGTAACTACTGTGGAGATAAACGGGAAATTAAGTATTTCTTATTCGCGCGAGGACAAAACTAACATAATTAAGGCTAATGGCACAATTCCCATAGAAAAAAAATCTTTAGAATGGGCAACAATTTATAATCCGACACTGTATTTTGTGACGGTAATAAAAGAAACACTGGAAAGAAGTGGTATAGTTGTGAAAGGGAAAGCTGTGGATGCTGATATGCTTAAAGATAAGGAAGAAGTCTTGAAAACACGACAATTTCTGGATTGTTATGTGTCTCCACCGCTGGCATCTATCATTAAAGTGATTAATGAGAACAGTCAGAACTTTTATGCCGAACAATTGCTTAAAACACTGGGTAAAATTGTAAAAGATGAGGGCTCTTTTGCAAAAGGGGGGGGGGCTGTAATAGAGTTTTTAGAAAAGGAAAAGATATACGTGCCCGGTACTGTAGTGGTAGACGGCTCGGGCTTATCACGCTTGAACCGCGTCTCTGCTCGGCAACTGGTTAACATTTTGCAATTTATGGGGAAACATCCATCCGGAAAACAATTTTTTGACTCGCTACCTCAGGGGGGGGTATCTGGAACACTCCGCAAACGTTTTCAACAAACTGTTGAATCACAGAAAGCTGCCGAACGTATCCGCGGAAAAACTGGCTATATTGGTGGTGTTAACAGTCTCACAGGCATTATTCAAACAAAACAGGGACAAAAGGTTTATTATTCCATCATTGTTAATGCAGACAATATTTCCAGTGATGAAAGAATTAAACTGATTGATAATATAGCTTTAACTATTGCGAAAAGAGAATACCTTTAGAGTGGAAAATTTAGATGTATTCCAGATGTACTCTGCTTTTATAAGTAAACAGGCTCTGTTGCACGGTATTCATATACTTTATTATGCAGCAATATTGCGATAATCTGTTCTTATGGCAAATTTCCAGTTATCATTAATAGAAAAGATTTGCTGTCCGCGGTGTGGTGCCTTATTTCGCAATGCACGACAGGTAGATAGTAATGAGGGTGTTTTAATTTGTTCTCACTGTACCAGCGAGTTTCCTGTCAGAGATGGGGTTCTCTACGCTACGGCTCTCGCTCATCAGCCTGCAAAAGAATTACGAGTGTTAATAGACCGTCTTTTATTCTGGTACAATCTGCAGAGCAATACTTTAGAAGCTGAGTTTAAACATTTAATTCAATTAACTCGTCAGCAAGCAGAACCCATTTTTAATACCGCCCTGAGTAATGCCACCCGAGATATAATTTTTACCACTGCGCCAACAATTCTGGTCAGTGGTGTTGGTGCAGGAGAAATCGGGCGCTGGATGGCTGGAAAAGGTGCGCGCGTGATTGTACTGGATTATAATCCAGCAGAACTACTCAAGGGAGAAGCAGTGTTTTTAAAACAGGATGCAATGCCTGTAGAAAAACTGTTTTTGCGATATGTGGTGGCATTCCCCTGGCAATTGCCATTTCTTAATGAGCAATTTGATGTCGTGTTCCACACCTTATCAACTCCCTGTCCCGTTTCAGCGCGAAATCTGATAGCAGAATTGCTGCGTGTTTTGATGCGCAACGGTAGCCTGATTTTATTCTTGGGTCCAACAACGAAATTGCCACTACCAGTGGGAAATGAACAGGTAGGAAGATTGATTGAGCCACGCACGTATTGTTTACAATCCACTCCGAGTAAGGTTGCTTTTAAAATAGCATTACTCATAGGCGGAGCAGGCAAGATACAGCAAAAAGAATACTTACTGCCAGAGACAGAACGACGGGCTGATTCCCTAACCGAAGATGATGTTTCAGTGACAATTCACTTCCCCTCTCTCAGACGTGCGTTTACCATAATTGCCAGAAAACGAAAAAAAGATTCCAGAAGCAGTCCTCCCAAATCAATATCAACGGCATCGCTAATTAACGATTTATCTTTGCTTCCCTTTATTTTAGGAGAAAAAAGTACTTTTGAGAAGATCAGCAGTCAGTTACGCCGTCTGTTTCGTCTCTGCATTCCGCCACAGGAGCTTTCAACCCGTATTGACTTCGCTAAAAAATTAAACTTCTGGAATGAACTTGGCTGGCGGGATAGCGAACAAATAGGGAGCGAGCTGGCACGTTATCCGTTTAGTAATGCCTTTTGTTACTTATCAGCCAGCTCTCAGGCTCAATATTTGAGGGTGTATTTATTTGGCGTGCCGCGTCGGGTAAGCCGACGCTACCGATTGCAGGTGCAAGTAAATGATGAACCGGTAGAAATTGAGCCACCGTTAACACCGGGTTGGCAAACACTAAAGCTCAAACTCCCCCCCCTTAAAGATACTAAACTGCTGGAAATTTTCTTCCAGCAACAAAATCTGTTTCGTCTTATTGACCGTTTCGGTATCTTTGACTACCGCTCACTCGGCATTGCAATTAAATCTGTTGAATTAGTTTAAAAAATCTATTGCGGAAAAATGTTAAAAAAGAAAGTCTTTAAACTGGTTATAACGGGATTCCATTCAGCAGGAATTAAAATATAATATAAGGGGAAATTATTAATTAAGTAATTAATTTATCTTTTGCCTCTTTTAATGCAGAAAAGTAAAAATGTTTTAGCTGCTGCTATTTTATATGAACTTCATCCACAATTAATTCATCCAGATATAGCCAGGAGCTGACATCATCCCCAATGTCAAAGCTTAAGATATCAAATGAGAAAGTAACTATATTATCCTGAGTCCCGGTGACATCGGGTTTGAAGAAAATATGATAAGTTTTATAATTTTCAGCATCCGGCGCTTGAGCGAAATTGCTATTGACAACTCTATCCCAGGCAGACCATGCGCCTTTTTGATTAATTCGCACTCTGAATTGGACCGCAGTGTCGGGATTAGAAACATTGCTTCCAACAGTCCACGAAGAACGATATAACTTGCCGTTTTCTATTACCACTTCGGGGCTAAACCAGTACGAAAAGCAATAAGTTGAACCTCCGGGACTTAACCCAATTTTGCCAACCAGAGTTGTAACCATTGGCAAATCAAATGGTGGGATTTCATTCGCAAACTGCCAGCCTTCCTCGTTCATCTCAAAGGTATAATATACCAGAGGGTTCGGCGTAGGTTCGGGAGTGGGAACAGGAGTTAATGTTGGTGTAGGGGTAGCTATTGGTGTTGGGGTTGGAATAACCTGGGGGACAGGCTCAAACCATATACCATCTGCAATCACAGTTCCATCCCCATCATTGCTGAGTATGACTTTAGCCGGTATGTCAGTAGAGAATTCAAATTCATCTAGTAAATTCCACTGCCCACCATTAGTTTTCTGATTAACAGAAATGGTAGTAATTCCACCCAGGTGATGGATTTCATATTTAGCATTTGAGGCATTGTTTTGATTGGAGGTCCACCACACATACACACGATAACGTCCACCTCGCGGAAGGTAAGCTGCCCAGCGAACTTTGCTGGAACCATCGCCAGCAGTATGAAATACATAGTCTTTACCATAGTATCCAGCTTGTGCAGTTGACT
Organism: uncultured Candidatus Sumerlaeota bacterium; assembly: GCA_964428255.1. Lineage (GTDB taxonomy): Bacteria > Sumerlaeota > Sumerlaeia > MWCT01 > JAGHBZ01 > CAYRXI01. The sequence continues at coordinate 26,313 of CAYRXI010000001.1, forward strand.
GTTGCCAGTTACCAGCATCAATAAAGAAATTCGGGTCTCTATTGTCAATTGTCCAGCCCTCTCCGGGCGGTGCAGGTGGTAAATCATAAAAGCCAATTAGCTGTTTAAACTGTGTGGCATTCTCGCTGCCCACGCTCGTGCGCCGCAGTTCAAACGACGGCGTCGTGCGATAATTATAATTATTAATGGTTGTAAACCCCATTAAATAGCCAGCATTCTGGCAAAAGGTGATTATGCGGGAATCGTAATTACCATATGGGTAAGCAATGGCAAAGCAGGTTTTATTATTCAAATTTTGTTCAATATCCATTTTAGAACCATTGATTTCGTTCCATGCCTTGCTATCAGACAGGGAAGGCAAACTTAGATGATTCCGGGTGTGAGATTCAGTAAAAAATACACCGGCATCTTCCATCTCCTGAATTTCATTCCAATCGCAGTGGTCGTTGCCACCGGGTGGAAATACACCTACATAATTAGTATGTGCAAAATTAACTGCACAAAAGTTACGAGCTCGCAAAATCGGATATGCAACGGTATAAACCATAATATAGTTGTCATCAAACGTGATTAATATTGGACGAATTGGTAAGGGTTCAGCGTTGGTTAGCCAGGAATAAAACTGTGTTAAAGTAATGGTATGATAGTCGTTCTCCTTAAGGACATCCATCTGCATGGTAAAAGACGCTTCACTGAACCCGAAATTTGGGTGAGCATGATACATCAGGGCTTTGATTTGAGCCACTGCCAGGGAAAAGGGGAGTAATGAAATTACGACTAAAAGTAAGAAAATGGACTTTCTATTCATTTTGTTTTCTCAATAAGTCAATCAAAAGATAATAAAAGTGTATTTTTGGGGCTGAATAAACTCCAGATAAATTCACAATTAAATGTTGAATATTTTTTTCTCAAATAATTAAAATAGCTGCTATGTGAGATTTTTGTAGGGGTTTAATTAAGAATGAAAATATTATTTCTATTGAACGCTTATGAGGATGACGGTCCCGGTAGATTAAATTACGCAATTATTGAACGACTCAGCAAATATGAGGGTGTGCAATGCTGGACAGCAGCGCTGCGCCGTTCCGGTCCCTTAAAGGAAAAGTTTGAAAACCTGATAATTTCTACTCGTGTCATTGGTATGCGTCACACTTATCAGCTCTCGCCTTACAACGAACTGGTGGATTTCATTCAGGCTGAAAAATTTGATATTGTGCATACCAATTTGATTCGGACTGATATAATCGGGCGTTTCGCTGCCAAAAAAGCAAATGTTCCTGTCATTGTAACAACTGAACACGGGATTCACACCTGGGGAGTTCGGGGTAAATTGGTAGCAGCAATTGTTAAGCGGTTGTATCTTCATACGGGTAAATATACCGATTGTATCATCGCTGTATCTGACTATGTGAGAGAAGTCTTACTTAAAGAAGGAGTGCCTCCGGAAAAGGTCATCAGAATTTACAATGGAGTTGACCTGGAGCGTTTTGTTCCGGTCTCTTTAGAAGAAAAGAAGGAATTTTTTAAATATCTATCTGAACGAGAGATAAATCATCTCATTGGCGGGGTTGGTCATCTGATAACATTAAAAGGACATTCGTACTTTATTCAAGCAATCCCAAAGATCTTACAAAAACACCCCAATTCCTTATTTGTATTTGTTGGAGAAGGTCCTCTCCAGCAACAATTAATAGCCGAAGTTTCCCAGCTGGGCTTAACCGAGCATGTCCGCTTTTTAGGAAGGCTTTCAGCTATTACGCCACGCGTGATTGCAGCACTGGATGTGCTGGTGCAGCCCAGTCTCACCGAGTCCTTTGGTCTGGTGGTTGCCGAGGCTTTAGCCTGTGGCGTTCCGGTAGTAGCTACCGACGTCGGGGGCTTGCCAGAAATAGTGCAGGAAGGGGTTAATGGATTTATGGTAGAACCGCGAAATCCGGATGCTATTGCAGAGAAGGTTATATGGTTACTTGACCATAAAGAAGAAGCACGGCAAATGGGCGAACGCGGACGAGAAATCTGTAGGCAAAAGTTTGATATAAACTCTACTGTCCAACAATATTATGAGCTATATAAATCTCTCCTCGCCGGAAAGAAGCCTTAATCTGAAAGGCTCAAAGCCTCTTTAAATTCCAGAAAATTAATATGTGTGCTACTTGCTAATTAGTTTTATCAGTCTTCTGATCTGACGTATTCTTATAATTGTGCTAAATTAAGCTATAATAAATTTCCCGAAGCTGATTAATCATAAGCTGATAATCAAACAGACGAGCAACTCGCTCTCTGGCACCGGTACTTAATTGTCGGCGTTTTGCTTCATCGTTAAGCAGGCTATTTATAGCGGAGGCTAAAGCTCCGGGATTAGCAGGCGGGACGATTATACCTGACTCTCCATCTTTATTCACGAATCGAACACCAGTAT
>CAYRXI010000001.1:28741-34253 GCA_964428255.1 uncultured Candidatus Sumerlaeota bacterium
AGCAGTGCTAACAACTGGCAAGCCACAAGCCATTGCCTCAATCTGACTGATTCCGTAAGCTTCGCTGGGAAGATGCGAGGGCAAACAGAAAATATCACTGGCGTAAAGATAACAGATTTTTTCTGCATCACTTACTTCACCCGTAAAAATGATTTTATGGGCGATGCCCAGCTCTTGAGCTAATTGACGCAGTCTGGGTTCCTCAGAGCCACTACCCACAATTACCAACCGTGCTGGCACTTCTTGCATTGCCTTAATCAGAAAGTGCAGTCCTTTGTAGTAGCGAAGTACACCGACAAAAATAACAATCGGTGCGCCAATTTTTTTCCTCAATGCTTCGGCACGTGCCTTCACAGTTTCGGTCAATTTAAACTCGCTTAGATTAATACCCAGCGGCGTCACCTTACATTTATCTCTGAACTGGCGGAGGAATTCCGAATGTTCTATATAATTGGGCGAAGTGGGAAGAATGACATCGGCATCTTCTAAAAATTTGTAAATAAATGAGCGATAAAACATAAGTGCAAATTTCTGCCGCACTATGTCACTATGATACGTCACCACCACCTTGCCCTTGGGTTGAGCTACGAAGTAAGAAATTTCGCCGGTCGGGTTAGGAAAATGGAAGTGCAAAATCTGGCTGTCCAGTTTTTTCAGCAATAAAGGAAAAGTGGGGCATACAGGTGCACTATAGAACCTACCAATTGACGGGGCTTCAAACATTTTTATGCCTTCTATATCATACTGTCGTGAAGAGAGACTGAATCCTCTGGTGGCAATTAATACTTTGATATCAAATTCATTCTTCAGCCCCTGACACATTAAGTTAATTGATTTTTCCACACCCCCAACCACAGGAGGGTAATAGTCTTTGTATATATGAAGAACCGATGGTTTCATCTTTAATGTTTTTGTATAAATCTAAAAAGGTAGAAGAGCACTCAAATTTTGCCAAGAGCTCCTGCTATCAACTGACTTAATTCTTCCAGACGATGTTCCCAGGTATTCTTTTTTGCGAGTTCCAGGCGTTTATCTTTGTTGGCGTCGCCAGATTTAACAGCTTCAGTAATTGCATGAACGAAGCCCTGATATGTCTCTGGCATTGGAACAATATTAGCAAATTGTTCGAGGCTGGGCAAAGGAGTAGTGACGACAGGCTTCCCTGTGGCCAGGAATTCAAAGAATTTGATGGGGAAAACACTTCTGGTATACTCATTAATCAGATACGGAATAATCAGCACGTCTGCAGCTTTAAGATAAGAAGGCAGTTCAGAGTAGGGGACTGCTGGGAACATATACATATTCGGCAGTTTTTTTAAGCGAGACAGCCACTGTTCCGGAACATCTTTCCAGAGCGGACCAATCAGCACTACAGAATAATCAATTAGCCGACTGGCTATTTCAGTTATAAGCTCAAAATTTACTTTTGCTGCTGCGAGATTGCCCGCAAACATAACAATTGGATGCCGTAATTTACCTACAGTCTCTGCGACGGGTGTAGCAGAAAGCGCAGCTTTGCTAAAGTGGGCGTAGTCGCCAACATTCGGCTGAAAGTATGTGTTTTGATTAAAGCTCCGGCATTTTTCGTACAAAGAAGGAGAAGTGGCAAATACCAGGTGAGCCTTGTGCAGGAGTTTTTTTTCGGCTTCCACGAGTGACTGGCTATTTGCACCGGGGACCCGGCTCAAGTCATCAACGCAATGGTAAATAAGCAAACGATGAGGAATTGAGTCAGCCATATGAACTGCATAAGGATTAAACACCCAGATAATTGGCTTATTAATCTGCCAGCGCTTCAATGTTTTTTTCAGGCGTGGCAGGAATAAAAGCTTATTTAAGGTTAATGTTAATCCTCCTCCTCGGGCGGGGAAAACCGCAGGTGAAATCACCACCAAATTTTTGATTTGTTCAGCCGGAGGAGCAAGGGCTCGCCTTAGACGCCGGACTATGCGTGTTAAATCGGTGTGCTGGAAGGTTGGCTTGCGAATACCCAGCGTTTCTACATATAACACTAAATTCCCCATTTTAGCCAGTCTGACCATTAGCTGATGCTTGTTAGTAGGTAGGGGAGTATCCCAGTCTTCAGTGGAAAAGCAGAGGATGTGTTCGCCTTGCAGCATAATTTTCTATCATAAATTTGGTTACATCATTCCAGAAACTAACATAATCCAGGAGTTCAGCAAATAATCAAAAATCAGAATGGCAATTAAAGTTGCAACAACTGCAGATGTGGTTGCTTTTCCGACCCCTTCAGCGCCACCGGCAGTACGAAAGCCATAAAAGCAGCCAAGAATACCAATAATGGCACCAAACACCAGCGTCTTCAATAGCCCGTTTAACACATCACCCATAGAAAGAAATTTTAACGAATAATTATAGTAAAGGCGAGGTGATACATTTAATAATATTGTGCCTACCAGCATTCCTCCCAGATAACCAACAATATTGGTATAGATTGTAACCAGAGGCAACATTAAGGTGGAAGCCACTATACGTGGAGCTACTAAGTATTTAAATGGATTAACTGCCAGTGACCACATTGCATCAATTTGCTCGGTAATCTTCATTGAACCAAGTTCAGCAGCCACTGAAGCTGCCACTCGTGAGCCTACCACCATAGCTGTGAACACTGGGACCATCTCTCTTGCCAGCGCCAGACTGGTGATTCCTGCAGAATACAATTTTGCTCCAAATTTCTGGAGTTGATACCCGGTTTGCAGGAGAATTACCATTCCGACGAACAATGCGGTAAGACTGGCAATTGGCATTGAGGCAATGCCAATTTTTACCATCTGTTCAGGATACTGTGGTGTTGTCCACGGACGGCTGAATATCACCTGCACACTATCCCGGATGAAAAAAAATAATTCACCCAGATGTTGATTAAAATTTAGAATTTTACTCCCAATCTTCCGACTAAATGCAAAAATCATCTTTTATTAGAAAATTAATAAAATTTAATTTCTTTTAACTTTGGGTACTAATTAATTGAATTATTTTTACAATGTTGATATTTGTATTGCAATGTGATTCTCAAATTGAATAGAATTTTAGAAATCCAGTGATAGTAAAGTAGAGAAAAAAAGAGATGTTATTTAAACATCATAATCGCGTCTTTGTCGCACGTGGTTTTTCGTTATTTGAAATGCTTGTAGTAACGGCAGTCATTTTTATTCTGGTGATTATTTTAATGTTGTCATTTTCACATTTAGTTGTTACCACCAAATTTACCCGTGTAAAGGAAGAACAAAATATTCTGATTCGTGGGCTGACTAACTATCATTTGGATTATGGTACATTTCCCCCTACATTTATAGGATTAAGGGCATTGAGTGCACCAACGGCTTATCTGGGTAGCATCCCCCTTGACCCCTTTTCGCCGCCTGAGGCTCCCCAGAAATATTTTTATCTGCACAGCCCAAAAGACAAAATAGACTTTATCATAATCAGTGTAGGTCCGGATGGTGATAATGATTTTCTGAAGTTATTAAGAACTTATATAGAGCCTGAAATCGGCATTTCTTCTTATGCGCCAAGAGAATTAAGCCCTGTAATTGATCATTACCTGCAAGTCGGAATTTATGACCCAACCAATGGTATCAAGAGTAATGGTGATATAGTATATATCCGTGAACGATAACCTTTCTGGCTTTAATGTTATTACCCAAACATATCAAAATTATTACCTTTATCATTATTTTTTTAGGGCTGTGTGCATTAAGGACTGTGCCGCTTGTCCCCCCTCCAGTCATTATCCTTGCTTGCTTACCGCTTCTGCCTGCCTGGTTTGTAATGGAACGTCGCGATTTCCCCCGTAGTTATTATGTAGTATGGACCACACTGGCGTTCCTGTTCATTGCTGGTTCTCTTATTGAAATGTTACTGGCTAATCGCTCGCCATTGATGGTATTACCTTTGCAAATGATTGTCTTACAGCTCAGTCGCGTATTTACCATCAGAACCAAACGCAGTCTGTTTGAAATCTGGCTTATCTCTATGGCGATGGTAATTATCTCTGCTCTTGTTAGTTATTCTCTGGTATTATTCGTGTTATTAATATTATTTTTCGCGTTTACCATAATGTTTTTGCTGGAGATGAGTTTTATAGATGAAACAGCTTCAGTCCGAAAAGCTCCGCTTAAACTTTCTGCTTTTATTTGTTTGGTGGCGTACTTACTCACTGCGGTGATATTTTTAGTTCTGCCACGCTCAGAAACAATTCGTCCGGAATATGGTATTAGTTCAACAAAATTGAGTCACACGCCGTTGATTAAGACTGCTGGTTTCACCACCAGTTTTTATCTCGGTTCATTACGACTAATGCTCCAGGATGATACTGAAGTTATGCAGATTCGGTTAGAACAGCCTGTACCGGGTGGCATAATTTATTTGCGTGGTGATGCACTTGATGAGTTTGACGGGATTTCGTGGCGAAAATCCACAACCGCAGCCAGAAGTACAATAATTTCTCATCCTGAATCTTCAAATACAGTTTTTCTTACTCAAGCGGCGGAAAATGCCCTTCCTTTTAATTTAACAAACTGCATCAAATATCAACTGCATTACACACAGTTGTTTACTAATGTAATTTTTAACATACCTCCGCTGGTGGCATTAGAGAGCGACCTGAAGACTGGAATCCGCACCGATAGTAATCACGGATTACGATTGATGGTTAATAAAATTTCTACTGACCTTACACTATATACACTCCCAATAAAGAGCCCCCAAGTGCCGGTATTTCCTGCCGGGCAAGAAGAACCCCTCGCCGAATATCTTTTATTACCGATGCTCCCTTATATGAGCAAAATTGAAGATCTAGCGTATGAAATTACCGGGAGCTGTAATACAGATTGGGAAAAAGCTAATGCTATTGTTAATTATTTACGAAGTAACTACAACTATAGTCTTCGTCCTACTGGTGCAGTGGGTAAACACGCTCTGGAGTGGTTTCTTTTTGAAAGTCGCACCGGACACTGCGAATTTTATGCCACCGCAATGGCAATTTTACTACGTACTCTGCGCATCCCCTCCCGAGTAGCGGTAGGATATATAGTAGAACTTCCGGAATCCTTCAGGCAATTTGTACCTATCAAGAATCGTCAAGCACACGTCTGGGTAGAGGCTTATTGCGACCAGCAAGGATGGTTTCAATTTGACCCCACCCCACCTGCACCTTTGCCCGGAGTCTCACAGCATTACCTGATTACTAAATTATTACGCTGGTGGGAAGAAATTAGTAGCCAGGCTCGCCAGTATCTTGGTGAGTATGGTGTCTATATTCATCAGCGTTTATTCTATAAAAATTTGAAATATTTAAAAGACCATTTTTCGCGTCTAACGTCCTCTTCGGTTGGACGTCAGCTCAAAGAAAGATTATTGCAGAACGTTACGCAACCACAGATGATTTATACAGTTTTGATTATAATTTTCGTAGACCTCATATTAATCTGGTTATATTTAAAGATAAAAGCCAGATGGTTAAGGAATAAAAAAGGGATGCGAAGGATTT
>CAYRXI010000001.1:34283-35437 GCA_964428255.1 uncultured Candidatus Sumerlaeota bacterium
CCAGCCACTATCGCCAGAATTCATCAAACTCTATAAACGAATATGTAAATGGCTAAAGATAAAGCCCGGAACAAATCTTTCCTATCTCACCTTGAAAGAAATGGTGACTGTCCAGCAAAAAAACAATCGCCAATCTCATCCTCATGCACTTCGCGTGATTGAACTTTACTATACGGCACGATTTGGCAGCCACGCCGATATAAAGTCGATTGAACGCCAGATACTAATGTTAATAAAAGCTTCACCAATTAGTTAATCTTATTTTTGAGTTGGCGGTTTATATGCGGGACCGAAGATGGGTCTGCCAGGAAGTTTCCCGGTGAGCTTCCCTTTTGCCAGCACAATCTCGCCATTAACAATGACAAATTCTATTCCCTCTGAATATTGATGAGGCTCTTCAAATGTTGCTTTATCAATCACGATCTCAGGGTTGAAAATACTGATGTCAGCCCAATATCCCTCGCGCAATAAGCCCCGCTCTTTTAATCTAAAGGCTAAAGCTGGCAGGGAAGTCATTTTGCGAACTGCCTCTTCCAGAGTAAGTATTTGTTTCTCCCGAACATATCTCCCCAGCACTCGGGCATTGGCACCATAACCTCGTGGATGTGGTTTTCCTTGACCATAACGGAGCAAGCCACTATCCGAACAAAATGCCACTAATGGACATCTCATTATGTTTATTACATCTTCTTCAGCCTGAGTATGAAATACACAGCTGGCACCGCCTTTTAAATAGATATCAATAATTGTCCTGTATTGCTCTTCCATTGTCACTTCAGGCAATTGTTCGGGTTGTATTTCTTTACCTTCAGTTTGATTGGTAGGAACTGTTTTTTGCTTATTTGTCTCTTGTCGTCTTAGTTTTTGTATTTGTGCAACTTCTTTCAAATTTTTTCCGACGAATTCGGGATAAGCACGGCAGGAAGAAATGACAGCAAACGAAAAATCTTTTCGCTCACGTTTGACCTCATGGTCGATTTTCATTGCTGCCATCACTTTTTTTACCTGCTCAGGGTCTTCAAGTATTTGTTTTGCTCGCGTACTGCCTTCTTCAAATAGCCAATCTGGCAATAACGTAGAGATACCGGTACTGGATGCAGTGTATGGATACTGGTCTATCCAGACTTCTTGACCCTCCTTACGTGCTTTGAGGA
>CAYRXI010000001.1:35447-37093 GCA_964428255.1 uncultured Candidatus Sumerlaeota bacterium
TTTTGTTAAGTAGAGTTTGACTTCCGCCAATTTTATTATCCGCGGGGAGTTTGAGATGAGAAATTTGAATCCTGCAACCAGCCTCTTTGCCGATTAAAAGTGCCTCATCAATGGCTTCCAGAATTTGCCCTGCTTCACTTCGCATATGAGTAGCATATATGCCCCCCAATTCAGCAACTACTTTTTGCAACTCTATAATTTCTTGTGTAGAACTATATCTCCCCGGTGAATAGATTAAGCCAGTGGACATTCCCAGAGCGCCGTCCTGCATAGCCTGACGCAATAAATTCTTGCACTGCTCAAAATGTTCCAGAGTGAGTGAAGTTGCTGTATCTCCTTTAACCTGCCGTAAAATTGTATTGTGCCCGATAAGAGTGGCTACATTCACCGCCACACCTGTGGTCATTAAATCATCAAAAAAGCCTGCGATATTGCGCACGCTGGAACCGCAATTTCCTGTAATTATAGTAGTAACGCCGTCACGTATAAAGTTTTCGGCGTAGGGAAGATTGAGTAAAGTACTATCTGCATGAGTATGAGGGTCGATAAATCCTGGTGCCACAATCAGTCCGCTGGCATTAATTTCTTCGCGGGCACGTTTGTCACTTAAGTCGCCAATAGCACTGATTTTCCCGGATTTAATACCCACGTCAGCATAGAACCAGCCATTTCCTGTTCCATCAATTACTTTTCCATTCCTAATAATTAAATCATAAGACTCTCTATTATCTATTGAATCCGTGGCAAGAATAAAAATGGGGAATAAGCAGCAAAGGCATAAAATTGCACAGATTAATTTCTGCAACACTCGTAACACAATAACAGATACTATTATTGTTTGGTAAATTTAATTCAAGGATGAAAGTTTAAGATAAAATCTTTCAACTATTCAATCTCGTTATGAAAAAAAACGCCATATCAATAATGATATGGCGTTGCAAAATAATCTATATCAATTTGTAAAATCATTTAAATCAGATTTTACTTACTTTTCAATGCCACAAAGCGCGACCCCTCTTTTGTCTTGATCAATAGCAAGACAGAACCTTCCTGTGCAGCCTTTGCCATTTCTTTGTTATATTCTTTTAGATTATTAACTGGTTGGCGATTTACTTCTACGATAACATCACCAGGTTTAATATCTTCCTTTGCTGCTGGGCTATTTGCCTTTACTTCAATAACCAGTACACCTGTTATATCTTTTGACAGTCCAAACCGCTTAATAACTTCTGGTGTGAGCTCCGTAACTCTTATGCCAAATTTTTCCTCTGACTCTTCTGCTTTCTCTGGTTGTCCCGCCTCAGCAATTTCTTCCGGTTGTTCCCCGATTGTCACCGTAAGAGTTTTTCTTTTGCCATCGCGAAGGACAACCACTTCAACTTCTTTCGCTGGTTTTAGGCGAGCTACCGTGTTGCGTAATTCAGTAGTATCTGCGACTTCCTTGCCGTCAATTTCCACAATAATATCGCCAGTTTTAATTCCAGCTTTTTCGGCCGGAGTGTTCGGATTTACCTGGGATACCAGCGCACCTTTTAAACTTGGAGCATTGAATTTTTTGCTGAGCTCAGGCGTTAAATTCTGAATCACCACACCTAACCATCCGCGGACAACTTTGCCCTTCGTTTCCAATTCTTCCATCACGACCT
>CAYRXI010000001.1:37103-56308 GCA_964428255.1 uncultured Candidatus Sumerlaeota bacterium
TCCCTGGTACCCGCCTGTGGCTGAAGCAATTGCAGTATTAATCCCAACGACTTTACCCTCCAGGTCTATCAATGGTCCACCCGAATTACCCGGGTTTATTGCTGCATCAGTCTGGATGAAATCCTCATAGCCATAGGCTCCTGTAATACCAACTGTGCGTCCTTTGGCACTAATTATTCCAGCGGTAACTGAAAAAGATAAGCCAAACGGATTGCCAATGGCTAAGACCCAGTCGCCAACTCGCAGTGTATCTGAATCGCCCAATTGGGCTTCTGGCAAATCTTCACCTTCAATCTGAACAAGTGCGATATCTGTTTTAGGGTCTCTGCCTTTTACTTTACCGGTGAACGTCCGTTTGTCGGGCAACATCACGTTGATTTCATCTGCATCGGCGATTACATGATTATTTGTTAATATATAACCTTTTTTGCCATCTACAATAACACCCGAGCCAATTCCCTGCTTCATAAATTCCCGTGGTTCAAGTTGAGGGAAACGAAACTGGAAAAAGCGCCGTAAAAAATCATTGCCAAACGGTTCAAAGAAATCATCCGGGAAAGGAAAATTAAACTCAGGTACAGCATAACGTACTTTTTTTACAGAGACAATGCTGACGACTGCTGGTTTCACCTTCTCGGTTGCTTCCACGAAGGCGTCACTCAGAGCTTTAAGATACTCTTTGCCGGATGGTGTTATTTTTTCAGGTGCAGCTGGCAGGGAAAAAGTGAATATACATATTGACAATGCACTTAAAAGAGAAATCAAAAGACTCCGTCTTTTTTCCATTTCCTTTATCCTCCTATGGTTTGTTGTTTATTAAAGTAAGACTATGGTGTAATGTAATAAGTTTGGTATAAAGTCATATCAGGGCATCTGCGATTACAAGTTGCCCAAGTGAAATACCGCCATCATTTGGTGGCACCAAACGATGAATCAGTACTTTAAACCCCGCGTTTTCCAGCCGAGTTATGCTTTCTGTTAGTAGTAAATAATTTTGAAAACACCCGCCACTGAGTCCAACTGTGTTTATTCCAGTTTCTTTACGCGCTAGTTTTGCCAGTTCTTCTATTATTCTCGCAATAGTTTGATGAAAACTGCGTGCGATTTTAGGCGGTTCTGTTCCGGCTTTTATATCTGTCAGTATTGCTTCCAGTGCAGGTCTGAAATCTATTTTTATTGGCGATTCATTCTGTAGCAATTCAAATGGATAAACGCGCCCGTCTGTTGAAGTTAAGGCACAAAATTCCAGTTCCATCGCAGCTTGTCCTTCATAGTTTACAGTGTGGCAGATTCCCAGAATGGCACTTATGCCATCAAATAGTCTGCCAATACTGGTAGTTAATGGCGAATGGATTTGTTTTTTCATTGCAGACAATAACAATTGCCATTTCCTGTATAGAAGATTCCTGACAAAGGGAATATCCAGCTTCCAAAGTTCTTCTCCATAAATTGACCATAAATAAACAGCGCCCATTCGCCAGGGTTCTTTAATAGCCTGTGTACCTCCGGGCATCGGGTGAGTTAAAAGAGTTGCAAAGCGCTGATAATTCTGCAAATCCGCAATTAATACTTCTCCACCCCAGATGGTCTCATCAGGACCATAACCTGTGCCATCAAAGGCAAAACCAATAATCTTCTCTCTTAGACCATACTCTGCCAACAAACTGGCAATATGAGCGTGGTGGTGCTGGATGCGGATTCCTGGTAATCCACTTTCTTGCAAGGCATATTTAGTGGAAAGATAGTCTGGATGCATATCATATGTCACATATTCTGGTTGGAGCTGGAACAAACGTTTAAAATCTTCTATTCCCTGAACAAATGCTGAGTAAGTCTCCAGATTTTCAAGGTCTCCGAGGTGGTGACTTAGATAGGCAAGGTTATTTCTCCCGATGCAAAAAGTGTTTTTTAGTTCAGCTCCAACTGCCAGAATTCGCTTTACCGGGCGTTGCAGGACTATCGGTACCGGTGCATAACCCCGAGCACGGCGTAAAAGATACTCTCTGCCATTAATTATACGAACAACTGAATCGTCAACGCGTCTTTGAATTTCGCGATTGTGCGTCAAAAAATAGTCAGCGATTTCAGAAAGACGCCGTAAAGCATCATCATCCTCATAAGCTATTGGTTCCTGACTGAGATTCCCACTGGTCATTACTAGAACTTTTAATCCGGATTGGTGGAACAAAAGATGATGCAGAGGCGTATATGGTAACATCACTCCCAGCCAGGGATTTTGCGGGGCAACACCCGGAGAAATTTCAGGTTGAGGTGAAGGTGTGCGACGTCGTAACAGCACAATGGGGCTTTTATATGAAGACAGGAGGTTAATCTCTGCCTCACTAACTTCGCAATAAAATTTTACGGTTTCTATGTCTGGCATCATAACCGCAAAAGGTTTGTCTTCGCGGTATTTTCGCTGGCGCAGCTGACGCACCGCATTATCATTTAATGCATCACAGGCAAGATGATAACCACCAATGCCCTTAATGGCTATAATTTTACCTTCAGCCAGCAATCTGGCGGCAGTCTGGACCGGGTCAGAAGATTGAACTATTGTACCATCCTTCCTTAACAACTGAACCTGCGGACCGCATTCCCAGCAAGCATTGGGCTGTGCATGATAGCGTCTGTCTTGCGGAGTAGTATATTCCTCCCAACATTCACGACACAGCTGAAATTCGCTCATCGTAGTGCGAGAACGGTCATATGGTACATCCTTAATAATCGTAAAGCGTGGTCCACAATTGGTACAATTTATAAAGGGATAAAGATAACGCCGGTCTGCAGGTGAGAAGAGTTCTTTCAGACATTTTTCACAGGTGGCAATATCTGGTTGCACCTGAATGGTGGGAGTGGATTCAATAAGCTCACTACTGCGTATCGTAAACTCACTCATTCCCTCCGGGTTAGTAGTAAAGGTCTCCATGCTTTCAATATGTGTCAAGGGGGGGGCTTCGGTCGGTAAAGTAGCCAGAAAATTTTTTATAGCTGTCTCCGACCCTTCCAGATGAATGATTACACCTTCCTGGTTATTCAGCACCCAGCCACTTAACCCGAGTCTGTGTGCCAGGCGGTAAATATAGGGACGAAAACCAATCCCCTGCACACGCCCACTAATTTTTATCCTTTGTGCTGTTATCCTTTTTGACATTGGATTATTGAAGAGTTCCTATGCTCAATCGTAATTGAATGATGCAGTTGTGTTTAATGGATAAATCCTGTTTAACAAATTCGGGGAAACTGGTCAGTAATTAGCATATCAATGATACGATGACCGCTAACGCGTGTTTCCATTATTACTTTGCCTGCAGGGGCAGAGGTGATTTCGCCAACGATAGCTGCATCTCTGCCCAGAGGATGCTGTTTTATGAGTTGCAGAGTTTGTTCAGCCTCACTTTCAGCAATCACCATAATCACTTTGCCTTCGTTTGCAATATATAATGGGTCAAATCCTAAAATTTCGCAAACTTCTGCCACCTGTGGCTTCAGCGGGATTGCGGATTCAAAAATTTCTATTCCGAAATTTTTATTTTTGACCATTTCATTTAGTACTGTTGCGAGCCCCCCCCGAGTAGGGTCGCGCATAAATTTTATCTTTACTCCACTATCAAGGACTTTTGTAACAAGGTCATTTAATGGCGCACAATCACTGGCTATCTCCACCTGTAAGTTAAAGTCGCCACGAGCTGAAAGCACGGCAATCCCGTGGTCTCCGATACTTCCGTTAATTATTATTTTGTCGCCTATTTCTATCTCACCCGCTGGAGCATTGGGATGCAGGATCCCAATGCCTGCAGTATTAATAAATATCTGTGACGCTGCTCCGCGTTCAACCACTTTGGTATCGCCGGTTACAATCCTTATACCTACATTTTCTGCGGCACATCGCATACTCTGTAAAATTTGTTCCAGCACTGTTAGCTCCAGTCCTTCCTCAAGTATTAACGCACAGCTTAAATATTGTGGGATTGCCCCCATTACACTCAAATCGTTAACCGTTCCATTAATCGCCAGTGACCCGATGTCTCCACCCGGAAAAAATATCGGATTTACAACATACGAATCGGTAGTAAAAGCAATGCGTTCTTGCGATACTTTCAACAATGCCGCATCTGCTAAAGGCATCAGTTCTGGTGCGGAAAAATATTTGAGCAGTACTTCCCTTATAAGTCGTTGCATTAACAAGCCGCCGTTACCGTGCGCCATTTCTATATGTTTTTCATAACGCATTTGCACTCCGGCAATTAAATTATTAAGATTATAATATTTATCTATGCTCTAATGCTATGACAAAACTATATTTACTTCATGCAAACCAACAGGTGAAAAATGAGCAAGCAAAGGGGGAATTATAAAAACAAAAATATAGCCATAATCGGGGTATCCACTAACCCGACAAAGTATGGGCATAAAATCTTTAGAGACCTTATTAAGGCAGAATTTAGAGTTACAGGGGTTAATCCCTCCAATGGAGAGATTTTTAACCGTAAAATTTATAAATCTTTAAGAGAGGTAGAACCTTTACCAGATTTGGTGATTACCGTTGTTCCTCCAGAAATCACCGAACAAATCGTTAGTGAATGCATAGAACTGGGCATTAAAGAAATCTGGATGCAGCCCGGTTCCGAATCTCAGCGCGCAATAGAAATGGCTGAGCAAAATGGGATTTTGGTTACACACCATGCCTGCTTTATGGTTGAAAATGGCATCTGGTAAAATCCACAGGCGTATTTTTCACAGGCAGAGTTTTTAGCCAGGTATAGCTTTAACTCCATAAAACCTCAATTTTCAGAATTTAATTGCAAATTGACTTTCCAGAGGCAAAAGACTTAACGTGAGATAATTTTATTTCAAGTCGCTCAGTCATGGGTATCTATGGAAGAAGTTGAATATGAGAAAATGTATGCGCTGGAGAATTCTTATTGGTGGTTCCAGGGGCGCAAACATATTATCTTTTCCCTGCTGAAAAAATATAACTTGCTGAAAACAAGTGAATCTCAAAGAGTTATAGATCTTGGCTGTGGCACAGGTCTAATTCTCGCAGAACTCAATAATTTCACTTTTTCCCTCGGAGTGGATTTTTCAATGTCTGCATTATCCTTTTGCCGGCAACGGGGTTTGAAGAACTTAATTTGTGCCGATGTGAACTACATTCCCTTTACTGACTCTTGCTGCGACCTTGTTTTTGCTCTGGACTTACTGGAACATATACCTGATGATACCAGAGTGCTAAAGGAAATCTGGCGAATATGCCGTCCCGGTGGAATGCTATTACTTACTGTTCCGGCTCATCAATTTCTCTGGAGTGAACATGACGAAGCCCTCCACCATTATCGGCGCTATTCTATGTCACAATTCTATCAATTAATTTTAAGCGCAGGCTTTATCCCGTTAAAGTTCAGCTATTGTATTAGTTTTTTATTTTTGCTGATTGTGGTTTTTCGTAAGTTGCAAAAGATTATAAAATCCCCCACCAAGCCTAGAACTCATTTAATTATTTTGCCGAAGCTAGTGAATTCATTTCTTATCTGGTTACTGAAGTTAGAAGCAAAATTAATCCGCTTCATTAATTTCCCGTTTGGAGTATCAATTCTAGTAGTAGCACAGAAAACTGATTCTGCTTATCCCCATACTCAGAATAAATGACCTGATGTCTGCAAGGTTCAAAATCCCATAGATTTAATCTCACTATTACAGGTATAATATTTTTAAAAAACTGAAGAAACGTAAGTGGATGTTTAACGAATTACAAGCCATTTTCCGTAAAAGATTTAATGAAAGAGTAGCATCGCCACTAAAGCAATTTATCACCACTACCAGAGCTCAGCTAATTGTTGAAAAGTTACCTCTGTCTGCAGCTGGTTTACTATCGGCGGCCTTGGCGGAAAACAAAACAATTCCAGTTCTGATTCTGACTCCCACAGAAGAAGCAGCAGAAGAAGTCTATGATTCTCTTCGTTATTTCACGGCTGAAAATTGTGCATTTCACTTCGCCAGCTGGGGTCTACTTCCTTTTGACCAGGATGAACCACCCCTTGAAGTGCGTGCCAAACAGCTGGAAACTCTGGCAAGCCTGATAAATTTTTCCACCCGGAAGAGCACAGTTCCTCCACTTATTTCAGCTTCTATAAAAGCAATAGCACAAAAATTTTTTACGCCCGAGTTCCTGAGTGCCCGAATGTTCACGATAAGCAAAGGAAGTTCATTGGATCCTGCAGAACTAATCCGGCGTCTTGTCACTGGCGGCTATGAGCGAATGGAAATTGTAGAGAGTCGTGGTGAATTTGCCGTCCGTGGCGGCATTATTGATATTTATCCACCCAATCTGGAGCGTCCTGTTCGTCTGGATTTATTTGGTAATGAAGTAGAGTCTATCAGGTATTTTGATGTGTATACTCAGCGCTCCATAAAAGAACCGGGAAATATTGACCGAATAGTTATTTTACCTGCCAGGGAAAAATTGCTAATTGATGATGCACTGAGTTCTGACGCGCTGATTTCGTTTTTTGACTGGCTTCCTGCCAGCACAGTTATTCTTTGCTTTAATGCAGAAAGTTTTAAAGAAATACTGGAAGAACAGTGGGAAGAAATTAAGCGCCATTATGCTGAGGCAGTGGAGAAGGGAATAATTCGTGAAGATCTCAAACCCGAAAAATTATTTCTGAACCTTGAACAGTTAAATAAATTACTAAACGGATTTAAGCAGTTGATTCATCGCCCATTGGCTGTGGAAGAAGTCGGGGGGGGGAATTTTTTAAATTTTCAAGGACAATCGTTTGATGGAACGCCATCCTCTCTTGACTCATACCTGAAATATATTAACGACCATCTTTCTGAAGATTATGTAATTAATATTGTTTGTGATAATCCCGGTCAGGTCTGGCGTCTTGAAGAAATATTGCAGGAACAGGGCATTCCCGCTGTTGCCGAACCACCTAATCCTAAAAGACAAAATGATTTTAGAGGAATACGCAACGAGGAGCTCGAAAATTACGTACTTTTGACAGTTGGTGACTTACATTCAGGATTTGTCTTACCTGAATGTAAATTAATATTTTTAACTGACCGCGAAATATTCGGCAGGTACAAAAAACGTCATATATTTCGTCGTTTTTATAAAGGGATTCCAGTAGTTAGTGTAGATGAAATTCGCCGTGGAGATTATGTGGTGCATGTAGATTACGGTATTGGTAAGTTTCTGGGGATTCGCCAGCAATCTATTGATAATAAGACAGTAGATTTACTTGCCATTGAATATCAGGATAATGACAAGCTGTTAGTTCCAGTAGACAAGATTCAGTATATTCAAAAATATTCTGGTGTTGAAGGTTATTCTCCGCCACTGGACAAATTGGGGAGCAAACGCTGGCTTCTACGGAAACGTAAATCACAGGAAGTTATAGAAAAGATGGCAAAAGAATTACTTGAAATTTATGCGCAGCGCTCCCTGGCTGAGGGTTATGCCTATGCCCCGGATTCAGTCTGGCAGACAGAATTTGAAGCCACCTTTCCCTTTGAAGAAACTCCTGACCAGTTGCAGTCAATTTACGAAGTAAAGCAGGATTTGCAAAAGCCCAAGCCGATGGACCGCCTCATTTGTGGTGATGTTGCCTATGGAAAGACGGAGGTGGCAATTCGCGCCGCATTTAAAGTGGCTCAAGAAAAAAAACAAATTGCCTTGCTGGCACCGACCACAATCTTGGCACAACAACACTTTAGAACGTTTACTGAACGCTTTAGTGGTTTCCCGATAAAAATAGAAATGCTCAGTCGTTTTCGCAGTCCAAAAGAACAGAGGGAGATTTTGCATCGCTTAAAGTATGGTGATATTGATATAATTATCGGAACGCACCGATTGCTCTCGGATGATGTTGAATTCTTTGACCTGGGATTGGTTATCGTGGATGAAGAGCAGCGCTTTGGTGTACGGCATAAGGAAAAGCTTAAAAAATTGCGTGCCAGTGTAGATTTTATTACTTTAACAGCCACGCCAATTCCCCGAACTTTATATATGGCACTAAGCGGATTGCGTGATATGAGTCTGATTAATACTCCCCCCCCTGGACGTCTGCCCATTAAGACTAAAATTATTCATTTCGATCCAGAGCTTATTCAGGAAGCTATTCAGCGGGAGCTTAATCGTGGCGGGCAGGTTTTCTTTGTGCATAACCGCATTCACAACATCCACAAAATTGCAGAACAACTTCAAA
This sequence comes from uncultured Candidatus Sumerlaeota bacterium, assembly GCA_964428255.1. Taxonomy (GTDB): domain Bacteria; phylum Sumerlaeota; class Sumerlaeia; order MWCT01; family JAGHBZ01; genus CAYRXI01. Next base: position 45,317 of record CAYRXI010000001.1, read on the forward strand.
AAATTGCTCCTAAAGCCAGAATTGCTATAGCTCATGGAAAAATGAAAGAATCCGAGCTGGAGCGAGTAATGATAGATTTTGTTGCTGGAAAATACGATATTCTTCTCTCTACAACTATCATTGAGAATGGGCTGGATATTCCCAATGTTAATACTATCATTATCAATCGTGCCGATGCCTTCGGTCTGGCGCAACTATATCAGTTGCGTGGTAGAGTAGGCAGGGATATTCGTCAGGCTTACGCCTACCTGATTGTGCCTAAAGGAATGCCGATTACTGATGAAGCAGTTAAACGTCTGGCTGCAATTGAGGAATTTACTGAACTGGGCTCCGGGTTTAACATCGCTATGCGTGACCTGGAAATTCGCGGCGCAGGAAATCTACTCGGCAAAGAACAACACGGTTGCATTGCCAGCATTGGATTTGACTTATATTGTCAGTTATTAGAACAGACAATACGCCGACTAAAAGGTGAAGAAATTGAAGAACAAGAACGTTCGGTAGAGCTAAAATTACGACTGGATGCTTATTTACCCAACTCTTATATCTCACTGGAATCCTTACGCATAGGCGTCTATAAACGGCTGGCGCAAGCACGCACACTTGAATCGGTGGACGAATTAGACAGCGAACTACGTGACCGATACGGAAGATTCCCTGCTCCAGTTAATAATTTATTACTTATTTCACGGCTCCGGATTTTAGCACGAAATCTTGGTGTAAAAAGTATCGTTCAGAATCAGCACTTTTTTACCATTACCACTTTTGAGCAGATAGAGAATTTATACAATCAGTTAAAGCAATTAGAGGCAGAAAATGGTCAACAATTTAAGTTTTACATTGTTGGTGATAATCAGATTGAGTGCAGAATTAATAAGAAGACTCCGGGAGATGAAGTGGTGACGCAGTTATATAGGCTTCTCCAAGTGGCTGCCGAAAAAATGAGAGAAAGTTTTTTGAACGAAGGCAGTAGAAATCCCTTGCCAGTTAGAGATACAATATTTTAATTTGATAATTACTTTTTTAGGAGTGTAGCAGGATGGCTAAAATTAAAACCCTGGTTCTTCCAGTGATTGTAATTTTTGTCTTGGGGTTTTTGGCAGGTTGTATTCGGTCGAGAGTAATTATAACCTCTGACCCACCAGGGGCTGAGGTAAAATTCAATAATGTGCCACGTGGACGCACACCTATAACTATCCCTTTTATCTGGTATTGGTATTATGATGTAGAACTGGAGAAGGAAGGATATGAGAAAATTGTGACCACAGAGCGATTCCGGGCTCCAGTTTGGTTTTATATCCCCTTGGATTTTTTTATGGAAGCTTTGCCCTTTCCCATTTACGACACAAAGTATCGGCATTATGTATTAACGCCTAAAAAGGAAGAGATGTAATCGGTTGTGACGATGTATGTTTAAAGTTAAGATATTTAAAGTGCGTCTGAATGAACAATTTCAGGCAGAAGATGAAAGCTGGCTGAATGATTTTCTTGAATCAGTTAAACCCGTGGACATTCAGTCAGCAGTTATCAATACACCTACCGAAAAGTTCTGGACCGTTTTTATCGTGTATGAAGAACTGGAGGATGCTCAAGCCCAGCTGGTAGACAGAGTGTTGTATGATACTTCAGAACCACTAACGCCAGAGGAAGAGGAGATTTATCTCCGCTTACGCAGCTGGCGCGACCAGAAAGCGCGACAGGAAAATTTGCCCCCATATATGATATTACATACCTCACATTTAAAAGCGATTGTGAAAACCAATCCCCGAACCCGAGAGGATTTCCGCAAAATCGTGGGAATGAGCTTGCGCAAAATTGAAAAATACGCTGACGAAATCCTTGAATTCCTGAGAAAGTTCAACTCATAACGTCTATAATTATGCCACAGAAAATATCCATTCTAATTATTGCACTTAATGCAGAACAAACACTCCCACAATGCCTGCAAAGCCTAATGGAACTTAATTTTCCGCGTGATAGATTAGAAATTGTAGTGGTGGATAATGCCTCCACGGATAAAACCCCTGAGATTATAAAATCCTACCCTGTCAAATATGCTTATGAACCCCAGCGCAATCGGGCGCGTGCCCGCAATACTGCAATTAAAGCCAGTGATGGCGATGTGGTTGCCTTTATAGATGCAGATTGTATCGCAGATAAAGAGTGGTTACACCGTCTGGTGCCGCACTTCAATGGCAATGAGCTTATCGGTGCCGTTGCCGGCCGTTTAAACTCAATTACTGAAAATCTTGTGGAACGATATATTGCCTATCGTGGCATTCTGGACCAGGAAAAAATGCTGGCTCCGGGTAGATGTTGTTCACCCCCCTTTGCTGTAACTGCCAATCTGGCTATTCGGCGTCAGGTCTTTGAAAAAATCGGGCTCTTTGACGCAGATAATCTACCGATTGCAGGCGAAGATGCCGACTTTTGCTGGAGGATGCAATGGGCAGGGTTTAAACTTGTCTATGAACCACGCGCGGTAGTCTGGCACAAACACCGGAGCTCTTTGCGCCAGTTATTTTCCCAGACTGCTGGCTATGGCTTCGGCAATGTAAGTTTATTTGCCAAACATCGCCAAACCTTTCGGCGCCGCTACTGGATTGATTTCCGCTTTTATATCTGGCTTATCAAAGCCGTGCTCAAACTCCCATATTCCTTCATCTTTAAAACAGACGAATTTGAGCGAAAATTGCCTCTATTTGATTGTGTTGCCAATTGTGGAATAATTTACGGTAAGATAAAGGGCAGTTTACATTATAAATGCCTGGTTCTGTGAAAAAATGAATGAAATTTCACATCTGCCAATTGCAGAAGCGATAATTAGCTGGAAGAAAACTGGAAATCCTGCTTTGCTTCATCAGCTTCTCGGGCAGTATAATTTCGCCGACCCCCACAAAGCAGTAAAAAACATAATGAGTATGGCAGAGGATGACCTTGCACTGGCGGAATTTCTTGATGTTGTTCCTGTCCTCCTAAGCACGATTTCGCAGCTGGCTAACCCGGATATGGCGTTGAATAACTGGGAACGCTTTGCCCGGGCTGTGTTTGACCGCCGTGAACTGTACGAATTAGTAGGGTCCAGCATAAATGTCCTGCGATTTTTTAATAGAATTTTTTCTTCCTCGCAGTTTCTTTCAGATATTCTCATTCGCAATCCCGAATATTTCGGCTGGCTGATTGAGGAAAATTTTCTGGCAGTAGAAAAGAACCGATTGCAACTCGTTGAGGAGTTTAAGAGAGCCATAGCAATTTTTAGAGAACCCAAAAGTCGCCGTAATTGTCTTTGCCGATTGCGGCGACGTGAGCTATTGCGCATAGGTGCGCGCGACTTAATGGAGCTTACTTCAGTAGAAAGTATTACACGTGAGCTCTCAGCTCTTGCTGAAGCCGTTTTGGAGATTGCCCTGAATGAGGCTGAACAAGTCGTACTAAAGCAATTCGGGGAACCTCAAATTTTAGTTAATGATAATTCGAAAAAAAGTGAATTTATAATTGTAGCGATGGGTAAACTCGGCGCCGGTGAGCTTAATTTTTCCTCAGATATTGATTTTATATTTGTCTATGAAGATGAAGGCGAAACCACCGGGATTGCCCCAGATGGCAGCCTCGTTAAGAAAGTCTCCAATCATCACTATTTCACCTATCTGGGCAGAGAAATTATAAGGTTTCTCAGTGAACATACCGAAGAAGGAATGCTATACAGGTGTGATGTGCGTCTGCGACCAGAATGTGGGGCAGGTCCTTTGGTGCGCTCCTTTGACAGCTACGCCAATTATTTCTTCTCCCAGGCGCGATACTGGGAATGCATTGCCTATCTAAAAGCCAGACCGGTGGCTGGTAGTGAAAAACTGGGCAAATCGTTTCGCCGGCTGGTAGAGGAATTTATTTTTCAACCCAGAGACCCAACGAATTTTAAGGCGGAAATCTTTGCGTTAAAAGAAAGGATTGATTATGAAGTACAGCAGAAAAATTTAACTCTGCGGGATGTCAAGCGGGGTAGGGGAGGCATTCGTGAGATTGAATTTCTGATTTCGACTTTACAATTAATGTTCACCAAAGAATTTCCGCAACTTAATACTGTTAGTACTTTTGGTGCTATTCAGGAACTGGCAAAATTAAAATTACTCTCTCCAGCAGAGGCCCAACTTCTTCTGGAGGCATACAAATTTTTACGCATAGTAGAGCATCGGTTGCAAATCGCCTGGGAAGCTAAAACCCATTTATTACCAGAAGCCCCCGGAGAACTGATGAAGCTGGCATATCGCCTTGGCTATAATGGTCCTGATGCTACCACGCAGTTCCTGCAATATTATCAGCATTTAACTCAAGCTGTGCATAATATTTTCTGTAACTTCTTTCAACCTGCCACAGACAGAGAACTCTCTAAAGAATTTAGCAACGTCCTGCTTATTCTTGCTCCTGACACTACAGCAGAAGCAGTAATGCCAGTTTTGAGACAATACCGCCTTTCAGATGTAAATTCAGTTAAATATTTTCGTGAGCTATTTTCCGGTACACGTGAAATCTACGTTTCTACCACAGGACAGAGGTTTGTTGAAACTTTGTTACCTCAAGTACTTGAAATTTGTAAAACGTTGCCACATCCCGATTTAGCCATTCGCCATTTATTAAATTTCGTCTCGGCGATCAAAGCGCCTACGGCGTTCTTTGAATTTGTTGCTTCACAGGCAGACAAACTAAAAATACTACTGCGGTTGTTTGGGACAAGTGAGTTTTTCTCTCATATCCTAATTTCCCATCCGGAATTTTTTGAACCATTAATTATTAACGTAAAAGAAGTTTCAGAGACTTTTCTATTAAATCCCGAGCGTGAGTTTGATAATTTCTTCGCCACCATTAAAACTGATGAGCCTTTTTACAAACTTCGTCTTTTCAAGCAATACTGGACGTTGCTTACAGCTACCACCGACCTGAATTTCGGAGAGCAACTTACCGTACTTCCTCAGATACTTACAAAATTGGCTGAATTTTGTCTCCAGAGAGTGTATTCAGCAACATTAGCTCAGCTTGCGCAAAAATACGGCATATCAGCTATAAACACTGACCCACCTTGCGCTGAGCTATTAATCTTTGCAGTTGGTGGATTTGGCGGAAACGAGCTTAGTTATTTTTCTGACCTGGATTTACTTTTTGTTATGAGCGATGAGGAAATATCAACTCGTATTCAAACGTTAGACCCCAGGGTATTCTTTACCAGAGTTGCAGAAGCTATAATTCAGGAAATGTCAGCTATTACTCCAGCCGGTACTTTATTTAATGTAGATACAAGACTTCGTCCGGAAGGAGTCAGCGGAGAACTTGTTAGTACTGCTGACCGTTTTGTAAAGTATTATACCGAAGCAGCCCAGCTCTGGGAGTTGCAATCGTTTCTTAAAGCCCGGCATATTGTCGGGGACAGATTGAAAGCACAAAGAGTTCAACAGCATATTAATACTATTATTCAGCAAAGGATAAGAGAGCTACCTCCTTCAAAGCTAAATGAGCATATTTTAGATATGCGCCAGCGCTTAGAGCAAAGTGTAGCAAAAATTCCGGACTGGGCAGCGGCTGATTTTAAGCGTGGTCCTGGTGGTCTGGTAGACATTGAATTTGCAGTTCAGTTTTTGCAACTCAGACATTGTCCAGCGCATCCAGAACTCTTTATTCCGGAGACCACGGAAGCACTGAAGAAATTAGCCGAGCTAAATTTAATTGCCAGTGAAGATGCCAGCGAGCTTCTTCAAAATTATCGCTTTCTCCGCCTTTTAGAATCCCGGCAACGATTGCTAATGGGTAAAACTACAAATCTATTCCCAGCTGACAAAATAAAATTAGAACGGCTGGCTTATTCTTTACCCCCCCCACATTTCACCTCTCCCGAAGCACTTTCAGAAAAATTTTTTACTGTAAATAATTCCAATCGTCAGATTTTTTCCAGAATCTTAGAGTGTAAATAAAGCCACATTTACGGGAAAACTAATATTTTGCCCTGCTCATTAGGTAAGGTAAGAAAGAAGTGGAAAGCCTTCGCTTTCCCCAGTAAAATCAAGGTGTTTTTAATTTTAATCTTCGAAATAGGAGAAAAGCAAAGGTAGAAGATTTAACGACGTTAGCACGCCTAAAGTAAAGATGGAATTTGCCTCTCAATATTTAACTTCTCAAAGTATGGGTGCAGTAAGTTTTAATTGGATATTTCGGAAATTGAGGCTGAAAAAGTTAATTCTGAAGCGGTTGAAGAAGAAAATGCGCCGGCGAGGGTATAATGATATATGTTTTATAGCATTGCTGCTGGCGAGTTTTCTGCGAGGTAGTGTGGGCTGTAGAGTTTAAAACAGTCTGTGTCAGGACGTAAATTATTAGCAAAAAGTATGGTAGATTGGCATAAATTTCAAAGAACAAATTGAATCTTCACCCATTTTTTGTAGAATCCAAAAATTATCTAATGATTATGGAATATCAACCTCATTAATTTTTGCTTGCAATCATTAAGCTTTCTTTTTTATCCTTTATTTTAAATTGACTGAGAATGTTGAGTAATTTGTCCTGGCTATTTGAAAAATTAAGGTACTCAAAAATGTCTTATTTGAGCATCCTTTCCAGAGTTAGATTCGGACATCTCTCTTTGATAGTGATTATCTTTTCTCTCCTTCAGAGTTTTACTCAAATTTATGCAACCACCATCAAATCTATTACCTGGGAAAAATCCGCCGATTCACTCAACTTTTTCATTTCAACCTCTTCTCCTGTTAAATTTGTAACCGAAAATCATCTGCTTCAGAAAGGCTATTTTTCGTTAGAGCTATTAAATGTTGCCGCTAACTACAGACCTTGCACTATTGAAATTGGCGATCCACGCTTAAAACGTGTAGAAGTTGCCTATGTTTCTGACCGGGTAAAATTCCTTTTTTATTCACCCACCTCAATAATGTTTGATGTTAATTATGTTGAAGCCGTTAAAAACAGGCTACTTGTCACTATACGAACTCCGGTGCAAAAATCACTAAAGCCCAAAGTAGTTATTATTGACCCCGGTCATGGCGGAGAATCACGTGGCGCCCGTTCTGCTTACAAAATTAAAGGCAACTACGTCTGGGAAAAAGACATAGTCCTGCAAATCGCATTGAAACTAAAAAAACTAGTGGATGCTTCTCCCAATCTGGTAGCATATCTCACCCGCACCGAAGACAATTATGTAAGCCTGTACGAGCGAATTAAATTCGCCGAAAAGATGAAGGGCGATATTTTTCTCAGTATCCACTGCAATGCCATAGAAGGATTTCGCCCTACTGCAGCACGTGGTATTGAAATCTATTACTGGAGTGATAGTGGTACTGTCGGTGAAACTAATAGATTTCTGGAACAACTTGAAAACGACGAATTATTTAATGCTGTAGATACAACCTTTAACAACCACTTAAAAAAAATTTTATCCAATATTTTGAAAGATGAACTTCGTCAGCAAACCCAGGCAAGCTACTATTTTTGCCAGATTCTCAATAATTCGCTTCGCAAATATCCTTATTTTCAGAAATATAATCGTGGAATTAAACAGGCACGCTTTAAAGTTCTGGCTAATTATTCAATGCCGGCGATATTAATTGAAACCGGATTTCTCTCTAACAAAGACGAGGCTCGTTATCTGGTTGACCCCAGTTACCAGCAGTTACTTGCAAAGGCAATCTTTGAAGCTCTCAATAATTATTTTGTCAATGTTGATCCTGCTTTTGGAAACCCGACTTTTGCAGCAAAATGAACGAAGAAAAGAAAGAACCATTTTCACGACGACGCCTGGCACGTATTGAAGCACTATTTATCCTATATGGTTGGGAAATAGCCAACCTTGACCTTTCAACTGCCCAGAAAAATTACCTCAACCTAACAGGCTTGGTGTCTCCTGAAGAAGTGGACCAGGAAAACGAGAATGAACCAATACCGCTTTTACTAACTCGCAAGTATCGCCCTGATGAATTTGCTGTCAGACTCCTTAATATAATCGCCAACCATCAAGATGCAATTGATTCAAAACTACGCGAAGTTATTCGGCACTGGCAATTAGACCGCCTTTCAGTCATTGACCGCAACATTTTACGCCTCGGAGTAGCCGAAATTATATATTGCCACGATATTCCTTCAAAGGTCACTATAAACGAATATATTGAAATTGCCAAACCATTCAGTGAACCCGAATCCCCCTCCTTCATTAATGGCATCCTTGACCGTATAGCTAAAGAAATCGCTCATAATACTAAAGGGTAAACTTCAATAACCCTGATCTTTAGATGTAATTTTTCCCGTCGGGATTTATAATCATTTCAGAGACTTTTTCAATCTGTTTAAAATAAATCACAATCTGTCAGAGGTTTAAATCTTTTTTAGTATCTAATGACTTGCCAGTGATGGTTGTAATTGAAGTTTGCACAGGCGAGAATATAGGCCATTCAAACATATTAATTCGGCATGTGTACCTATCTCAATAATCCTGCCTTTATCCATAACCACGATTAAATCTGCATTCATAACTGTTGATAGGCGATGGGCTATTACAATTGTGGTTCTGCCCTTTATTAAACGAGAAATGGCTTCCTGAATTTTTCTCTCAGACTCAGTATCCAGCGAGGAAGTAGCTTCATCCAGAATCAAGATTGCAGGATCTTTCAGGATAGCCCGGGCGATAGCGATACGCTGTCTTTGTCCCCCAGAAAGCCTACCACCGCGCTCGCCAGCAATTGTATCATATCCTTCAGGAAATTGCACAATAAATTCATGAGCATTGGCAGCAATGGCAGCCTCAATGATTGTCTCTTCCGGAATATCCTTACGCCCACAAGTAATATTATTGCGAATGGTGTCATTAAACAACATACTCTGTTGTAATACCACACCTATTTGTTCACGGACCGAAGCCACGGTCGCCTTGCGAATATCCACGCCATCAAATAGTATGGCACCTCTTTGAGGATCAAATAACCGCATCAATAAAGAAATCATTGTGGATTTGCCCGCTCCGCTTGGTCCAACCAGTGCTACCATTTTCCCTGCCGGAATAGTTAAATTAATATCTTCAAGCACCCACCGTTCATCACGATAAGCAAACCAGACATTAACAAGCTCTATTTTTTCCTGTAAACGCGAGATAGGAACTGCATCCGGTGCATCTTTTATAGTAGGAACAGTATCTAAGATTTCAAATATCCTTTCTGTATATGCCAATCCTTTCTGTAATTCACCAAAGGCATCGTTCAACTTCTTTATTGGCTTATATAACCGAGACATTGCGAACAAATAAACAAAGAAGGCACTGCTACTCATTATGCGAGCTTCAGCAATAAAATAACCTCCAATCAACATTGTAATAACAACCGCAATTGTGCCTAAGATGTCCATAAATGGCGAGGAGATAACACGCAGACGTCGCTGGCGAAGCAGATACTTTGTATATTTTTGTGTGTCTTTATTAAACTTAGCTGCCTCATATTTCTCCATTTGATAGGCTTTAACAATAACTATATTGCTTATTATCTCTTGCATTGCCGCTGAAATGTCTGCCGTTTTTTCTCGTGCCTTCCGCGTAAAGACACGCGTCTTCTTACCAAAAAATCTTATGGGAATAACTGTAAGCGGTCCAAAAATGAACAATAAGAGTGTTAATTGCCAATTTATATATATCATAAATCCTATTATGAATATCATATTGATCGGAGCCTGTAAGGTGTCGTCAAACATTAACATCAGCATCTCACGCACGCCACCAACGTCCCCGCTGATCCTGCTCATAAGCTCACCGGTAGTGCGACGATGGAAAAATGTCATATCTTGCTTTAAGATATGTTCATATAATTGTGAGCGCAGTTTCTGAACAATATTGTATCCCACATAATTGCTGAGATATTGCGAGAGAAAAATAAATACAAACTTTAAAATTTCAATCGACAAAATCACTAACCCCAGAATCAGCAATAAATACAGCTGCCTTCCCTGTTGAATATAGCCATAAAATTTAATCTGTATTTCATGTTTTTTCTGTTTTGCTTTATCGTATAGTTGTGCTAAAGGTTGTAAGAAACGGCTTTTGTTAAGAAATGAAGTCTTTAGCTCCTTCTCTATCTCAGCCTGGGCTTTATCAATAGCTCCTTCTGGCTTTTTATGAGGAATAATTTTATGGGGGGCTCCAAAAGGACAATAAGTATATTCTTCACCTGGCTGAATATTACTTAACTTCTCTGTATCCTTAATTACAAAAACCTGATGTACTTCGCCATTGGGGCATTCTGTCAAATCTACTTTATTTGCTTGTTTATCCTTAACTTCACCAAAAAATACTTCTAAAACGGGCTTCAATAAAGCAATGTTGGATACATTCAGCAAAGCAGCAAATATCGTGCTAATAACTATTACTACAAGTAGAAATTTATATTCACGAAGATACTTAAATAGCCTGAAAAAATTTTTCATTTCAATTCCGTGTAACTTAAACTTTTCTAAAAAATAATTATGACTTTTGCTTTTAATAAAATCTATATTTTTTTGCCCACTATAATGCCTTCATTTACGTTTCTTCAGAATTTGTTTCCTTTCTGGCAACTATAATAAGTGACGAACCCCAGGCAGAGACAGATATCGTCCTAACCATAATTCAACACTGGTTAATAATTTCAATTCCCGTTAATCAATCTAGGAGGTAACTCCAATGCAGAATTGACAATGTTTTCTTCATTCTTCTTTCTCTGAATAGACCGGCCAAAAATCTTGCGTTTTAAAAATATGAGCGGCAGAATGAACCCGAAAAAAATAAGAACCAAAAAACAAGTTAAAATTAAAACGTATGAGCAAAATCTGTAACGCTTTTCTGGTTACACCTTCTTAAATGGCCCACAGCTTTATCATATTCTGTCATCAAGGACTGTCCGGCGGAAACTGTAATTATGACAATTCCCCCTGCTTTTAAACCGTACTTAATCTCTCGCAAGGCTAATCTGTCATCTACCAGAT
>CAYRXI010000001.1:56318-66993 GCA_964428255.1 uncultured Candidatus Sumerlaeota bacterium
ATACATCATATACGCCAATTACATCAAAACTCTCGCCGAATGGCAAGTTACTCTTATCAGCACAAATTGCCATAAAACCTGCATTTTTTGTCAGTTGCATTGCGGACAAAAATAAGTCGGAACCAAAACATTCTGCCTTCTTAAAATGCCATTGCCATATTCTTAGCAGCGAGCTCGTGCCACAGCCTAATTCTCACTCTCCGGCGGAATTTGTTTAATAATTTTTGCTGGAACGCCAGCAGCAACAGAATATGGCGGAATATCTTTGTTAACCAAGCTCCCGGCGGCTATTAAAGAGCATTTACCCACTCTGACACCAGCCAGGATAATTGTTCCAGCTCCTATGAACGTATCGTTTTCAATGATTACGGGTTTCTGCATAGATGGGAAAAATCTCTGTAAATAGTGTTCTAAATAACCAACATTCATATGTGTCAAAATCAGTACGCGTTGCGCCAGTGTCACATTTTTCTCTAACACAATTTTATCAGCTAAATCCAGCATAACTTCCTGACCAATAAATACATTATCTTTTATAATCAAATTGCGAAAGCTCCCACGATATAAATTGAAAAGATGAATATTATGGATAACTACATTTTTCCCGATTTTACCTCCCAATAATTTTAAAAATAAAACTCGTAGATTAGGAAATATCATAAGCTTGAAAATTAAAAGGAGAAAAGTTTCACCGACAAAACGTATTGTTTTTTTAAGTCCTATTTCTTTCAAGGCTTTCACTTTTTATTAGCCCGTGTTTAATACGCTGTTTAAACTTAATCAGCTCGCGCAGATAATTGTATGAATCGCGCAAAACTCGCACAGAAGACTTCTTATCAAACCGCCGAATGAACAAGCATGGAATCTCCTTTATCTTAAGACCAAAATGATGACACATCCACATTATCTCCGTGTCCCAGAACCAGCCAGGACTCTTTGCATATTGCAACAAGGGTAATATTTTATCGCGTCTGAAAAATTTATACCCGCTTTCAGTATCTTGATATGGCAAGCCAAGAAATCGTCGTACCAGGGAATGATAGCCCCTGCTAAAAAAGTGGCGCAGAATATTGTCCGGACGGAAATTAATCTTATACAAACGATGGGCAATTGCACCATCATAACCTTCTACTAAAATACTTGTTAACATAGCCGGAATATATCTGCAGTGTACTTCCAGGTCTATGTCAATGAACCCAACGATTTCGCCACGTGCTTGATAAAAGCCATCCGTTACAGTTGCTCCTCTTCCTTTATTAAATTGATGCTGGATATAACATCTATCTTCACGCCCATCTACCAATTGATGAATCAACAACTGTGTATTATCTGTGCTACAATCATCAACAAATATTAATTCATAAGGAAAACGCAAGGTAGACATCAGGCTTTCTATCTCTCTTACACTTGATGGTAAGTGTTGTCCCTCGTTATAACAAGCAATAATAATAGAGAGAAAAGGTTCCGTCATATAAGTTAACTCTTTATCTAACAACATTGTTAATTGAATCATATAATCTTCAATACATTTTCTTACATCAAGTATAATATGTTATCGCAATTTTCATACAACCAAATTGATAAAGTAAAAAAAAGAAAACTATGTCTGTAATCAATAAATATTGCTGGTTGAATTAAGACTCTGGTAAAATTTCTTTGAAAATGCTCAATCAATTGAAAACGCGTATAAATTTTAAATTTTTAAAGTTGAAGTATATATTTGATAGTATAGTAAAATGATATTTTTAATATTATTTTAAACCATTAACCGAAAAAAACTATTATCATTTTTTCTGCAGGAGGAGAAAATGGAACCAATCCCTAAAAAGGTGTATTTATATGTTGTAGGTTGTCCTGAAAATAGATATGACCTTGAACAGGTGAAGACCTTTTTAGTTAGACGGGGCGCTGAAACCACAACCAATCCCGGTGAGGCAGACACCATAATAATAAATACCTGTGGGCTGACGCGGATGAATGAAAAACTCTCAGTTGAAATTACAAAAAAACTTCAACAAAACACTTCCCCTGAGAGCAAAATTATTGTTTGTGGTTGCCTGCCTAAAATTAACCCGGAAGCACTCAAAGAATTAAAAAATATTTTTATCATTCCAGGTCCTATCATAGATTCTATTGGTCCTATAACCGACCATCTTCCCTGGGAGACCGATAAACCTTACGATAATACTGAAGATTTCAGCCCTGCTACATATCCTCACCGCAGAATTTTTGAACCAGAGAAAATCTGGAACTTGAAAAAAGGTATTTTATTCACTTTTGACCGATTACTTTATCGCTGGACAGGTATTTGCCCTCCCAAGCGCACCAGATATTATGTAAAAATTGCTTCTGGATGCAACAGACATTGCACATATTGTGCTATACGCATTTCACGGGGACGATTGCGTAGTCAACCCCTTGAGTGGATTGTTGAAAGGGTAAAAGAGGGCGTTAAAGCAGGCTTTCGTGATATAGTTTTAATAGGAACCTGTGTAAGCTCATATGGTCAGGATACCGGGGTTAGTTTTCCATTTCTTCTTCGGAAATTACTGGAAATTGATAATTCATTTCGTCTTTATCTGCGAAATCTGGAGCCCGAAGACATATTACAATATCTTGATGAATTCACAGAAATATTGAAAACAGGAAGAATTGTTTATGCCGAATTGCAAATGCAATCAGGGAGTAATCGTATACTCAAATTGATGAATCGGGGCTATACTGTAGAAGAATTCACAAAAGTAATCTATGCAATGAAAGAAGCCAATCCCAAAATGCATATTCGCTCACAGGTAATGGTAGGATTTCCCACAGAAACAGAAGAGGATTTTCAGCAAACGTTAAAACTTGCCGGCAGTTTACCATTTATTTATGTTGAACCGTTCCGATTTTCTGCTCGCCCCGGAACCCCTTCAGCCAGAATGGAAGGACATTTAGACCCCAGGATTTCAAAGGAGCGCTATCAGAAACTTAAACACCATCTTGAACGTTCACAGCTAAGCACAAAAATAAAATTTGCCATTTCTTACTTGATAGAATCTCTTTTCATTTCGCCCCAGGTTGCTACCAAATAATAACACTAATCTTTTAGTAGTATATTTAAGTTCATAGTGCCTGTGAAACTTCCTGAAGTTTTTAAAAAAATCACTATATGCCAATTATACCCTATCTTAAATGACTTGTTGAAATCCAATTTGGAATCTGGATATCTAATAATTTATTTTAACTGAATCTTCAATAAATAAATGCAAATTTTATGGGTATTAAATAGAATGGAATTGGGAGGGATTGAGATTTATACAACGGATGTCCTCCCTTTGCTACAGAGACATTTTTCTGTAGCATTGTTTCTTACTCACGGAGAAGGTCGGCTGGTGGAAAAAGTTAAACGCTCAGGGATACCGGTTTATTTTGCTAAAATTAAAGGTACGCTGAATCACAAAAGAATAAAAGAAGCAGCTAAAATAATTAAGGGACTTTCGCCACAAATTGTCCATACACATAATTTTCGCTCCCATTTCAGCATTCGCATAGCATCAATTTTAGCCGGAGTTCGTGGCATCATCCCGCATTATCACTCTATGCCCGGTGAACGCTTTACACCAAAGACCCTGGAATGGGAGAAAAAATTGTTCCCCTGTTCAGATAAAATTTTATTTGTTTCTCATCCTGCTCAGATGCAATATCAAAAATTGCTCAACATAGCACCCCAGAGTAAAGCCGCCAAAAAATTGGTCACTATTTCAAATGCATTCCAGCTTGACTCTTTTTATAAGGCGAATCTTGATGCGGTGGAAAAACTCCGTATAAGCTACAAACTGAAAAAGGAACAGCCAGTAATTGGATTGGTGGCACGTATTGCTCCGGTAAAATGTATTGAAACACTTATTGATACCGTGGACATTCTCCGCCACAAAATACACAATTTAAAATGTATGATCATTGGTGAAGGTGAAGAAAATTATGTTAACTCTCTAAAAAATTTAGTGGCTGAAAAAAAATTAACCGATCATTTCATTTTTACAGGTTATCGTCAGGATGTTGCTGACCATATAAGATTATTTACTTGCGGAGTGTTATGTTCCTCGCACGAAGGACTTCCTCACTTTCTAATTGAAGCCTTTGCCTCTGGAGTACCAATAGTAGGTTCAGATATAGAAGGTATTCGTCAAGTAATGACCGAGGGACAAGAAGGACTGTATGCAAAAGTTAATGACCCGTATTCACTAGCTGAAGCTATTGAAAGAATAATTTCAAATCCGGAACTGCTTAAGCAAATGAGTAAAAATGCTGTTCGTAAATCTCAAGAATTTGATATAAACGAGCATATCAATAAATTATGTACAATTTACGACAGCTTATTATCTGCACCTGACAGAGAGACAGAAAAAGCCCGGAGTTGGTTTAGATTAAAATATCGTTTAAAACTATAAAAGAACTTTTAACTTTAAATCTTTGATTTGAAATGAGAGACAATTGAGCTTGGAGAGAAAATTAAAAGTAATCTGGACCTATCGACGTTTTGGCGTTGGTGGGAGTGAGACTTCAGCTCTAAGTGTTTTGCCAAGACTGTTACAGCATTTTGACATAACCATTCTGTTGACAAGTGGTATCGGATTGCTGGTGCCCCAGGCAAGAGATCTTGGTATACCGGTTGTAAAGACAGAGATGAAAGGTAAATTAAATCGCAGGAAAATTGTCAAGGGTGCCCAATTTATTGCCTCTCTTAAGCCAAACATCATTCATATTCACTCTTTTGACAATCACTTTATGGTCCGCATTGCAGCCATTCTTGCTAAAGTGCCTGTGATTATAACACATCACCACACAATGCCTGGCTCACGGTACACACCAAAACTTTTGCAATACGAAACAAGGTTGCTGCCGGCAACCGATTCCTGTTTATTTGTCTCCGCTGCAGGATATAATCAATATTGGGAGCTGGTTAAAGAAAAATGTCAACCACAGCTGATAGAACGGTTACATATAATACACGATGCCTTTGATGTAGAAACTCTCAGAGCCTCTGCGACTCCCAAAGATGTAGAATCTCTACGAAAACAATATTCACTTTCACCAGAGACACGCATAATCGGGACCGTAGCACGAATTCATCCAGTAAAAAATCTGGAGTTGTTATTAAAAAGCGTTTCCATTTTGCGTGAGAGACTTCCAAATTTGAAATGCTTTATTGTTGGTGATGGTGATAAAGAATATTTAGAAAAAATCAGATGCTTAAGTAATGAATTAGGAATAACTGAATCTGTAGTTTTCACCGGTTACCAGCAAAACGTAAGTGCTTATTATAAATTATTTGAGGCAACTGTGCTGTGTTCACATCTTGAAGGACTTCCGCGTTGCGTGATTGAGTCATATGCTCTGGGGACTCCAGTTGTTGCTACTCGCTTTCCCGGTATATCCGAAATCCTTGATGATGAGAAAGAAGGACTTTTAGCTGAACCCGATTCTCCAGTTGATTTAGCCAATAAAATTATATGTTTGTTATCTAACAGCCAATTACGCAATAGACTTAGTGAAAATGCCCTGAAACGCAGTGCACAGTTTACTGTACAAACTTACGTTGAAAAACTTTGTGACTTGTACGAATCATTGTATACCGCTCCCCCCCCTCAAGCAATTAAAGCCAAGAAAAAGTATCGCTGGCGTTATTTCCTTACGAGAAAAATATAAAAAGGAGAGCAGCTACTTAATATGAAGATTAAATTTGCCCGTTTAATAGATAGAATGATAGGTATTCCATTATGTTTCCTTTTGGGACTGTATAAAAAAATCTTCCCTTTTCCTGCGCCTCAAGATAAGTCTCCAGCGAGAATTTTAGTAATCAAATTTTTTGGACTCGGTAGCATTACAAGTGTGAGTGCTGTATTAAACTCTATCATTACACATTTCCCAAAGGCTGAAGTTTATTTTTGCACTTTTCATAATAACATTCAGTTATTTAATTTTCTGGAATTTAAATCCCAGCCCAGGCCAATTACTATTAGAAATGACAGTTTCTGGCACTTTTTCCGTGATACTCTAAAGGTGGTCAGAAATTTTCAACGATATAAAATTGATGTAGTTATAGATTATGAGGTTTTTTCTGCTTATACTGAATTACTCGGTGCCTTAAGTAATGCTCCGATTAGAATTGGATTTTATTTACCAAACTTCTGGCGACGTGCTTTATATTCGCATTTCTTGTTTTATCATAATACCAAACATATTTTGCAGGTATACCTTGATGCACTAAGATATCTTGGGGTAAAGGAACCATCCATCAAGCGACCAGAAGTAAAATCAATAATTGAAATTTGTGTTTCTCTGGAAAAAAAATTACCCGAATTAAATTTGAATAGGACTGTTGGGGTAAATATTCACTCTTCTGAATTAACCTATTTACGACGCTGGCCCTTAAACTATTATAAGCAAATTATAAAACAACTTGTTAATGAGGGGTTTAATGTTATACTTACGGGTTCATCCGCGGAAGCAGAATATACAAACTTACTTCTACAAGAGCTACCTTCATTAGTACTTAATAAAGTTTATAATTTGTGCGGTAAGTTGTCTTTAGGAGAATTCATGGCTCTTTTAAAGAAACTCCCACTATTTATAACAAATGACAGTGGACCGTTTCATCTCGCAATGGCTGCCGGTTGTAAAACTATTTCTTTCTGGGGACCTCAAACTCCTTTTAGATATGGTCCCTTCTTTGATAGAGAGAAGCACCTGGTGCTATACACATCCTGGCCTTGTAGTCCCTGCATTCATTTGCCACGAACTAAAGCTGGAACATTTTGCAACAACACAGCACCTTGCTTAAGGAGTATAACACCCGATTTAGTATGGAATAAGATTGAAGACGTCCTACAATTATGAAATTCAATTCCTTTAATTTCCAGCAGGTTTATTGTTTTGGGAAAAACTGCGTTTTAAAAAATTGTAATATCTCAGCAATCCCCACAAATACAACCAAATAAATGAGTGGTTCAATAGTCATTCTATAACGCGCAAATGCAGCTGCGGTTAGGATAGATATCATTCCAATATAAAACCAGATAAACAGAATAATAGATAGTATGATTAGCCATTGAACAACGTTTTTTCTGTATGTGATAACTGGTATTAAAATAGAAAATAACAAGAGAGAGAGAAAAATAAAACCATTTCTAAAAGGTTTGTATATTAAATAACGATATACATAGTAACTCAGAGTTGCAACAACACCACGGTCCTCTGCATATTCGTTATGTCGGCGAATCTTTTTTAGAATATCTGGAATCTTTGCTATAGACTTTTTTAGAAAGACAAAAGGAGCATTAAATATAACATCCTGACTAAACTGCATATATAATTTATAATCCTGACTATTTTCACGGGGAAATTTTTGTTCCAATTGTGAGATTATATAATCAACATTGTTTTTCTTATCAGGATCTTGTGTTGCCTCACGCACTGCTTTAATCGCCATCCCAAGAGATTTATATTTAGGGGAAGCATATTCTTCCATATTATTGTTAACAATTACCACAAAAGCTTGTTTATGTCCTATTGATGAAATACCAAAAAAGTCATATTTTATCTTCATAACCATTCCCCAGACTATAACAGGAATTACTACCAAGAGAAAAAAGGTGATTAATAAAATAACAACGGGTCTAATCACTCTCTGCCGCAAATAATATATAATGGCAATGGCTGGCACAAAAAATATTATCATTATTAGGATTGGGCGCAGAAAAATAAGCAAAAGCAGGCAGATATTAAGCAATATGCACAATTTAATAGAAAAGTTTTGTTTAATTATCTTATCCAGCAGAATAAATGAAATTAAAACTAAAAACAATGATAGGCATTCTGTAGTAATTGCGGTATCATAAAATATAGCATTAAGATTAAACGTTGAAATCGTAGTAATAACTGCTGACAAAATAAAACTTTTGGTTATATTGAATGTAAGGCGATATACTAAGAATAAACTGACTACTCCAACTATTGATTGAATAATAGCAACTGCCAGAAAATTTTCATACCCGAAAAATAAAAAATTTAACAGTAAAAACACTGGATAAACAGGAGGTCTTCCAGCATCCAAAATCTGCCCATTCATTAAAATATTATTAGTTACACGCAAGTAGCTAAAGGTATCAGGAAAAAGTTCAACTTTATGCCAGGTATTAAAATCAATCCGAACCAAAATGGCAGAGATAAACAAAATAATCAGAAATATCCTTCTCTTTCTCGTGTTTGGCTCTTGTTCAAAAAAATTATTGATGTTCACTTCTTACCTCTTATTTATGAACTAACTTTTTTATGTTTGGTATGAAATCTACTACTGTATTTATCAATTGTGCAAATCCAAATATTAAAAAAATAATAATCAATGCATCTACCGGCATCCTCATTCTCTCATAATCTGAATAAGTTAAAAACGTAATGCTTAATATGTGTAACCAAATGAAAATTGGCAAGACTAAGGGAACAAAAATTTGTTGGTCGTTTCTAATGAATGCAAAGATTAGAGAAAACAGGGAAAATATCAATAAAACAATCCAGATGTCTTTACGAAAAGCCTTATAGACAGTGCTTAAATATAACTTGGTTCCAATAGTAGAGATTATTGAACCTTTTGTTTCATATTGTTTGGGTTTGTGCATTTTAGTGAAAATTTCAGGAATTTGAGCAATGGTTTTTTGAAGAAAAATAAATGGAGCATTTTTCATACAATCAATACTGAATTTCATTAAGTAACTAAAATCAACTTCCGATTGTTGTGGGATTTTATCCTTTATCAATGGTAGGTACAAAAAAGGATTATACCTGTCTTTACCAGTTAATTGCTGTTGCCTCATATTCAAAAGCTCAGTGAATTCTTTATATTCTTCTGGTGCATATTGATGGATATTATGCTTTAATATTACTCCTAAGACATTAACGTTTGAAAGAGTAGAAAGCCCCCCAAAACCATAACTTCTTTTTAAGTAGCTACTATAGATTCCAATGGGCAATAACAAAATAATTACAAATAAAATGAGTGCTATAATTATATGAAATTTTTCTCTGGTTTTGATGAAATAGAAAATACTTAATAGCGGAAACATTATAATCACATAAAGAAAAATAGGGCGAGTAAAAATCAGGCAAAGTAGTAAAATATTTACCAATGCAGTTAAATGCCAGGAGAAATGTTTCTCTATGGTGAGTATAAACAAAATGACAGTCAGTAGTACAAAAAACATAGAGAGAGTTTCGGTAAGAATGGCGGATTTAAAGTAAATAAGCTGATAATTAAATGCGATATGAAAAGCACATATTAATGAAGCCAGTCTGCTTTTAGTCAATTTAAAGGTGATAATATAACTTAGAAAAATACTACTAATACCCAGCAGTGATTGAACTATTACAATTGCATCAAAGTTTTGATAGCCAAAGAAAATATAATTTAAAACCAAAAACAAAGGATAACCTGGAGTACGTATGGGGTCATATAACTTTCCACTTGTCAGAATTTCATTTGCCACTCGCAAATAACCTGCAGTGTCAGCCATAATCAATACTTTTTGCCACGTGATATAATCAATCTGAATAGCAATAGCAAGACAAATAAGCATCAGAATACAAATTTTGTGAACCTTATTCATTTATAATTACTAATTTGAATCTGCAGGTATTACTATTTTTCCACTTTGTAAATTATAATTTTATCACGACGATTTTGATCCGTATAAAGGGGTATAAGTCCGGAGATTTTACTTTGTTCATCAATCAAAGACATTAATATTTCATGCCTGTTTCGTAATTCTCGTTTTTGCACAACCAGAAAATCCGCGTTTATTCTTTGTAAGTATTTAATCAAAAGTTCTAATGATTCTATCCAGGGAACAAGTTCACAGCGTGTTCCAGCATAGAAACAAATCCAGGGCTTAAACCCCACAACCAGAGTTTTTTCTGGTTCCCTTATTTGACTGCGCAGCCAGGAGCCAGCCTTCTTATAAATCTGGTATGGATTTGGCGAATAAAAATTTTTCACATATGTATAATTTTCTGCAAATGGATAATATATAAAGGTTAAAATGACTATTACTTTCAGGATAAAGCGTTGTGGATGATTCAATTGGGGCAAATATTGTACGAGTTGATGAACTCCAACAGCAGATATGACCAATAAAACGCAAATTTGAGGCAAAACAAAACGTTGTTCATAATGTGTGAGCAACAGCAATAGAGCAGGAACAAAAAATAACAACAGCCATACCAATTTGACCCTGTAGTCGTTCCGCCTGAGCAGTGTAACTAATCCTATTATGCAGAAAAGCCATAGTAAAGGTAACACCATTCCTTTATTTAAAAAGCCTATGCCCTGAAGGAGATTAAAATAAGCACGCTTTATAAGTTTTTCTGGGTTTTGAAGTATATAACTAACTGCACTAAAATTTGTTAAGTCCGGTGGTCTTTCAACATCAGGCGGAAGAGGCAACCCAAGAGCAT
This sequence comes from uncultured Candidatus Sumerlaeota bacterium, assembly GCA_964428255.1. Taxonomy (GTDB): domain Bacteria; phylum Sumerlaeota; class Sumerlaeia; order MWCT01; family JAGHBZ01; genus CAYRXI01. The sequence goes on from CAYRXI010000001.1 coordinate 66,810, forward strand.
CATAAACTTTGAATGCTGAAATTTTATAATAGCTCTTTTTGTCCATAAACGCATATAAATCACCCCATAACAGGTGGTTCTGAACCTTGTCCGTAATTTGAATACGACCCGTATGTCTGTATTGAAATGAAATCTGGGGTATTAGGACCAAAGTAAAAATAAAGGTGCTAAATAATATTTTTAT
>CAYRXI010000001.1:67003-70039 GCA_964428255.1 uncultured Candidatus Sumerlaeota bacterium
GACAATATAAAATAAGATAAATAACAAATAAAAAAATAATGCATCTGGACGTGTTAATGTTGCCAGTCCGAAAAAAAGAGAAAAAAGCACGAGAAATAGAGGTTCTGACCTTCTTTTTTCGTTATACCATATAAGCTGTGCATAGAAATAACAGGCACAAATCAAAAGCATCAGCATCATTCCCTCTACAAGAACATCTGAAGAAACCTTCATAAAAGGGGTGTTAGTTGCGAGCAAAAAAGTTGATATTTTTGCAATCCCGACATTAAACAATCTTTTTACCAGAAAGTATAATAATGGTAAGGTGAGTATACCAGAAAGCAAAGAGACAAATCTGGTAGCAGTTTCGGAATTTTTAAAAAGTAAATAAAATGGTACCGCAGCATAAGAATATAATGGCATAAAGAGAGTTATGGGGCGACCATCCCGGGTAAAGCCTTTGCCTCTGGCAATATTTTCCGTACCAATAGCATAATTACAGCCATCTGTGCCAATAAAAGCATGAGTTTTAAGATAGACACCAGCAAAAAACAAATATAGCAGGGCTGAAAAAATAATAAAATGCCCATCGGAAGATATGATTTTATTGCTTATTTTAATCAGTTTTTTTACCAGCTCCATTTTATTTTTTTGCAAGCAGGGTTTTATATAGTCTGTCAAAATTAGTCACCATTTTTTCCAGTGAAAAATCTCCGGAAGCAATACGGGCATTTTCTGCTAAATTTTGTCGCAATTTCGGGACTTGAATCAGTTTAATAATTGAATTTGCAAGTTCATCTGCATTGTCCGGGGGGAAAAATAAGGTATTTTTCTCGGGAGTTAGAATTTCTGTCTGTCCGCCTTTATTAGAGGCAATTATCGGCTTTTGTGCAGCCATATATTCCAGGATAACACCCGGAAATCCTTCAAAATGAGAGGGTAATACACATATATCAAACATCTGTACCAATTGAGGGATATCGGTTCTATAACCGAGTAATTTAACATAATTTTCTAACTTTAACTCTGCTATCTGCGAAAGCAGTCTGCTTTTCATCTCAGAGGTACCATCTCCCACTATAATAAAAACTACATTGGGTATAATCTGACTTACTTTATGGGCAGCAGAAATAAGTGTTGGATAATTTTTCACGCCAACTAATCTACCGATACTGCCAATAATTATCCGGTCAGTTATACCAATTTGTTGCTTGAGTGAAGCAATGTCATAAGTTTTAGTAAAGGGGGTCAGGTCTATACCGTTGTAAATTACTTCAATTTTATCTGCTGATATTCCCGTAAATTTAACATAATCATCTTTAACAGTACGGGAGACTGCAATAATTCTGTTAGTGAATGGTGCAAGGAGTTTCTCGTACCATTTATGTTTAATGCGTTTACATTTTTTCCCGAATAAACTATGTTGATGAGCAATAATCACGGGTGCCCGCGCCAAAATAGCTGCGATACGTCCCGGGACATTGGGGTAAAAAGAGTGAGTATGGACAATCTGATAATGCTTCTGGCGAATAATATTTCGCAGCTGAAAGATTCCACGCAAATCTGAGCGATGTTTAATGGGTATATGGAAAACATTAATTCCCCAAGCTTCGGCTTGATTTATGAGTTCACCTCTATCAAGAATAGTAACAATATCACATTCATATTCACCTGAATCGTTAAGAGCTTTAGTAAGATTCAGGGTACGAAGTTCAATCCCGCCGAATTTTAATCCACGCATCACCCGTAGTATTTTTATTTTTCTGTCTGACATTGTTTAGCAAAAGATTTACGGTTGCTGTTTTTGTTCATTGGTAAAAGAAGGGGCTGATTGTTGCTGGAGTTGTCTTGCTAGCTGTTGGAGTCGGCGGTTGGAGCCGATGTATGGTTTATACTCAATGATATATTGTAGTGCCTTTTGTGGTTCACCTTTTTCAACATAATAATTTGCGACGTAATATAAGATTAACGGACTGTTTGGTTCCTTGTATGCAAGTTGTTTTTCAAAGAAAGCTACACCGCGTTCTTTATCTCCAAAGAGGAACATTGCAGCTTCACCCAGACTTGTCCAGTAGATATGGGCTTTTTCTGCCTTTTTTATCAGTTAAACGCTGTTGGGCCTCTTCAGTTTTTCCTAATTTTTCCAGGAGAAAAGGTTCAATAGCCTCAAATTTGTCTAACTTTTCTTTTTTACGACGTTTGGTCAGGACTTTATCCAGCCAGATTTTGGCTTCCTGCCAGTTTTGCTGATGAATATAAAAAATTGTATAGTGAGACGGAAGCTGAGAATTGTCAGGAGCGAGTTGTTGAATAATTTTAAGCTGCTGTTCGGCACCTGCGAGATCGTTAACTCTGAGGTAAGAGTAAAAAAGATGAGTATGAAAATCAACATTGTCAGGGTCAATTTCTACCAGAGCTTTTGCAATTTGCAAGCCGCGTTCATATTCTCCATTCACTATGGCATCTGCCAGTTTTTTAAAATAATTTTCGTGAAAATATTCAGGGTCATATCTGGCAATCTGGCGTCGTAATTCGTTAATTAATTTATAATTTGGAGGATTTTCATTTAAAAGTAATTCTGCCAGTTCATGCACTGCGGGACCATAAGCCATTGTATACTTAACTGCGGTAAAAAAGTTTTCCTTTGCCAGGTTGAAAAAGTTTTGTGCTTGTTCGGGATGAGCAGTATCCCGGGCAAGTTCAGCCAGGTCGCGATAAATAAGACCCATAAGGTAATAGTTTGAATGTATGCGTAATTCTGCAAGCGCTGATTGAACATAAAATAAGGATTCTTCATAATAAGACTTTGCCCGTGCCTGGTAAAATAATCGTGCCCTACGATTGGTTTCAGTATCTTCTGGTATCTGCCGAGACAGATTAAAAACCAGCATTCCATACAAATAATTAATCTCGGCAGCTTTAAACAAATTTTCTCCAGCCAGAGGCTCAAGGCGTAATGCTCGCTTAATAGCAAATTTGGCTTCTCTCAATAGAGTTTGTTGTTTTTGTAAAGGTGCATCTAAACTGAGATAAAAAGTCCTGGTGTAGCTGTTTGCA
>CAYRXI010000002.1:0-12380 GCA_964428255.1 uncultured Candidatus Sumerlaeota bacterium
TTCCCGCTTTCATCATTTTAATATTATGGAGTGTCAACACCATCTTTTTTAGATAGCCGAAATAGCCAAATTCATCTTTATTAGGCACGGCAGCTACCAGCATATCGTTTTTTTCATCGTCATAAAATACCGTGGGGAAAACGCCCAGATTTGCAAGGGCTGACTCCGGAACACCAAAAGTGTAAACTGCCGCAGGTTTTCTCTGTAAATCTTCGTCATCAGCTAATTCAAACAGGTTACAAAGGGAGAATCCCAGCTCATAAAACTTCTCGTGAAAATAAATCAATATTATCAACTCACCTACTTTAGCAGGATAACATAACCACTCCTCTGAATTTAATGTGACGAGGTCTAATGGATTCTGGGAAATCTTCTCAAATTTGCCTGTTCGCTTATTCATCGGCGGATTAAGAATTAACGGAGGGTACAGTAAAATCTGGCGAATAATAGGAATAGGCTTTAATTTTTTATAAACCTCATCCGGAAATGGAACATCTTTGGGTAGTGCAATAGCGGCTAATTTAGCACCTGCGCTAACCTGCCGATAAACGCGTGGATGTTTTCCGGTGATATTTTCCTGAATATCACGATAAACACTGCGAACTATGTGTGTCATCTTCTCCACAGTGTCATTAAACGTGCGATATGGTCTCTTATCCAGATGGTCGCCAGCTGAATCACAGATAATAAAGCGGTCAAAATTTCTCCAGTAATTATATAGATACTCTACCAGGTCATTCAGAAGAACGGGATTGCGTAATAAGACTTCTGAACCGGGGACTATTTTGGGCACCAGGTGAGCTTCCATTTTATATAAAAACTGGAATGTCTCAATAAGAGTCTCTATATCCCGCTCAGTAATTTCAGATTTATTAAACACTTCCAGAAGAATGGAATTCTTACGTTGTAATTGTTTAATACTTTGCCGCACAAACTCCTTAAAGGCATCACTCTCTAATAATTCCTCGCCGGTTTCACATATCAAGCGCCGTATCCTCATAATGACCTTTCGTTCCAGCATCTTAACAGATATCATACTCCATTACCTCCAAATTTTTCATACAATCGTACTCTATAATTATATTTCTGCTTTTTAATGTCTAAATTTTAAAAAATAGCGCTTACTATATTCCTCTTTAGTAAATCAAGTCCTAATAGAAAATGTATAGTAAAGCAATATTACTGTTATTCATTATAAGCTTTGCTGGGCTGTTTTCTTAGAAACAGAAAAATTTGTATAAGGAGAGATAATAAAGAAATAAAAAATCCTGTTTTAAAGGAAGTGGGTGAAAAATATCTGGTTACAATATGCCTTCCAGGTTTAAGAAAGACACCGGAAAAGGTATGATTAACTCTAACAATAGGCACCGATTGATTATCAACCAATGCGTGCCAGCCGGGATAATAATTTTCACTAAAGACCAGTATATTACCCTCTATCAGATTTACTTCATATATTTGTTTATTGGGAGAAAAAGCAAGGCGCCGGACACTATTTTTTTCAGGCAAATCGCTTGAAAGAGATGTAGTTGAAACAGGTGGGGCCTCATAAGTAAAAACACTTGTAGTGTTTTCTATCGTACTCAAAGCAGCCAGTAATTGGTTAGTGTCGCCGTTAAATTTTTGTGCCGTTGCAATGAATGCTTCTCCACGTGGATGGAGATACTCATAAAAATTCAAGCCAAAAACCGCTCGCTGGCGTAAACGTAATGAGGGATGAGTTAACTCCTGATAACTTAAAATTACCCGGACATTTAACAGCTGAAGTAATGCCGGATTTGTAATCTCTTTTACAAACAGCAAAGCTCCGGGTGATTTATCCAACGGACGACCTGCCAGCATATTCATAAATTCACCGTATGTGCGGATATAAACCGGGTCGTAACCACGCACATCCGGTAAGTTACGTACCATTGCACGATTGGGATAAACCTCCATTTGATTCTGGTCGTTCTGCCAGTAATACACATCATCCATAGCCAGAAACCTATGTTGATATTCACCGAGATATTGTTGCAGAGATGAGATAAGTGGAGTAGCAGGATATGCCTGCTTAAAATAAATTTTTGCCGGTGTAGCACTGATAAATTTCATCCCGAACAAATAAATATCCAGAATAATTATTAATCCAATCACAATAACAAACGTTTTGGGCTGAAGACGTCGCCAGCTAAAAAACAAAAGACAAAAACCTGTTAGCAAAGCAAAAGCCAGCGTACTAATTACCGACAGCTTTGCACGTTGCAAACACCAGCTGGTGTATTCTCCTGCTAAATCCGGCGGAAGACTGGAAAAGCTGTTTTGTAACCCGAGCTGATTCAGCAGGGAGGGGAGTATCAAAAATAGGAGTAATGTAGCACCTGCAAGGATAATCAGAACAAATCCTGCTGTGCGGCGAAGGAGCGAGACAAAGGTTTCTGTTTGTTTGATAATCAGGTCCAGTGATAATGCGGTAAAAATACTCAGGGAAAAAATGTACAGGAAAATCCAGCGTGCTGGCACACGGAATTTGCTAATCACAGGGATCAAATGATAAGCAAGATAATAAACCGGGGAATAGCGTCCAAGTGCAAGTGCTATACCCATTATCAGGAGGATAAATGCGGTGATAAGACAAACTCTACGAATGCTAAAAATATCCTCAGTTGGGAAAAAACTGCTTCGTTCGCGTCGTGCCAGGAGTAGATTAAACAGAAAACAAATGGCTAACACTATTGCGGGGATAGAGATATAAGCATTTATTTCCCAGTAGCCTTCCAGTCCGCCCCAGTAAATTTCAGGCCTGGTAGGTGTGAAAAAAATGTCCGGGAACAACCAGGTCAAAATAAATCGTGGACGCAATGAATCAATAGTAGCGTACTCCCAGGCAGTTTTGCCAGCCCGTTCAAAGCTGTGATGCATAAATTCATAGGTGGGCAAAAGTTGAATGGCACCCAACCCCAGCGCCAGTAAAAAAATTAATATTGAGAAAAAAAGAAATTGGGAAAATCCAAATGGTGAAGATAAAAGTTGCCTCCAGTTGAACAAAAGAAAGATGACAAACAAACAAATCAGGGCAGAGTTAGAGATCAGGGCTAACTGCGGCGCACCTGCAAGTAGCTGAAATGCCATTAATATCGCTGTCAATGCTGCGTATCTAAGACTTTGCCTGGTTAGCCACTGAATGAAACTGAAAAAAATCCAGGGTGTCCAGGTGGCAGTAAAGATAAATAAGACATTGCCACTATACAGGCGGGTAAGAAAAAAACCGTTAAAAACAAAAATTATGGCAGCGAGGGTCGCAGCTGCTGGCGCCGCTTTCAAAGCACGATAAAAAAATATATAAGCTCCCCAGAGCGCCATTAATAGATGGAGAATGGTTAAAATTGTAAATGCTTGTTCCGGCGGTATAATTAGATGAAGGAGATTGGGTAGATAGAAACAACCAAGCTGAATATCCGCTACAAATGGTCGCCCACAAAAAATCAATGGATTCCACAACGGGAAAATCCCCTGTTTGAGCCAATACTGCCAGAAATACTTGTAAGTAATGTATTGATTAACAAGGTCTCCGCCATCAAGGAGTTTAAGTCCAGAAAGTAACGGCAAGAAAAAAACAAGCAAAATTATCAATAAGACAAATAAAGGAAGTCGTGGAAGAGGTAATTGTCCTTTACTCCAGTTCATTTATTTTTTATGCAAAAACAGTGTAACAGGATTGCATTAAAGCACGCCACTGATAAAGTGGAGATAAAGATAAGACACGGGAATGGTTAATAGCAAGCTATCAACTACATCAAGAATACCTCCATGCCCTACAATCGTATTACCTGAATCTTTCAACCGGGCATCACGTTTGAAAGCAGACTCTGCCAGGTCGCCAATTTGAGTGACAATACCCAGAATAATGCCCAATAAAATCCCATCTCTCCAGATTATCACCTGACGTAATGATTTCCAGAAGAGTAAAATTAACACAGCAACCAAAATCCCTGTAAAAAACCCCCCTATTGCACCTTCAACGGTCTTGTTAGGACTGAGTCTGGGTGTTAATTTATGTTTGCCAAAGTGTGTGCCCAACCCATAAGCACCTGTATCAGTAGCCCAGGTCACCACCACAATAAACACCAGCAGTCCCAACCCCTGGCGATTGTTGATAATCTCTGGGCTAAGCAGATATAACAAAATACTTAAAGGAAGCGCGACATACACAGTAGACATAAGAACCACGGCTGACCGCAAAACGGAGTTATCAATCCCCCCCCAAATTGCAAAATATACTAAAATTATGCTCAGGGCAAAGGAAAGAATAAAAAGCAGATGGGTAAAATGTCCCAGGTAGGCATCCGCAAAAATCAGGAGAGCTATGATAAAACTCAGTACCAGTGGGGCATTCACACCCTTACGTCTTGCAAAGCGATGGAATTCTGCGATTCCAATAAGTCCGGCTGCTACAATAATCACCGGCAAAAGCCAGGCTAACCATTTAATTTTTATGCTGGCAATAAATATGATAAAAAAAATTAATCCAGTTGTTATTCTGGTGAGCCACATTTTAACTTGTTTTGAAGTTCTGTCATATCGTATTTAAGGTTTGTTTGCAAAAAGGTTTACACAAAACTTTTTTTAGTCTTCAGGAACCCTGCCAAAACGCCGTTCACGGCGTTGATAATCCAGAATAGCTTGAATCAAATGCTCACGGCGAAAATCAGGCCAGAGCACCGGCAAGACACAGATTTCCGTATATGCAATCTCCCACAACAAAAAATTGGAAATACGGAATTCACCACTGGTGCGAATTAATAAATCCGGGTCGCCGAGCTCTGGATGATAAAGACATTGTGAAAATAATTCCTTATCAATTTGTGTAGGTTTAATCAAGCCGTTCTGAACCTGTCGAGCCAGCTGGCGCACTGCATAGATAATCTCATCCCGTCCACCATAGCTTAAGCACAAATTAAGTGTCATTCGTTGATTATCTGCAGTCGCCTTTATGGTTTGACTGATTTTTTTTCGAACGAAGTCAGGTAAATCCTCCAGGTCTCCCGAGACCACCAGTTTTATTTTATTCTTTTGTAAGGTGGGCAGTTCCTTATCTATGTAAGAAGAAAGCAGACGCATAAGTGCCATAACTTCGCGTCTTGGCCTTAACCAATTCTCTTTTGAAAAGGCATAGAGAGAGAGCACTTTAATTCCGAGTTCAGCAGCAGCAGTTACTGTTTCCCGCACAGCTTTAACACCTGCCCGATGTCCAGCAACCCGGCTGCGTAAACCGTGCTGTTTTGCCCAACGCCCATTACCATCCATTATTATAGCAATGTGCTGCGGCAATTTCTCGGGATTCATTAACCTTTCTAATGGTTCAAAAGAGGTAAATTTATTATCGGGATAATTTGTTGGTTTAACTAGCATTTAATTGTAGTTATGGTAGAGGTTGACTGGCTAAACCTCCATTATTTCCGCTTCTTTTTTCTTCAGGATGGCATCAATATTTTCAATAAACTTATCAGTAAGCTCCTGATTTTTTTCTGTGTATTTGAAACGGTCGTCTTCGCTGATTTTATGTTCCTTTTCCAGTTTTTTAATTTCATCATTTATATGACGTCTTACATTACGGACAGCCACTCGTCCTTCTTCAGCAATTTTATGTGCCACTTTAACCAGCTCTTTCCTGCGCTCCTCTGTAAGGGGCGGGATATTAATGCGGATTATTTTACCATCATTTATGGGTGTAAGTCCCAAGTTAGCTGCCATAATGGCTTTCTCAATTGCGGGTATGAGATTTTTATCCCAGGGCTGGATAGAAATAGTCTTGGCATCAGGTGTTGTGATCGAGGCAACCTGCTTTATGGGTACATCACTCCCATAAGCATTTACTCGCACCGGGTCTAACAGCGCAACTGAAGCCTTACCGGTGCGTAATTGACTTAATTCAGTCTCCACAACTTCTACAGCTTTTTTCATTTTTTCGGTAGCCTGGTGAATTAATTCATTAATTGTTGCCATTATTCCCTCCTGATAAGGGTTCCAATTGATTCACCAAGTATAATACGTTTAATATTTCCCGGGACTAAAAGATTAAAAACTACAATAGGCAAATTGTTTTCCCGACACAAGGAAATGGCAGTGGCATCCATTACCCTTAGATTCTTCTCCAATACGTCAGAAAAAGTAATCTCTTTAAAAAACTGCGCAGTCTTATTAATTTTAGGGTCGGCGGAGTAAACACCATCTACTTTGGTTCCTTTTAGCAAGACTTTAGCATCAATTTCGCTGGCGCGCAATGCTGCAGCGGTATCTGTGGTGAAAAATGGATTTCCTGTGCCACAGCCAAAAATTACCACGCGCCCTTTTTCCAGATGCCGCAGTGCCCGACGCCGGATATATGGTTCAGCTACACCACGCATCTCAATAGCCGACATCACTCGTGTATCTACCCCAAGTCGCTCTAGGGTATCCTGCAGGAATAGAGAATTGACCATAGTGGCAATCATTCCGATATAGTCAGCCACAGCCCGATTCATTCCCTGAGCCATTTCACTGTTGCCGCGGAAGATATTCCCCCCCCCGATGACTACTCCCAACTGGACGCCAAGTGAAGCTACCTCTTTAATCTCACCTGACAGTCGCCGAATGCACTCAGCTTCCAGTCCAAAATCCTGATTTCCCTTAAACACCTCTCCACTTAACTTTAACAGTACGCGTTTATATTTAAGCGTCCCTGAGTTCATCCGATGTTTTCCCGCTCTTCACTAATCAGAGCTCAGAGTATTAACCTTCCTCGCTTTCACCCACACCAAATCTGACAAAGCGTCTGAGAACAAGGTTTTCGCCCATTATAGCGATATGTTCCTGAATTATCTGTTTAACCGTTTTTTCCGGCTCACGAATAAATGGTTGGTCCAGCAGACATTTTTCTGCAAAAAAACGGTCCAGTTTACTGGCAATCAAACTCTCAATTGCCTCTGTTCAATCACCATTGCTTTCTGCCGCTCTATCTCTGCAGAAGGAACATCCTCGCGGGAAAGATATTTGGGTGCCATAGCGGTAATGTGCATTGCCAGGTCTTTGGCAAGCGTCTGAAACTTCTCGTTTCTGGCAACAAAATCCGTTTCGCTATTTAATTCTATGAGTGCACCCACCTTCCCGGGTGGATGAATATAAGCATAGATGATACCTTCTGCCGCTTTGCGATGTGCCTTCTTTTCTGCAATTTCTATCCCTCGTTTGCGTAAATGCTCCAGGGCTTTTTCCAGGTCACCACCGCTTTCGGCAAGGGCACGTCTGCAGTCAGCTATGCCAGCTCCGGTGCGCTGACGCAGTTCCTTGATTGCTTCAATGGATATTTCTACCATTTGTTACTCCTTTTAATTGCATTAAAGTTATAAGCAAACGCATTACGCCGAGGTTTAAGACTATTCTTTCTTGTCCTCCCCTGGCGTTGAGGCTGAATCTGAAGTGGCTTCTGGTTCGGCAGGTGTTTCTTCCTCATCGGGAACTATGCCCAGAGTGGCTCTGGCTTTTTTGCCGTAATCTACCACTTCTTCCTCTTCAGAAATGTAATCTTTATATTTTTCTACCAGGTTTTCCATTGATTCCTCTTCTACGCCCACGGGCATTAATACTGGAGCTGATGCAACCACACCTTCAGCGCGCTGGGCAAGTCCTTCCTGAACACTTGCTACTATCTGGTCCGTAATCAACTTAATAGAGCGAATAGCATCGTCGTTCCCGGGAATGGGGAAATCAATAAGGTCCGGGTCACAATTGGTATCAATGATAGCTACAGTAGGGATGCGCATTTTTCGTGCTTCCTGAACCACGAGATGTTCTTTATGAACGTCAACGATATAGATTATTCCGGGTAGCTGTTCCATATTCTTAACGCCAATAAGGTTCTTTTCCAGCTTGTTTTTTTCGTGTAAAATCAAACTCCGTTCTTTCTTGGTATATTGAGCAAATGCCTCACTTTCTACCAGTTTTTCCAGTTCAATCAAGCGCAAGACACTCTTGCGAATAGTCCGAAAGTTAGTAAGTAACCCTCCCAGCCAGCGATTAGTAACCCAGAACATTCCGCAACTCTTGGCTGCTTCCTCAATGATATCTCGTGCCTGCTTTTTAGTACCCACAAACAGCACATTCTGCTGACGAGCCACGACCTCCCGCACCGCATCACACGCCTGCCGCAGGCTTTCCACCGTTTTTTTCAGGTCAATAATGAAAATCCCATTGCGCTCGGTAAAGATGAATTGCGCCATCTTGGGATTCCAGCGCCGGCGCTGATGTCCGAAATGCACCCCCGCCTCTAACAATTGTTTCATTGTTACTTCGGGCATAGTTATTTATCCTCCTCTTTGGTTAATCCTCCATCAGCATCCACTATGACTGCTATTTCGCAGTCCCGTTGCGAAACACCACAGTCATATCCGCTGATGTGTGTATTTTTTTAAAAATTGCTTTGAATAATAAAAAATTACTCTCTTGAATTTTATGGTGTAAAAAAATCACACCTTTATACCAGATCTCTTTCTTCAAATGCAAGGAGAAAGTAACAAAAAAGTTTTCTTATATTTTCAAAATTTTTACTTTTTCTATTGACACGTATATTGTATTAAAATTATACTGGTATTATTACTTGATTTATTAATGAAAGGAGGGAAAAAAGATGAGAAAATGGATTTATAGTTCAATTCTTTTATTGCTGGCTGTGCCTTTTTTGGCAGGAGCTCAATATCCCAATCTTGTACTCGCCAAATTTAACGTCCCTGCGCAAGCAGACCTGGATGTGTATTTGCCGGGAGGACCAGGTGATATACTTGGCAATGTGGATTACTTCCAGCGCTCTTGGGACCCAGTGGGACCAACTGGTGGCTGGCAAACCAATCAATTTAAACCGCCTGATATTGATTTACTTTTACCTCCTGGACCGGAGGGTGGAAATGCACTGTGGGGAAACTCCAATGACTCCTTAAGAACTCGTGAAGGTTACTGGATTCAGCTGAATCCGGCAATTACAGGTAGTTTCACTGCTGAAGTTTTCTTTAAACTGGATAATCTTAATCCAGCACATTGCGAATACAAAATTCAAAACATTATCTCCACATTCTGGATGAGTGGAAACAAGGCGTTTGAGCTCAGATTCTTCGGCAATGCTGGTGGCTTGGGCTCAATCAGTGACAACAAGATTCAGGTGATGACCAATAGTGGTACAGGAGAAAACAATATTACCAGTGATAGCAATGCAATTACAGCTGGCGTCTGGTATTATGCAGCAGTAGTGTATAACCACGACGCTAACCAAGTTAGTTTTTACCTCAAGCAAGCTAATGATCCGGGAGCCCCGACATTGATAGGCACAACTGCCCCTGGATGGGGAACATTTACAATGCGGTGGCTATGTCTGGCAGCCTGGCCTAATCCTGCTGGTTCCTGCCGTGATATTTGCGGGCATATTGATGCCTTTGCTCTCACCCAGGCAGCTCTTACTCCCTCGGAGTTCTTCCTCCTGAATAAACTCAGTGTAGGTAATTGGATGCTATTTTAATAACCATCTAAAAAGTTAACCTCAAAACTCCTTCTTGAGATTTTCAAGAAGGAGTTTTTTTATACATTATGCTTATGAATGAAACTCTTAATATAAATAAAGATTAGCTCCAAATAATATTTGTGAAAAACATTGCGAAAAATATAGAGGTCTATTTTTCTTAAAATTTTTATTGATCTTAGCATTCCAGACAAATATACTTGTCTTATTACCAGTTTTATCTAAGAAAGGAGGGGTTGACGATGAGAAGATACGTGATTTTTGTAAGTGCTATCTTTTGTCTGGGATTAATGAGTTTGACACCATCTATGGCTGACCCATTGTTATACCTGGATTTTGACAATCATCCGGACGCAACACTTTTAAGCGGGCAAACTTATACTTTGCAAATAGACGAATTAGCTACCTCCATCACAGGAGTTTATGTAGAACTTCTGGGTTCTGGTGCCAATGGGGTTGATATAAAAGTTCCTGATGGTGATGGTATTAATCTTCCGGCTTCATCTGGTCCACAGGGGGGAAAGGCAATGATTATTGAATCTGGCGGAAAAGAAGAAGGCTTCAATTTTGAAATGTCTTCAGCTTACCCGATAGGAGATTACACAGTGGAGGTTTGTTTCTGGACTGCCACTAATAACATCGCTGGAAATACTGTCGGATTACAGGATATCTGGAGCAGTGATTGGCCCACAGGCGATGTTCTGACTAACTGCTTGAGGATAATCGGCAATGCTGGAGCTGTTGGAAGACCACAGGATGATCGTCATCTGGAGATGGTTTGCTGGCAGGCTAATGGTGCAGAGATTAGAATTGTAAGCCTCGCAGAAATTACTCCTCGGGTATGGCATACCGCACAATTTGTGTTTGACTATAATGAAATGGATCCTGCCAATTGTACCTTTTATTTCTATTTAGACGGCGTCCTGCAAGGCTCAGCTACTTATAATGCGGCGATTACTGGTGGTAGTGGAGAGTCATTTACGCATTTCTGGGGTGTTATGGGAACTCCTGTCACTGGTGCCAGAACGGGAATTGGTGCCTGGAGGTTTGGTCTGGGTTGTTCAATGAACCGCCTGATTAGTGGTATTGATAATCGCGGATTACAAGGCGCAACTGACGCCTTTTGCATCAGTGCAGGTGCGCTGACTCCGGATAAATTTGTTCTTCCCGGAGGTTGGTCTCCACCAGTTCCAACGCCCATCCCCACACCTACGCCTGTCTCTGGAGTTAATATTCTCTGGCAATTATTTGAATAGGGTGAAATTTGAGCGAGGTTGCTAACTTTCTGTATTGAGCGGTCATATTCTTGACCGCTTTTTTATTTTAAAGCAAAGATTTGCCATGAAAACACACTAAGTAAGTTGCTATTTTCTGCGTGGTTCCGTGGCACAAAATTATTAGTATTCAACAACAGGAATAGATGTTTTAGCACCACCTGTGGTAAGCGATTGAGAAGCCGATTCCAGCATTTGCAGTACCTGTAAGGCATGCCGGGCATCAGTTAGAGGTGTGCTGCCTGTTTCCAGACAGTGGATGAAATGCTCAAGCTCCAGTTTTAGTGGTTCAACAAACTCAATTTGCGGAATCTCAAAATTACCTTGCCGGACTTTTGCCTGAAACTCACTAAACGTGGCTGAAGCCGAAGGTGTTTCTATTTGTTCAATCTTTATGCTTCGGTCATAGAGTGTGATTTTTGCTTCTGGATTCACATCATCGTAAATAAGCATCTTTTTACTCCCAACTACAATCATCTGCCGAACTTTAATTGGATTCAACCAGTTAAGCTGCAGATTTGCCAGCATTCCATCGGGGAATCCCAGTGTTACAAACACAACATCTTCAAATTTAGGCTGCAGAAACCTGGCACCAGTGGCTATAACCCACTCTGGCATTTTCCCCATCAGATATAAAAGAATGGAAAAGTCATGTGGCGCCAGATTCCATAATACATTAACATCATCGCGTACTCGTCCCAGACTTAACCGCTGTGAGAGGATAAAATAGATTTCTCCGAGTTCGCCTGCCTGGTAAAGAGCCTTAATTTTTCTCACGGCTGGATTATACAGGAACGTATGCCCGACCATTAGAATACGCTGTTTTTCGTGCGCAAGATGAGCCAGCTCCCAGCCTTCATTCAGGGATAACGCCAGGGGCTTCTCCACGATAATATGTTTGCCTGCCAGAAGTGCTGCTCTGGTTTGCTGATAATGCAGACCTGCTGGTGTTGCCAGAATAATTGCCTCAATCTCCTCATCTGCCAGAACATTATCATAACTCGTAGTAGCGTTGACTCCGGGATATTGCCGAACAAATTTTGCCAGTTTGTCGGGGACAACGTCACAAATGGTCTTAACGCGAAAGTTGGCAATACTGTAAGCATTGCGGAGTAAATACGGACCCCAATATCCCAGCCCAACGACAGCTACAGTTTTCATCTTCCTTGTTCCTTAATCATTGTTTAATAAAATTTCATCCATATAAAAAATTACCAAATATGCTGTGAATGAATAAACATCTTTAAAACAAAAAGAACTAAAACAATTTTTAAAGGTGTCTCTGGCAAAAGTAAAGGAGAGATAGAAAATACTTATCCCTTAAGCACGGCAAGAGGCCGCATCTTCGCCACAGGCTTTGCCAGCCCAGCCCCCACCACGATGTCAATAACTACATCAATATCCTTATAGGCGTCAGGTGCTTCTTCTTTCGCTGCAGCTTTATCAGCACAGACCAGATAAATTCCGCGCATTGTCTGCTCAAAGCGTTCATCCGATACAGCACCTTCCTTGAATACCTTTCCATCACGTCGGCGGGTTTTCCCAGCAGCCGCAGTGCGTGACATCACCCGACCCGCACCATG
>CAYRXI010000002.1:12390-14558 GCA_964428255.1 uncultured Candidatus Sumerlaeota bacterium
CACTGAACAGGGCTTCAGCAGCATTGGGGGTGCCAATCAGGACATAACTGGCAGTGCCCATTGAACCGGGAATCAGTACCGGCTGTCCAATACTGGCGAAGGGAGTATCTTTCATTCGCTCGGCAGGATAAGCACGCGTGGCACCTTTCCGGTGTACCCAGAGCATCTCTCCATTATGGCGCTCATATTTAGCCATATTATGCGGGACGTCATAGACCAATTTTATCGGAATATTGCCAAAATAATGTCGCATATTTTTTCTGATCAGCTGTTCCATCAGCTGCCGATTGGCAAAGGCGAAGTTAGCCGCACAATGCATAGCAGAAATGTATTTTTTGCCCAGTGGGGAGCTGGTTTCAAAAAAACCAAGACTCCGCACTGGGATTTTCCCGCGAGCAAAGTCAGCTGCCAGTGGCATATAATCATCACCAATTTGATGCCCCAAGCCTCGCGAACCTGAGTGAACCATCAAAACTATCTGATTCTGGAATAGCCCGAAAAATTCGGCGGCGCGATGGTCAAAAATGCGTTCTACGTACTGGATTTCAATAAAATGATTGCCCCCACCTAGAGTGCCAAGCTGGTCCTTTCCGCGACTGATGGCACGTTGTGAAACTGCCTCTGGATCGCCCTCCATTGAACCGTGTTCTTCTATATGTGAAAGGTCTTCATCAATTTCGTCATCTTTTATGGTATTCCAGGGAAATTCATTACGGTGCATTGCTGCAATTTCCTTCAAAGCAGGAACACCTTTTTTCAGCACTAATGCCAGTTCTTCACGGCTCAGCCGAATATTGGTTTTGCCTTCTCCGAGTGGGATATCGCGATGAAAAGAGTCTGCCAGTCGTTTCACGTCTACCTCATCACGTTTTAAGGGAGTGGTCAACAGTCGCATACCGCAATTAACATCGTAGCCAACTGCTGCCGGGATGATAATATCCTTCACTCCCACTACTGCGCCGATGGGCACTCCATAGCCGCTATGAATGTCGGGAGTAGCTAATACTTTAACTGCCCCTGGGATTTTGGCGGCATTTTCCAGCTGCTCCAAAGCTTCATTTTCTACTTTTATCCGGTCATCAGCGTAAATCATTGCATCTACCTGCATCCCGTTTTCCTTCGGAACCAAAATTCTGTATTTATCAAAGCGGCGCAACATATCTGTTGCCTCCTTTACTGATTTTTCTTAGCATATCTTCAATTTTAATTGCCAAGAATTTATTTTAAAACTCTGACTGAGCCAAATTCAACAACTTTGAAAGGAGAAAAGACAATGAAGGTCTATATTTCCTGCGACGCCGAGGGAATTGCCGGGATTGCAGACTGGGACCAATGCCTGCGCGACAAAATGGACTATAAAATGGGCAGAGAATTGATGACGAAAGAAGTTAATGCAGCAGTGGAGGGCGCTCTGGCAGCCGGAGCCAAACAAATTATCGTTAATGACTCTCACGATGGGATGATAAACTTATTACCGGAAGAACTGCATCCTGAGGCTTTGTTACTGCAGGGAAGATTTAAACCCTGGTCTATGGTAGAAGGACTGGATGACTCCTTTGACGCCGCAGTATTCATTGGCTATCACTCAATGGCTGGTACACAAGGTGGCATGCTATCGCATACTTATTCGTCAATCGCTACTGAAGTGAGAATTAATGGAAGAGCGGTTGGGGAAGCGGAGCTCAATGCAATGATGGCAGGTTGGTTTGGGGTGCCACTGGTTTTTTTAAGCGGTGATGAAGCTGCCGCAAGGGAAATCAAATCATTTATTCCGAACATTGTGACTGTAGCAACGAAGAAAGGACTGGGAAGAAGAACCGGGCTTACAATTCATCCGGGTGTAGCACGTCAGCAAATTACTCGGGGGGTGGAACGTGCGTTAAAAAATCTGAAGCAGATAAAACCACTGTGCCCCCAAAAGCCAATCACCTTACAGATAAACTTTTATATAGCTGAGATGGCAGACGTCACAGCAATAATTCCTGGGATAAAACGTGTGGGCGGCCGCACTGTAGAATTCAAGAGTAACAGTTACAGAGATATTTATGGGATGTTTTTAACCATTCTTGACATTGCACTACAGGTCAGAGATTAGTTTGCTTTTGATATTACGCCTGGCTGTGTCAGGCAATTAAACACTCAACTTGTGTAAATTTTTAGAGTGGAAA
>CAYRXI010000002.1:14568-21833 GCA_964428255.1 uncultured Candidatus Sumerlaeota bacterium
CTTTTTCTGAGAATGTGGTGTTCGTTGATAAACTTCATTTTTGCCCCCTTTGGTTAATCTTCTTTTAATCGAGAAATTTACTGATTCGCTTCAATGAAGTAGCACATCAAACAACAGCCACTAAATCACGTTGGCAGTCTTTTTTACCAGCGCCATAATATAGCCAGAAAAAAAATCACATTAATTTATCTACATAATTGTTTTACGACTTATCATAGTAGGACAAGCGTCTTGCTTGTCTTGTAATACACAGGCGAGACGCCTGTGCTACATTTGACCGCCGGCGAGAAAATAATTATTTATTACACAATTTCCCTGGCAAACAAAAAATTACTTTTTAATATAAATTATCACTTGGAACGAACGAAATTAGAGTTATTTAGAATTGTCATTTTCCGCGCCCTCAGTCTATCTATTATAATGAATTTTATATAATTGATTATTGTAAAGTAATCTTGACTAAAAATAGTCAAAAAAATCTGATAAATTTCAGAAAGGGGGGTTATAATGTTTTTTAAAAAAACGTTTATATCTTCTTGCTGATGATTTATGTTCCACTGGTAACTTTTTCCGAACTGATTTATCTACGGGACAGTAGAGTGATAAAGGGCACAACTATCGCACGAGAAAACGAAAAAGCCCTTATCCATAGTGATGATTTAGATATCAGTATTCCAGAAAAAGAAATCGTAAAAATAGAGCAAACAGCGTCTTTGGAGGAGAATCTTGAGCAAGCACGACAACATATAGCTAATAACAACTGGGAAGCAGCTCTGCAAATTTACACTGCCGGACTCCAATCTCATCCAGATAATTCAGATTGTAAAGCCGGTTATCACGCTGTCGTGAAGAAATTAAGAAAAAATTTAGAAACTCTCAGGCGATGCTCTATGAAAAACAAGACTTTGATTCCTTGCTGAAACTTATTGACACAAAAATTGCGCAGTCTAAAGCTGACCCAGCCTTAGCCGCCGTGTTACATGAATTAAAGGCAGAGATTTACGTACGAAAAGGGAAAATCCTCCCTTAATAAACTGGATTACTTTGCAGCAGAGAAGGAGTTTAAACAGAGGCAACTGCTTGTGCCAACTGGCTGGCAGAGGCCTAGCCCTGGCAGGGAAAAACTGAGAGTTTGACAGGTAAATGGAGTCTTGCCCGCGAATCTCTGGAGAAAACTCTGTTTCTTGCTCCAGAAAATATTGCGGGGAAATTATATTTATCTCTGGCATTATATGAAACTGACGTCATTCAGCAAGCAATTGAAATGTTCGTTCTGGTGGAACCCCAGTTGCGGTCGGACACCAATTTGGAGCAAGATTGTATAACTATTGGTAAGAAATTAGCTGACGCCTTAAAAAACGAGGCTCAACGTTTGGCTCAAAGTGGTGATAAAACAAAGGCTCTACAAATGTATAAAGTGGCAATGAACTATATGCCTAAGACCGTGCAAATTTTTCAGGAGGCAGCAACCTTTTTCTCTAATCTTGGTGAAACTGAGGAAGCACGTCGTGCAAAAAATGAAGCACGCCGCTTAGAAATCGCTGGTGCTGCGCTCGCTGCACAACGTCAGGTAGAAGCAGATGTTATTAGCCCAAGCACTGAACCTGGTACTGGAGGTAGTGGGGGGAACAATTCGTGCCAACTCCCTTAGCTCCGCACTTAATAAAGCCAGAAGCACGCAACGGAAAGTTTTGTTGCTTTTCTGCACTGACTGGTGTGGCTACTGCAAAAAACTGAAACGTGAAATTTTCCGGAGACAGTTGTTAAACAAGCGCTGGGAAAATATGTTTTGGTAGAATTAGATGCGGAACAAGGTGAGGGAAAACAATTAGCCGGGCGATATGGTGTTACAGCTTATCCCACTTCTATCATTCTGGATTCTTCTGGCAATCAGGTTGCCAAAATGACCGGCTGTCCCACTACACCTCAAGGAATGACTAGCTGACTAAATAGTCATTAATCTCTTGCAAGTCTATAAGTTGGGAGCACTTCTAAGAGGTAAGATTTTTGACCGCCTGATGATTCTTTTGAAGTTTCCTTGAGTTATATAACCTGTTAACTTATGGCATTTACATAGCGCCGTAGCCAGTAGCAACCACAAAGACGGTGCGTAACATTATTTTAAAATCCAGTGCCAGCGACCAGTTATCAATGTACTCCAGGTCAAGTCTCATCCACATATCAAACGAGAGTTTGTTTCGTCCCATTACCTGCCAGAGACAGGTGATACCAGGTTTCATACTCAAACGGCGCCGCTGCCAGCGGTCGTATTTCTCTACTTCTTCGGGGATTGGAGGACGCGGACCCACCAGACTCATCTCACCTTTAAGCACGTTAAACAATTGCGGGAGTTCATCAATGCTGAATTTTCTGATAAACCGTCCCACTTTGGTTACCCGGGGGTCATTTTTCATCTTGAAAATCGGACCCGCAACATCACTGGCAGGACGTAATTTTTCAAGCTCTTTGTCGGCACCGACCTTCATTGACCGGAATTTGTAGAGCACAAACTTTTTGCCGTTGAGGCCCACCCTAACCTGACGGTAAAAAATGGGTTCCCCCTTTCTTGAGGTAAGTCTGATTGCCAGTGCTGTAGCCAGCATTATGGGCGAGAATAAGAGTATAAGCATAAAGGCTAACACACGGTCTAAGGTATATTTGATAAACAACTGGAAATTCATTTCCTTCACTGGATTGTAAGTAATTAAGGGGATTTCCTGAAACTGGCTAATAGATGGACGCGCTATAGTATGCTCAAAGAAATTAAGTGCAACACGTGAACGAATTCCCATTAATTCGCAGCCTTCCAGATATGGTGTTAATTCCTGCGGACGCATCACATTGGGCACAAAGATAACTTCGTCTACCGGGTGTCGTTCAAGATAATCAAGGATGTCACAGGCTGAAGCCACTACAGTATGCCCCTGTATCTGCTCGCCGATTTTAACTGAAGGGTCATCTGTAAGAATCCCCATAATTTTAAAGCCCCAGAACGGATGAGAATCCAGCACTGAAATGAAATTCTCCAGACGCTGGCTTGAACCAACAACCAGTACACTCAGACAGGATTTACCTTTTTGTCGCAAACGTGCAAGAATCAGCCGCAGAGCTGCACTTTTGGATGATAATAGAACCCAGAAAACAGCCGGGGCGAGCAACATTTGCCCACGACTGATAGTATCCCCTTTTTTTACCAGATAAATAATGAAGGCACTGGCAATAATTATCTCAATACAACTGATGGTGATTATTTTAATAATATTTCCAAACTCAACCAGCCGCTGGGGTCGATAATATCCATTGAGCAACAAGATGATAATTGTTAAAGGCGGGAAAAGTATAAATAACAAGTAATAGTGCGAGAGATTGCTGGGCAACAAATACTCAGGGAAAATATAGGGTGACAATATCCAATTGCGTAAGGAGTGCGCCAGTAAAAAAGCACCTACCGCCAGAAAGAAATCAACAAGAATGTTAATATTCTTGAAAATATAATCTCGTTCACGTAGCATAGAATAACATTATTATTAAATTATTTATAAACTTATTTTATTCATTCTTTCAGGCAAAGTCAATCAGTTATGAAGAGAGGCTTCAGTGCCAAATAAAATGAGGGAAAAAATGAGAATTAATAAAAACATAACGCAATTGTTTTTGGTTATTACTATTCTTTGTGTAATCCCATTTTTTTTCTGGGGACAGGAATCAAAGAATGCCGGACGCTCACTCACAGCATTTGACCACCTCATTCCGCCAGAAACTTTCTTGATTATTTACTTTAATGACATTGAAAATCTGGGAAAGAAAATTCAGCAAACCGCAATCGGAGCTTATTTGCGTGACCCTAATTCTCAACCCTGGCGCGAAGCCGTGCTTCAGCAATGGAAAACAGTTACTGAAAAACTTTTTGACCCCATACCCGTATTTAAAAACTGTGAAGCAGGTGCGTTTATTGTCCTGCTCTCTACAAGTGTAGAGAAAAGCAAGCCTGTACTATCTTCAGCCTTATTATTTAAATTTCAACCTCAAAAACAGCAAACAATTAACGAATACATTCAGTCATTAATCCAGGATTTTTCAAAACGTCACTCTCCAGCCTTCAGTGTTTTAGAAAAGCGCGTAAAAGACTTCCAGACAATTGCATTTAAATACAGAGACCAGAAACGTGCATTTCTTGCCCTTTCAGCAGAATATGGAATATTTACGTTTGATGAAAACCTGTTTGTCCGCTTAATGCAACTGGAGAAGCCCAATCAGAACTTACAGGACGTCCAGCAGCGCCTCGGTCTAGCTGCTGAAGATTTGTTTATCTGGCTCAATCTTGCCGAATTTCTTCCAATCATTACGGAAAATCCAAGGCTGTCAGCATCACAATTCCAGCAAATTCAACTAATTTTGGAACTTAGCGGCATCAAACAAACAAAGTATATGTATCTTGGTGAACGTTTCCAGCCCAATGAAATAAAGACAAGATTCGGATGGGTGTTTGATGGAGAGCGAAGTGGCATTTTTGCTCTGGCAAAGCCAACAAGCAAGCTGTCAATACTCAATACAGTCAATTTCCCGGGATATTCCTATGGTGCCATTTCCCTAATTGCCCCTGCAGAGAATTTACGACGAGTGCGTGAGCTAGCACGCGCAATGAGCGGTGAACAGGCAAGCCAGCAAATTGATACGCTATTAGCCATGGTGCAGCTCTTAACGGGGATAAATCTTGAACAAGACGTACTGGCTCTATTTGGGACACAATATGCCTATGTGACCAAATCTCTGTTTGAAGGCGCGCTGGTTATAGAATTAACTAATCCGCAAAAATTTGACCAGCTCATAAATAACCTGTGCCAGCGTTTTAGACTGAAAAAAGTAGATTATAGTTATAACAACTTGCAATACTTTCAGCTCGTCAGCACTGACTCAAGAATACCGCTATTTTTTGCACGCAGTAGCAGGTATATGCTCGTTAGCTCCAGCCATTTTCTTATGAGACAGGTCCTGGCAAAAACCACTCAAGCTGAAAAAATGACTACAACTTCAGCAGACGAAACTGAAACTGGAAGTTTGGTAGCCCAATTTTATTCACCTAATTCTGATTTATCTTTTATCACAGCTCTCTGCGACTTTTTCGTGTCAAATCTAAATAAGAGAAATCCACAAATTAAAAAAATTGGTGGAATAAATCCGTTGCTGGTTCCGGATTTTACAATAATTATGGACCACACATTTCCCTCGCAGACAATCGTTGTCGCGGAAAAAGATAATCTGGAAATGCAAACACGCTCAGCATATGGAATGAGTAGTACTGCGATGGTATTGTTTCCAGTATTTGAAACGCTTATCAGTCTGATGCCCCAAGATTTTATGTCAGCCATAGACTATAAGCATGCACGTATCTGCCGGGAAAACTTGTTAAAGATTGACTCTGCTAAAGAGCAATGGGCTCTGGAGAAAAACCTGACCAACGGCACAACGCTACCGGAGGACTGGCTTGACAACCCCGCCATAGTCTCTGAACAGGGATATTTGAAGAAGAAACCGGTGTGCCCTGCTGGTGGAACATACCGCATCAATCCGATTGGAACCGCCCCTGAATGCAGCATTGGCACAACATTAATTCCGTCAAACACTGACCTATGGCATAAATTGCAGTTAGGTAAATAACAACAACTATGAATATTATTGTAATCGGCGCTGGAACAATTGGCTCCAGCATTGCGGATCTGCTGGTGCGGGAAGGACACAATCTTACCATTATTGACACTAATCCCCAAAGGTTGGCAGAGATTGGTGACCGGTTAGATGTGAAAACCCTGTATGGCTCTGGCTCTTCATTTGAAACCTTGCAATCTGCTGGCGTCAGCGATGCCCATCTCTGTCTGGCCATGACCAATAATGACGAGGTTAATTTGTTAACCGCAGCCATTGCACACCAGCTGGGAGCCGAGAAGACAGTAGCACGTGTGCGGAAACGTGAATATCTGGAGCCCGTAAGGTTTAATATACGTGCCCTACTCAAGATTAATTTGATAATTAGCCCTGAATTATTGACCGCAGTGGAAATGGCAAAGTTCTTAGCACAGCCCGATTCTCTGGCGTTAGCTCATTTCGCGCAGAATAAGGTTCACCTACAATCAATAGATTTAACCGAGAAATCAGACTTAATTAACAAGCAGATTAAAGACCTCCGGCTGCCGCGGGGGTTATTAATTGCACTCATTACACGCGAAGATGAAGTAATAATTCCACGGGGTGACGTGTGGCTGAAAAGTGGTGATAAAGTCACCTTCATTGGCCAGCCGGAGCTGTTTAAACAATACCAGTCTTTATTCGGAACTCGTACCTCCCCGATAAAAAACATCTGTATTGCTGGCGGTGGCGAAACCGGTTTATATCTCGCTGAAACACTGGAGCGCCATGACCTTGGAGTAAAACTGATTGATGCCAATCCGGAACGGTGCGCCTATTTAAGCGAAGTGTTAACCAAAACCCAGGTAATTACCGGAGATGTCACCAATCGCCATTTCCTGGAGGAAGAACGCATACACAATGCGGACGTATTTATTGCGGTGACTGGCGATGACGAGACCAACATTATGTCAAGTCTGTTAGCCAAAGAACTCGGAGTCAAGCAATGTGTCACCAAAGTAGATCGTCCGGACTACGCCGAAGTAGTAGAAAACCTGGGGATTGATAAAGCATTGAGCCCACGTTTAATAACGGCTGAAAAAATTCTTGGTCTTCTTAAGCGTGGCTTAATTAAATCCGTCTCGTTGCTGGAAGAAGGTAAAGTGGAGATCATTGAATACGAGGTTAAATCCAAGGCGCCTATTGCTAATTTGTATCTCCATCAACTCTCACTACCGCGTGAGTCTCTGGTAGGAATGCTGGTTCGTAATGGCGTGGTAAAGGTGCCAACCGGTCAGGACCAGATTTTACCCGGTGATACCCTGATTATTATAACGCGTCCTGAAGTAGTTGATAAAGTGGAACAATTCTTCACCCCGGAATCTTAAAGTAAGCCAGATTATTATGCTGGACTCACGGTGATTTGCATCTTGTAAAAAGACAACTTATTCATACACTATGAATTTCTTTGCTATAAGCAGATTGCTCGGATTGTTGATAGGATTCATCGGTCTTACGATGCTCCTTCCATTGTTCTGGGCTATTTATTATCAGGACGGGACCTGGCTAGGTTTACTTCTCTCAGCAATTATTACTATAGTGGCAGGAGGCGTATTATTTGCCCTTGGGTCTTTACGAGAGCA
>CAYRXI010000002.1:21843-22575 GCA_964428255.1 uncultured Candidatus Sumerlaeota bacterium
TGGTACCGGTAAGAATAAATGGAAGTTTTCCGCAAAGAAGCTCTTGCCATTGTGGGGCTTGGCTGGTTGTTAACAGCCGGATTCGGCGCCCTTCCATTTATTCTTACCGGTACCATTCCTCATTTCATAGATGCCTATTTTGAAACAATGTCCGGCTTCACTACTACCGGTTCCTCTATTTTAACAAATATTGAGGCTATGCCCCCGGGAGTTCTTTTCTGGCGAAGTTTCACTCACTGGCTTGGTGGAATGGGGATTGTTTTGTTATTCATAGCTATCCTGCCTTTCCTGGGCGCAGGTGGCAGACATCTATTCAAATCCGAAGTGCCCGGTGTTATCAAGGAGTCGTTGACCCCGAAGATAAAAGAGACTGCCTCTATGTTGTGGAAAATCTATGTATTGTTTACCGTTGCGGAAACAGTGCTTCTGCTACTGGCAGGGATGAATCTATTTGATGCTCTCTGCCAAACATTTGGTACGCTTGCCACGGGCGGCTTTTCCACCAAGAATGCCAGCATTGCCCATTTCAAAAGTTTATCTATTGAAGTAATTATTATGTGCTTTATGTTTCTGGCAGCAACTAATTTTTCCCTTCATTTTCATACCTTGCGCGGCAATTTTAAAATCTATCTATCTGATACTGAATTTCGCACTTACTTTATAATTTTGAGTGGCAGTATAATCCTGATATCTCTGGAACTATGGTTAAAGAATGTTTATGCCACGCCCTTT
>CAYRXI010000002.1:22585-26440 GCA_964428255.1 uncultured Candidatus Sumerlaeota bacterium
CTCCATAATGACAACTACGGGATTTGTAACCGCTGATTTCAACAACTGGACCTCTGGTGCTAAAGCACTACTGATTATTCTGATGTTTATCGGTGGCTGCGCTGGGTCTACAGGTGGAGGAATGAAGGTGATTCGGTGGTTAATTTTATTTAAGATTGCTCGCTCTCAATTAGAACGTATATTTAGCCCGCGTTCGGTTTATCAAATCAAAATCGGAAATACCACTGTAAACGAATCACTCCAGCTAATAACATTGAGTTTTTTCTTTACGTTTGTTGCAATTTTTATTCTGGGGACCTTCATAGTTGCAATGTTTGACATAGACC
Source organism: uncultured Candidatus Sumerlaeota bacterium (assembly GCA_964428255.1). Taxonomy (GTDB): domain Bacteria; phylum Sumerlaeota; class Sumerlaeia; order MWCT01; family JAGHBZ01; genus CAYRXI01. Next base: position 22,912 of record CAYRXI010000002.1, read on the forward strand.
TTATTACTTCCGCAAGTGCTGTGGCAGCAACTTTGAATAATATTGGTCCGGGACTGGAGAAAGTGGGCGCTGTGGAGAATTTTTCCACATTGCCATATCCAGCCAAGGCTTTGCTCTCTATTTTTATGGTTATCGGCAGGCTGGAGTTATATTCTATACTGGTACTTTTTTTACCGCGCTTTTGGCGAAGCTACTAAATCATTGGTTGAATTCAGTGGCTCAAAGTAGATCTTTTAATTTTGTTATTTGTAGAAAAAAGACAGATTTAGAGTTTTGCTTGAAGTTTATGTTTTCTATTGATTCTGTGCATATTTTCATTTTTTATATAGTATATCTTTGATTATATATTTCTAATTTCCCTAAAAAATTAGTGGAAATAAGGTTTTTAAATTAGATAAGATGCTACTTAATTAAAACAACGGGACAAAACAATGAGATACTGGAAAATTGGCATAATATTAGTGTGTCTCTGCATGTTTAATTTGGTAATCTCCTACGCTAAAGAAATGGAGCCATTGGGAAATGGCTTAATACGTATTTACAAAACCGTAAAAGGTGCTGATGAACCTGCATTGATTGAACAGGCGGGATTGGAAGCGGTTGAAAGTTGTGTCGGGCGAATTTATAGTTCACAGAACTTAATTATGGCCCGTGAGTTATTGGAGAAATATCTCAAGAATAACCACAAAAAATTCATCTACACCGTTGAGATACGAGATAAATATTATTCAAAAAACGAGGTCCACTTAACCCTGCACATCTACGTGCGCTATGACGAGCTGGCAAAAGATTTAGCTGCCAAACGGTTCCTTTACAAGCCCCGCTACAGACCATATTTTGGTTTATTCGTCGCAGAGCAAATTGATGGCCAGCCGGCTGCTGAATTACTGGCACAGAGAGAAGTCAGGAGCTTTCTCCAGGACCGCGGCGTTCGGTTAATGGAACATGAAATGATATATCTCCCCACAAATTTAGATGTCACCCGCACTCCAGACCTTCTCAGTAAAGCCATAGAGGCTGCCAATAAAAATGGAATAGAACTTATAATTAGTGGTGAATCCTCTACTCAACTAATTAAGCAAGAACAGCTGTACTATGATAGATTTTATTTTTACGAAACTGTAATGAAATTAAAGCTGGTGCGCGTAGACACCGGAGAAATTCTTCTGGAGCAGGAAGCCAATGCCTTGAGCTACAGTCGGGATGCCAGAAATGCCATAACCACCAGCGTGAACAAGGCAGCACAAATCGTAACCAATGCACTTGTAGACTATTATCTGAAAGTCTGGGATAAGATTTTTCTCAATCAAACAGATTATCAAATTATGCTGACTGGCGTGGATGAAGAAGGACTCCACCTGTTAACACAGCGTATCCAACAACTGCATCCACAAACTGAAGTATTTGAACGTGCTTTTTATCGCAATACGGCAGTGCTAAATGTTGTATATCCGGGCCCACAAGATGACTTACAATATTTACTGCAAACATCTCCGTATCCCAGTTTTAGAATTGTTAAAACAGCTAAGACATTTATAGAAGCTCAAAAAGAACGTTAGTTTTAACCTAAAATGTCCCACACCCTCGTTTCAGTCCGGGAGGTAATAGATGAGAAAATATAAAGGATGTGTGTTTGTATTTCTTTTTTCTTTTATCTTCTTTATTATTGCAGCTGTCTTGTTCAATCCTCATCTTGCTTATGCAGTCACTACTGCAGATGACGAGCTTACATCGCCTCTGGACACCAGAGCCAATCTCTTATCAATTGACGATGTTATAAGCCTTACCCTGCAAAACAATCTGGGGATTAAAATTGTTGAAATAGATAAGAAAATTGCAACCCATAAGGTGGAGGCAGCCAAGGGAATTTATGACCCTACTTTCCGCCTGAGTTACGAACGGAGTGAGGCAGAAGAGAAAAACATATATTCCAGTTCAATGGCTCTTCTTCCCACTTGGCATACTACAGATAAACTGTTTGTAGCCGGCGTGACACAATTGTTGCCTTCCGGAGCAGTTGTTGGACTAACTTATAATATGCTTCGGCATCAAACTAACGACCCATTTACCTACAGTATCAACCCTTATTATCGTAGCCAGGCAGCTTTAAGTATAAAGCTGCCATTACTGAAAAATAGCGGGTCAAACATTACCAATGCTGGAATCAGAATTGCGAAAATAAATCGCAAAATAGTAGATGCTAAATACCGTCAAACGGTCATCCACACTTTGTATCAGGCACTTACTGCTTACTGGGAACTGGTCTTTGCAATGGAAAACTATACGGTACAAAACATCTCGTTACAACAAGCAGAGGATTTGCTGAGAATTAATAAATTAAAATACCAGGCAGGTGTGTTGCCTGCCACGGATATACTACAAACTGAAGCTCAGGTTGCCTCTCGTAAAGACCAGGTTTTACTTGCCATTAAAACTATCCGTGACATTAGCGATGCTTTGAAACGGATAATGAATCTGGCACGAACCGGATATGAGTGGGATATAATGTTTGTCCCTGTTGATAAACTTTCTTTTGAACAACGTTCGGTAGCCGAGGATGATGCTTATGCTGAGGCATTAAGTTTCCGCCCCGATTATCAGCAAATTAAAGACCAGAAGAAAATCGCTGAAATTCAACTTGCGGTTGCTGAGAACCAGAAGCTGCCGGAACTTAATGTTTTTGGCAAGTATGGTTTCTCTTCAGTGGAACGAGATATCAACCGCACTCACGATGAACTGGAGACTCTGGATTATAATCAATGGTCAGCCGGCGCTGAATTTATTTTCCCATTGTTAAATCGCAAGGCACGTCACGAATATAAGCAAGCAGATCTTACTGCTCAACAACTTGATATTTTGATGCGAGATCTGGAGCAAACTATTCGTCTGGAAGTGCGTAATGCGGTACGCAAACTGAATACTAACTGGGAACGCATTGGCATCACTCAAAAAAGCGTGGAATTTGAACAAGCCAAGCTGGAAGATGAATTGAAACGCTATGAAGTGGGGATAGCTACCAGTCACGACGTGCTGGAATTCCAGCGTGACCTGGCTAATGCACGCGCTCGTTATCTGCGTGCTGTTACTGATTATCTTGAATCATGGCTGGAACTTAAAACGGTTACAGGCGCACTTCTGAATGAACTAAACGTCAAATTGGAACCCTCTGATAAATAACAGAAAACAACCTGGTGTTTTTAGCAGCTTAAGTATTGTAGCAAATTAAATAAGCGGGTTGTAAAAAATGCATAAACTCCCCTCAGAATTAATGAAGCTGGCAAAAGAGGCTCTGTACGTCAAAGGTACACAAATTCCAGTATCCCGATTATTGGACGTGCTGGCAACACCAAAGGGCGATATATCAAAACTTATAAACGTCTTCCCGGAGCTAAATGACCGGGTTCTGCGTGATGCGTTCCACACCTGTGCACAATTGCTCAAAGCACTTCAGACTTACATCAACACATCAAGTGTTGCCCCTAATCAACAGCAATTGGCAAGCACTCAAATCAGCTATCCATCTGAAGAT
>CAYRXI010000002.1:26450-31547 GCA_964428255.1 uncultured Candidatus Sumerlaeota bacterium
GCGGAGAAATTATTAAAGCAGGCAAAACGGATAAAAATCTTTGTTGATGGCACGACTTATGGAAATCCCGGACCCTCAGCCTACGCCTTTATTGTAAAGGATGTAAAAGATAACATTTTATATAAAGCTGGAGAATTTATCGGCAATGCAACCAATAATATTGTTGAAGCACGGGGGATTATGGCTGCTTTATCCTGGGCGCTTCAACAGGGCAAAAACACAGTGCATTTGTTTTCTGATAGTGAACTAATAGTTAATCAGATTAATGGGAAATATAAAATTCGTAACCCGCAGCTTGCAGCTTTACATAAGCAAATATACGACCTAATGCGCCAATTGACTTTCTGTGAGGTGGTTCAAATTGACCGCAACCTGAATAAAGAAGCAGATAAACTGGCAGACAAAATTCTAAAACAGGCCCTTGCCGGGTCTAAACAAACAGATAACAACCGTGAGGAGCAAAAATAATGTTAGACCTTAAATTTGTCTGTGCCAATCCCGAACTGGTAAAACAAGCAGTTCTATATAAAAACCAGCAAGTAGATATAGACCGTATTATACAGCTGAATGAGGAAAGACGGCAAAATCAGACCCTGCTGGATTCTTTGCGTTCTGAGCATAAGAAAATCAGTAAACAAATCGGGGACGCAATTAAGCGCGGCGAAGACGTCCAGGCTCTTAAGCGAAAGACCGAGGAAATTAGTGAAGAAATTTCAACGCTGGAAGCTGTGATGCGCTCAATTGAAAATGAACTCAGAGACCTGCTTCTCCGTGTTCCCAATATTCCTCATCAAAGTGTACCCGTTGGTAAAAGCGATGATGATAATGTGGTATTGCGTTATTGGGGCGAAAAGCCAGAATTTGACTTTGCCATCAAAGACCACATTGAACTTGGCACCAAACTCGGGATTATGGATTTTGTCCGTGCTACGAAGTTAAGCGGGTCTCATTTTTCTCTCTTCCTGGGTGCTGGTGCCCGGCTCGTTCGTGCTCTGATTAATTTTATGCTTGATTTACACATAAATAAGCACGGCTACATAGAAGTTTCTCCACCTTATCTGGTAAATCGCCGCACTATGACTGGCACCGGTCAGCTGCCAAAGCTGGAAGAAGATATGTATCGCTGTGAGAAAGACGATTTGTTTTTAATACCCACAGCCGAAGTGCCTCTTACTAATTTGCACCAGGATGAAATTCTAAACAGCGATGAACTGCCAATTAAATATTGCTCATATACAGCTTGCTTCCGCCGTGAAGCCGGGAGTTATGGTAAAGACACGCGCGGCTTAATGCGGGTGCATCAATTTGACAAAGTGGAAATGGTAAAATTCACCCGGCCCGAAGAGTCTTATGCAGAGCTGGAGAAGTTACTCAATGACGCAGAAGAAGTATTGCAACTCTTAGGATTGCACTATCGGGTGGTGGAACTATGCACCGGCTCTGTCTCCTTTGCAGCCACAAAATGCTATGACCTTGAAGTATGGTCACCAGGACTCCAGCGCTGGCTGGAAGTCTCCTCTTGCAGTAATTTTGAGGATTTCCAGGCACGCCGGGCAAATATCCGCCTGCGCCGCGCCTCCGACAGCAAATTGACATATCCACACACACTTAATGCCTCGGGGATTGCTCTTCCTCGCACCATCGCAGCACTGCTGGAAACTTACCAGCAACTCGATGGTTCTATTGTCATACCTGAACCATTACAGCCTTATCTGGGAACTAAAGTATTAACTGGCTTACATTCGTGAGGAATAAGCAAGGTTGCTTATCACAAATTCTGTAGTAATCCGGTCTATCATCGGAAAGGCTATTTAATAATTTTCAATGATGGCTTCAAAGAGAACCGGTAAGAAAAAGTCCAGAAAAGTTTGACCATTGAGGGTAGCGCGGGCTAATTGATAACTCACATAGGTACACAGCTGGCTTTTGCCGGTAGGTAATTTACGTTTGATAATCGCCAGAGCTGGACCATAATCTCTGCCATTGCTATCCACTAATTTATAGACGGGAAGAAATCGGTCATCCGACTGCACATTACCCTGAATCACAGGTCTGAAACGTGAATCCGCCGAGGGCGGGAACTCCAGTTGTTGTGGTAAATTGCTTAATTTAATTTCCAGACTATCCGTGGAAGTCTGATTATTGAACTCTATCAAATGAAAGAACAAACCAGTCTTATTATTTTCCGGTAATTCAAAGGCTTGCGCCTGTGGGCAAAATTCGCCGGGCAAGATGACATCAAATCCCAGCGCTGCCATAATTTTCTCGCCACTACTTATAGTCTGCCACTGCCTTCTGCCAGGAATAAATCCGTAGTAAAATGGAGTGCCAGCTGCAACAGACAGGAAATTCCCCCCCCCATTCAAATAATTCATTATCGCCTGATAGCCATCATTTGTCTCTTTCACTGTATGATAATAATGGTCCCGAGCATCAAAATTTATTAAAAGATCAACTGTTTCAGGAGTTAATACATTTGGCTCAATTAGCTTAATGGGCGAAGCTAGAATGACATTTACCCTGAGGTCTTCTAATGCTCGGTTAAGTTCATTGTAGAAATTTTGTGCTTCTCTGGTTCGCTGGGGTGTGGTGCCGATAGCGTCACCCATAAGTGCTACTGTAAATGTGCGATTCCGTGCCTTTGTCCACTGCTTTAAATTAGCTATGGTTTCCAGTTTTGTATTAAGGGGAAAGGTACATTTAAACAGCTGGGTATAAGGAACCTTGATGGTATCACAATAGGGAGTGGTTACCTGCAAATACCCAGCCTCAATTTTATCCACCACTCCATTGATTTTATCCCCATTGCCACAACTGACTTCTACCACATAAGGAAAATCTCGCTCATTAAAGCGTAAGTAACCTTTGTTCTGGCGAGAGACTGGATAAATGGCGTGGATTTGATGAAGCGGAACCGTAACCTGTGTGCCCAAATCTGTCACGACTTCAATCCCCTCTTTGCTATAACCAACCAGACGGTCTTTTATTAGTTCACCCGATTTTAATTTTAAGCCAACAAAATCCACAGGGACATCTTCTTGTTCATCAATTATCCAGAAAACTGGTTGCCTGTGAGGTCTTTCAGAGGAGGCGCCCACCAATTTTCCGCGACTGAATAACTTCGTAAAAGTAATCCGCCGGCGATTTGCTTTACTATCGGCGCTGCTTTCATTCTGTTCATAGTTAAGCAAGATTTTCTCAATCCATAACAGATTAATTGCCAATCGGTCATATGGGGTTGAAATAACGATTTTATCACTATTGAGCGATTGCAGTTCACCGCTTATTTTATCGTCATTAAGCAAAAAGATAACTACTCCTGGTCTAAACTGGTTGATGTTTTGTTCCTTCTCTGACTGATAACCGTAAAGGTTTATTCGCCAGGCAACACCCGCAAAATTAATCCCTCTCCTTCTCTCATTAACGGCTTTTACTGCCAAAAGGTTATTCTCAGATTTTATCAGCGAGGTTATGTCATATCTTACAATTTTTACGCTTGGCACATCTTGCGGTTGTGGGAGCTGCTGTTCATTTAGATAAATTTTCTCAAAACGATGATCTGCAGTGGCAATTAATTCAGCATTAACCACGCGAAAATTCTGCGGTAAGTTAAAGTTATGCCGAAACAACACCGTTTCGCCAGCTGTATCTACCAGATTTGTATTACTCCACACCCAGGCGGCTCCAGGAATGTAAAACCAGTTATAATTAGGATGGGCAAGAGCCACAGTTTGCCACTGAGGGGTCTCGCCACCAAAACGAAACCAATCAGGAGGAGGCAAATTCGCTGAGGGCATACTGCCCAGACTATAGCATTTTACCTGGTCGTCGCTGACTATACTTATTGTTTGGGGTTCTACGCTACTCAGATAATACACTCGCGCCAATTTGAGAAGTAGAATCCCACGTTCTGTACTGACCTTAAGAAATGGTTCCATAACCTGAGTCTCTACCGAAGTAGCGTCCAGTGTTTCAACTCGGGGGTCATAAAATCCAGCAATGGTGTAAGACTTAATGGTACCATCTAAAAAAGCAATTTGTAAGGGGGCCGGTTTCTTGAAAATGGAGAGTGGACTATCAGTTAAGCCTGAAGCGCTCTGGACTCCGCTGCAAACAATAAAAATAATGGGCAAGAGTAAAGGTAATCTATAAAAATAGGCTTTTAGCCTGTTATTCATTTCTAATCTCAAGGTATTAATAATTAGTTATATTACTGCTATTATAGATATCCCTGATTCGCTGTTGAGCAGCCAGCGCCAATGAAGAATTACGGTCAATCTGAATGGCGCGTGTGTACTCCAGAATCGCCTGTTGTGGATTCATCAAGCGATAATTAAAAATGTCTGCAATTCCCATCTGGAGTTGTTGCTTCAAAGAAGTCTCTGTAGTTTTAGCCATAATCTCCTGAAACATATTTATAACTTTTAGAGGCTCAGCCGTCGTTTCAAATTGCCGTGATAAAATCTCGGTAACCAGTTCCTGTGCTGCATTTTTAGAAAGTTTAAGCTTCGGATAAGTTAATAATAGTTCCTTATACAAAACTAACCCCACATCCAATCTGTTCTTTTTCGCTTGCATATAAAGATGCAGTGGACGCCAGCCATCAGCTGCATTCTCATTAAGAATTGCAATTCGTTCTAGTGTGATTTTTTGTTGCTCCGGCGAAAAATAGTGGGGGGGATAATTCTGGAGGCAAATTTGATATTCTGCCAGTGCTCCACTATAATCAGCCTGATGTTCATACTTAATATTTGCAATTTGGTAATGTGATAAAAATGCAAGATAGCTGTTGGGAGCTTCTGCAACAACCGAATAATAATTTTGCAAGGCACTAATGTAGTCTCTATTCAACAGATCAAGCTCTGCCTGTTGATACTTGGATAAAGTTTCTAATTGAGCTGCTTTCTGCTTTTCTTCAGTAGTAATCAGTTTCATCATCGTGCCTTCCAATTGATGCAACTGGGAAATAGCATCTGTTCGTCCCGCCAGCATTAATTGCAATTTGACTTGTTGCAAGCGGTCAACCGCTCGTGTATCTCGAAGTTCTGCTGCCAGCATTTTTATCTCTTCTACGCGCGGGTCTACAGCAGGAATAAT
>CAYRXI010000002.1:31592-36385 GCA_964428255.1 uncultured Candidatus Sumerlaeota bacterium
GCTGAATAAAATTATCAGGCGTTTGAATCTCTTTTATCGGTTCACTTATTTGTGCTACACTAAATTCTTTTTCAATTGGGATACTTGCCTTTTCCAGAGGGCTTTTAATAATTCCTATGGGGGTAACCTGAACTGCCGTCAGTTTATTCACTATTTCAGGTGTTGGTTGCGGTTCTAATAACTTTATCGGGCGAGAAATTGGTGCTTCGGCTAATTCTGTCTTCTTTTCTGCAGGAGAAACCGAGGAGGGCACGGATGTCTTTTCCAATGGTAGAGTCACTACTTCTCTGGAACGCAAAAAGAACATCCCGATAAACACGCCGATAATAAGAACCGCACTCACCCTGACAATCTGCCAGCTCATAGCAGGGGAGACCCATAATTTAGCCAGCAAGTCCTTAACCCATACCCCGATTGAACCCTTTTCTGGACGTTCAAGTTGAGCCTGCACTGAATTGTATATTCTGGTTAACCTGCTTTCCGGGACGGAATTATATATTAGCTGATACTCAGTTCTTATCGCTTCCCGCATTTTATCCCATTCTTCTACTAATTGTCGGCAGGCAGGACAAAGATATAGATGCTCCTCCAGCTCCGTGGTGAGCTCTGGCGAAAGACTCAGGCTTAAATACTCATCCAATAATTTTTTTGCTGTATTACAATTCATAGTTTTAAACTCGCAGTTATAATTTTAATCTATCTGTCTAAAAACCCCTTTTAACATCTGACGCAGTTTTTGTCGCGCTTGATGCACATTAAACTTAACAGCCCCAACTGAAGTACCCATAATTTTAGAGACCTCTTCCAGCGAATGTCCTTCAATTTCAAACAACATAAAACACATTCGCTGACGAAGGGATAGTTTATCTACCGCCTCTTTTATTTTTTGCATTATCTCCTTATTAATCAAGACTTCTCGGGGATTCTTAAGGTTTGATAATTCTGCGGTAAAATTCTCGCCGCTGGCAAGTATAGCATCATCATAAGAGGCACTGCTCTGTTTACTCCGTTTACCTTTTTTATAAGAAAGACATTGATTAACGGTTAAGCGCCAGAACCAGGAGGCAAATTTTTGGGGGTCACTCAGGTTTGATATGTGTTTATACAGACGAATCAAAACCTGTTGCATCACGTCATCAGTGTCATCGTGGTTGCGGAGGAAATAATAAATCGTAGCATATAAATCACGATTAATCAGATTATACAAGGTTTCAAACGCCTGTTCATCACCCTGCTGGCAGCGCTTGATTATCTCTATCGGTACTTCAGTAAACCGCACTGCTCTCCGTGCCTCTTACAAAAAAGCATACTTTTAGAAAACATTTTATAAATCTACCTTACTGCCATTATTGTTTCAATTTCAATTAATATCTCTGCGAGGTGCGACTTCTCTGTGAGTTATTTGCATATTGACGTTCTGAAATTAAAAAGCGAAACTTATATTTGCATAAATCCGCTATATTCTGCAGGAGATTATAAAAAAGGTGCGCAGAAAATCTAAAAGTAAAATAAATAAGCTGCTGCTTTTGCTAATAATTGCCCTCTTAGCTATAATTGTTTATCTTACAATCCAGATGAAGGCAAGCGAGCCAATAACTAAACTTAAGGAAGCAAATAAGAAGATTGAAGAACTCCAGGCGGAAAATAAACGCCTTCAAGAACAAATTTCTGAACTGCAAGTACAATTAACCATTCTTAAACAATCTCGTAAACCTTAGAAAACTCTGGAACTTAAGATGGAACAAGCAGAGACATCCATAACTCCAAATTCTGATTCACCAAATTTTATCTTCCCACCTGATGAAAAATACGAATGTATTAAATGTGGTTTATGCTGCAGTGACTTCTGGGAAATCCCTGTGGACCAGGAATCAGCACAACGCCTTCTGAGCTACGACCTCGGTCAAATCCGGAGCTCATTTAAATACTACGAGCCGTTAACCCATAGCATACTAAACCCCGAGCGTCTGGTTATCAAACAGATAAATAATAGATGTAGTTTCTTAATAAAGCAATATCTGTGCGGGTTACACTTATATTTTGGCTACGAGTCTAAACCAAAAGTTTGCAGGCAATTTCCATTCATTTTTGTGAAAACGCCCGGGGGTATATATGTCAGCACCAGTTTTGCCTGTCGTAGTGTCCAGCGTAACGAAGGTCCAGCATTGGTTGAGCAAGAACCATTTGTTCATAAAATTTATGCCGAGGCTGCCACACAAACTATTCTACCTTCCACAATAAGTCTTGATGGAAAAATTACCCTTACCTGGCAAAATTACCTGTTGATTGAAACCGGGCTATTAGAACTGCTCAGCATAGAGACCCTGCCCCTAACCACCTTACTCATAGCCGGGAATATTTATCTGGACTTACTGGTGGAATTCATTAAGGAAGCCAGCCAGACCCAGCAGTATACGCAGGATGAAATTATAGAATCTTATCTGGCAATAATGCGAAAGCAACGCTTCAGCAAACCCAGGGAGTTGGCACAGCGCGCTGTCCACTCGCCGTTGTTACAGAAGCTATATGTAGGAATGTTTATCTCTTTTCGCAATATTCTTACCAAGAAACGCGGGCGTCTGGGGACGATGGCATACTTATTCTGGCAATATATTATAAATGTACTGGGACTCGGTGCCTATCAGTTGCTACCAGTTGAAAATCGCTTTACGGCAAAAGACTTTGCAACAGTGCGCTTCAATACCGAAGAACCATTTTTTCGCGCCACTTTATTACGCTATATTCAGCAATTAATCTTCCGCAAACAGGGACTGGATAAAATGCCCTTGATCAAAGCCTATCGGGTTATCTTGCTCTATTTCGCCCTGATTCGCTGGTATGCCGTAGCTCTGGCGTCAAATCTGGACCCGCCTGAAGTAAATCGCGATATTATCTTGCAGGCAATTGGTTTAGTGGAGCGCTATTATGTTCGCCACACAGCGATGGATTACTTCTTTATTCGTTTTCCGCAGCTGGATATAGTGTTAGATAATTTTATGAACAAGAAACACTATGCTCCAAGTATTGTGCTTAATCCCATTAAAGAATAATTTGTCATTTTATTGAAGACTTGACATAGACACTAAGACTCTGGACACTGAGTTGAGGTTTTTTATTTATATACAGGGGAAAAAAATGAAAAAAATAATCTTTATTACAACCTTAGCTCTGATGCTAATCATTACGGGCTGCGCTAAAAAGTCACCCCAGGACAAGCTGCGGGATGCCGAGAAATTACTGGAAAAAGGCGATATTCTCTCTGCAGTAATACTTCTGGAGGAGGTCATTGAAATGCATCCCAGTGAGCCGGTAGCAGATGACGCCCGCATTTTACTGGCACGCGCCCATTACCTCAGCAACGACCTGGAAAGTTGCCAGAAGATTCTGGGTGAAATCTTTAAGAAATATGGGGTTCGGCATCCACGAGGTATGTTGGCGCTCAATATAACACTTGGCATTTACGCCCAGGCAAAAAAGTACGATGAAGGCATAAAGTTAATTACCCAGACCTTAAACGATAGAAAAACCACCGGTACTCTTTACTGGCAGCTGAATTTTGCGCTGGTTGATTTTTACCAGTTTGATAACGACACCACTTCTGCACTTGCTGTACTTCACAAAATTGCAGAACAAACAACTGAGGAAGATATTGTCATCTCCGCCCTGGAAGGAATCGTCAGCATTTACGAAGCCGATAAAAACTATGCGGCTTCAGCAAAGACTTATGAAGACTATCTGGCTACACATCCCGAAACTAAAATCAAAAATATTCTGCTGGGTGGAATGGCTTATTATTACGGAAAACAGGATAACAAAGAGAAAGCAGAACAATTGTATGCTGAGGCAATTGCAGGTTTTGAGAAAGAAATAGAAGCTGCAGTGAGCTCTGAAGAAAAAATATCCCGAATGACTGAGCTGGCTAAACTTTACTCCTTGAAAAATGAACAACACAAAAGTCTGGAAATCTTTGAACAGATACTGAAAGACTATCCCAATGAAAGGCAAATCCCGGCAATAATGCTGGAGATGGCACGCATTCACGCCGCGCTCAAGCAATATGATAAAAGCTTAACCATTCTCAATCAGATTATTCAACGCTGGCAACGCACTCCAGTTTCAGACGCAGCTATGCGTTTAATGCAACAAATAAACCAGGAACGGGCTAAACCTCAGCCTAAAGACCAAATTACGACTGAACCTCTATCACTGAAAAACACAGAAAAGGCTCTCAGCACTAATTAACAATTTACGACACCCGTGAAGAATATTAGTCAATGAAGGAGGCTTGTGTGAATTACTTTAATTGCCTGCCTAAAGTTTTCCTGATATTCCACCTTCTCGCTTATGTGTTTGCGATTCCCATCAGCCAGGCTAACGAGCCCAAAAGTACTCCAAATAATGAATATCGCGCACTGTGGGTAGACACCTGGCATTCCGGGATTTTAAATCATAATCAGGCAGTAACTCTGGTTAATCGTGCCCGAAACTATAATTTTAATGCTATATTTGCCGAAGTTCGCAAAACTGGCGACGCCTTTTTCAATTCTGACCTTGAACCTATAGCTACGGAAATTGCCGCCGATTACGACCCCCTGGCAGATTTAATCTCTCTCTGTCACGACACCAGCGGTGGCAAGCGGTATATTGAAGTCCACGTCTGGCTGGTCGCTTACCGCATTTCTCTATCGTATTCTAATCCCCCAGCACATATTTTGAGTCTCCACCCGGAATGGATAATGCAGGATATCAACGGTAATACGAGTTATAGCGGCTCAATATTTATTGACCCGGGA
>CAYRXI010000002.1:36395-38442 GCA_964428255.1 uncultured Candidatus Sumerlaeota bacterium
GAGTTCTGCAACACAATCTGAATATTGCGTTGGAGATTGCCAGTAAATATCAGGTGAATGGAATTCATTACGATTATATCCGTTATCCCGGACGAACCTGGGGCTATAATCCAATAAGTGTTCAGCGCTTCAATCAAATCTATAATCGCACAGGAACTCCTGCAGCTACTGACCCGGACTGGATGCAGTTTCGTCGTGACCAGGTCACTGCCCTGGTTCGGCAAACCTATGTGCGGCTAAAAGATAAACATCCCGGAATGAAGCTTTCAGCGGCAACCATCCCCTGGGGCTACTATACCGGAGATTTCACCCAGAGCGATGCCTACAGAACAGTGTTCCAGGATTGGGCAGGCTGGATGCGTGAGGGTATTCTGGAGATTAACTGCCCGATGGTATACTCTACGGACAATAACCGCTTCCAGGGCTGGATTGATTTTGCAGCCTCAGTTCGCTACAATAGACATAGTGTGATCGGGATTGGAAATTATATGAATAGTGTGGCTAACACCATAACCCAGATTAATATGGTTCGTAACACCATCAACAATGGAGTAATTTTGTTTAGTTATGCCACTATCAATAACGAAGGCGTTCCTCAAGATACATTTTTTCAGAGCTTGAAAGAGCAAGTCTTCAGTCAACCTGCTGACATTCCTGAGGCTCCCTGGCTCACAAATCCGACAGAAGGAATAATTGCCGGTTATGTCAGGATAAATGGAAATCCTGCAGATGGAGCCGTGGTATCCATTGGTGCGCCCGCTAACCGTTCCTTGAGAGCAGACGCCACTGGATTTTACGCTTTTGTTGGCTTAACTGAAGGAAATTATTCCATCACTGTCAATTATCCCGGTTATTCCACTCAGACAAAAGTCGCCTTTGCAGCTCCCGGCAAAGTTAACTGGACTAATTTTGAGCTCGCAATCCCTTAATCCGGGGTATTCATCAATATGCGACACTATCAACAAGGCAACGATTTATTCATAGAAACCTCCAGCTATAAATTTCATCTGAACAAAACAAATCCCATACAGTCAAAATTAAGCTGGGGGAAAAACTATACTTTACAACTATTCCTCATTCCTCAGATTAATACTGCTGAGAGCCACGACGAAACCGTCAGGCTCCCTGATATTGAAATTAATTCACCTCAGGAAATTCTAACTCTTACCCTCAAATGTCAGAGCAATCTCTGGAACGAAAAGGTAGCTATCTGGCAGTTCTCAGAAGAATCTCTGGAGCATTTTTGCAGAATAAATTCCAACCGCAGCTATCATCTGGCTAATGTAACATTTTGGGGCACCAGTCAGTCACAACCAATATCACTCAGTAGCGGCAATTTCCTTCGGGTGTTCAGTCCTGTACCTAATGGTGATTTTTATAATTTCTTCTTACCGACAGAGACAGCTGAAAATCCAATAAATGCAAAGCAGTTTCGGGGTGGGACCTGGTTTTTCACTCCCTCTCCTTATTTTTACGCACTAAAATGGCACTTTGCCGATGTGATTGGTTTTGGTATTCTGTGTAAGAAAGGAGAAAATAATTTTTCCAATTATATTTATCAGGGGGGGGTTGAGGGGTTTAAATTTATACTAAACTACGATTGTGCCACGCGCATTCCCGCTCCCTGGGATTCACCACACTTGAAGCTTTACTTTGGCAGTGACGAGTTTTCTCTCTTACAAAAATACTGTGACGAATTATACAGCCGCAATCTGGCTCAACGAAACCGAATCCACAAACCAGACTGGTGGTTTGGTCCTATCTGGTGCGGGTGGGGAGAGCAATGTTGTGAAGCGATGCGGCTAACCCATGATAAAACCGATTCTACGTATAATACTGCGCTGGCACGCTCAGCCTGCAATCAGCAAAATTACGAGAAGTGGTTAAAACTACTATTACTCAAAGACCTGAAACCCCGGATTGTAATAATTGACGATGGTTGGGCAGAACAGCCCGGTAGCCCCACGCCTCATCCTGAGCGCTGGCATAATCTTCGCCATTTTATAGACCAATGTCATAGTCAAAATATATATGTCTTGCTCTGGCA
>CAYRXI010000002.1:38452-39797 GCA_964428255.1 uncultured Candidatus Sumerlaeota bacterium
CTCCACCGGATGAAGTTATCTTAAATCCAGATGGTAAACCGTATATAGGCAATTATGGGGCACCGTGTGCTGACCCCACTAATCCTGCGTTTGCTGAGCGCTTTAAAAAAATTGTATACAAAATGCTGTCTTCAGATAAAGATTGCCTTAATGCGGATGGCTTTAAGGTGGATATAAACGGAAGTATCCCGGCTGGAAAAGGTTATAAAATTTACGGGAATGTATGGGGGGGGGAACTAATGAAGGCTATGATGAAATTGATTTACGACTCGGCAAAATCGGTTAAGGAATTTGCATTGATTGAGTCACACACTGCTAACGCATATTTTAATGATACACTGGATATGTTGCGGCTAAATGATATGTGTGGTCCAGCAGGCAAAGAGTTAGAATTTATGTCTTTTCGGTATAGGGTGGCTCGTTGTGCCAGTCCTGATTGGCTCATTGACACTGATTGCTGGCCTATTGCAAATCGGTACCTTCTACGGCAATACGTTTCACTTCAACCACAGCTCGGCGTCCCTGCCCTGTACTATGTGCTTAGCATTGGTGAGCAACCTGATTCATTCACTGAAGATGATTATTTACATATTCGTTCGGTCTGGGAAAAATATTCTGCAAATATCCCGACATAGGGCTAATTCTGCGCATATCGTAGCTAACACCTCATCACAATCAAAATTCAATGCAAGAGCCGATAAATAAAAAGGCGGTGTTGCTGATTGCTACTTCCACCTCTTTTCTTATGCCCTTTATGAGCTCGTCAATCACTGTGGCACTCCCTTCTATTGAGAAAGTCTTCGCAATGAATGCTGTACTACTGAGCTGGATTATCTCTTCTTATCTATTATCGGTTGCATTATTTCTTGTCCCCGTTGGCAAGTTGGCTGACATTTATGGCAGAAAACGAATCTTTATTTATGGGCTGGCAATTTTCACCGGTGCCTCTTTTTTAGCTGCCGTTTCTTTTTCGCCAGTAATGCTTATCATCGTGCGCATTATTCAGGGCGCCGGTGCAGCGATGCTCTTTGGAATGGGCGTAGCTATTATTACTTCAGTCTACCCGGCTGGTGAACGTGGAAAAGTGCTGGGTATAAATGTTGCCGCAGTTTACACTGGACTTTCCTGCGGTCCGTTTGTTGGTGGAATTCTCACCCATTATCTGGGCTGGCGCAGTATTTTTTTGATTAATGTGCCACTCGGGATATTTATCCTGATTCTGGTGCTTAAACAACTAAAGTTTGAATGGGCAGAAGCTAGAGGCGAACGATTTGATACACTCGGTTCAATCATCTATGGTCTGGTGCTTATTACTATAATGTTAGGACTTTCTTTTCTGCCCTCT
>CAYRXI010000002.1:39809-41422 GCA_964428255.1 uncultured Candidatus Sumerlaeota bacterium
GGAATTATTCTGTTGTTATTTGGTATCATTGGCTTATGCATCTTTATCTACCTGGAAACCAGAACCCCGCAACCAGTGCTTGATATAAACTTATTTACTAAAAACACCGTCTTCACTTTTTCCAATCTGGCAGCATTGATAAATTATAGTGCCACCTTTGCTGTTAGTTTTCTTCTCAGTCTCTACTTGCAATATATCAAAGGGCTCAGTCCTCAACATACTGGTTTAGTCTTGGTCGCTCAGCCTGTAACCCAGGCGATTTTCTCTCCGTTTGCTGGCCGGCTTTCCGATAAAATTGAACCTCTTTTTGTAGCTTCAGCGGGAATGCTGGTTAGCGCTATTGGGCTTTTTATGTTTGTCTTCTTGCATGACAACACATCTTTATTATTCGTCGTGGTAAGTCTGACAGTAATCGGACTTGGATTTGCTCTATTTTCCTCACCCAATACTAATGCGGTTATGAGCTCTGTAGAGCGTAAATTTCTCGGAGTGGCTTCCGCTACACTCGGGACAATGCGACTCTTGGGGCAGATGCTAAGTATGGGATGGGTAACAATGATTTTTACCTTTTATTTAGGACCGTCAAAAATCACACCTGCACAATATCCACTTCTGCTTAAAGGAACAAAAACTTCATTTCTTATTTTCACCCTTCTCTGTCTCGCAGGCATAATCGCTTCAATGATGCGGGGGAGAGTGCATAATAGTAGCACAAAAAGCTAAATAAGAAAACTGACAAATTCCATTCCTTCTGTTTGTTTTTTTTATTAATGAATCTTGGGGAGTATATATGTAATTGAACGTTAAGGTATAACTCAATTGAAACCAGTTCAGCTGATTATTCCCCCCCAATTTTTCTTGCACTTATTTTTTCGGCTGTAAAAATATGCCTTTTGTTATCGCAATTTTTATTCTAAATCCTCTTTACTAAATAAGCGTGGGCGGTTAGGTTGTTGCCGGCTGGTGATTATCATTACCGTTATGGGGTCAAGTTTACCACTTACAGGTAATTTATATTTTTGCTGAAGTTTTTCAATGGCGGCAATAGTTGCTAAATCAAATTTACCACTGGGTTTCCCTTGCATAAAGCCTGCCTGCAGCAAAAAGTCCTGTAATTTCATCACTCGCTCGCTTTCTTCATCTGTTGTAATAGCCACTAAATTGTTCTTATCAAAATATAACCCGATTGCACCCATATAAGCTGCCTCTAATTTCCCTCTCGTGATAACTATGTGCCCTCGCACCGCATCTATCAAGGTAACGGCATAACCCTGGACCTGTTTCAGCACAACCCATGGTGACAAATTGATTTCCGCAGCATTTAAATTCAGGACAACCGGCAAATCCAGATTAATCAGATCAGAAAAGGGAAGATTAAGCTCTACTTTTCTTAGTCCCAATTTGGAGCTGGTGCCGGTGATATTCAACGCCATAATTTCGTCATAGGTAAGGCGTCTGAGCGAGGTTAAATCCGGTTTGATACCCCATAGCGTCAGCCAGTTTAGGATAGAAGCTTGATAAGAAAAATAGGGTTTGCTGACTCGGACTATGCCTTTATCATCATATTCCCAGTTATAGTCGTAAACTTTTCTCTCAATCGGTGTGGCTGTTGG
>CAYRXI010000002.1:41432-42363 GCA_964428255.1 uncultured Candidatus Sumerlaeota bacterium
AGCTGGATTGGGCTCAGGTGTATTTTGCGGGATTGGTAAATTGGAAATCTTTCCCACGGCCATTTGCTCTGGTTTACTAACCACTCGTTCCTGTCCGCTATCGCCTTTCTGATGATATATAAACTCCTCCAGTGACCGAGTTAAATACGTATGTATCCAGTAAATGCCACCGGCTACCACCAGGATAATTAATACGAGCCCGACTAATATACCGGCGAGTATTTCTCGCGGGATTTTTAATCTCTGTTTTATGGTTCCCTTAATAGCTCTCGGTTTCAGTATCCCTAAACTTTTACTGCCGGGCAACGGGGTCTGTCGCATCCCGCTCACTTCTTCAATCGCAGTCTCAACTATATTTCTGTCAATTTCGTAGGTCCCCTGCACATAGCCTATCAATAATATTCGGTCACACAATATATTAATTTTTCTGGGCACGCCTTCGGTATATTCATAAATTAAGTCAACCGCGCCCGGAGTAAATTTTATGTCCACTTTTGCGCCTGCTACTTCTAACCTGTGTTTTATATACTGCATTACTTCCTCTTTGGACAACGGCTCCAGGTGATATCTCACGGCAACGCGTTGATTTAATTGCTGTAATTGGGGTAGTTCCAGTGTGGACTGTAATTCGGGTTGTCCGATTAAAACTATCTGCAACAATTTTTCGTTTTCGGTCTCCAGATTGCTCAGCAAACGCAGTTGTTCCAGTAAAACCGGCGTGAGATTCTGAGCCTCATCAATTACCACTACTACGTTTTGTCCCTTTTTGATTGCCTCTAATAAAAATTCGTTGAGCTCATCAATCAGGTCTTTTTTTGAATTAAGTTGATGTTCAATACCTAACTCGTGGTTAATGGCACGCAATAGCTCAACTTCTGTGAGCAATGGGTTAAAAATCAGCGCGATCTTCACCTTTTCACTGTCCAGCTCC
>CAYRXI010000002.1:42380-42679 GCA_964428255.1 uncultured Candidatus Sumerlaeota bacterium
AAAGTCGTTTTGCCCGAGCCAATCTCACCCGTGATTACAATAAATCCCTTTCGCTGTTCAATACCGTAGAGCAGACTCGCCAGAGCTTCCTTGTGCCGTTGACTTAAAAACAAGAAGCGGGAATCAGGAGTAATGTTGAATGGCTGTTCTTTTAACCCATAGAATGCAAGATACATCACAGACTCCAGTCTGAAAAACTAAAAAATATAACAATAACCTGTTTTGCTTCTTAATAAAGCCGAGAAAATTTTTCAGATTAATTACTGCTCAACTGGTTTCTGGAAAAAACATTGGAAAAC
>CAYRXI010000002.1:42689-46968 GCA_964428255.1 uncultured Candidatus Sumerlaeota bacterium
ATGGAATCACTCACTCTAAAGCGCAATCGCCTTCATTTCTATTAAACTATTTTCCTGATTCGCCTTTATCAAAACAAGCTCTTCTTTTACGCGGAATATTTTCCGCTCATCATTTCCAGATAAATAATTAGCAAAACCTCATATAAATTTCTAATTTACATCATGTTCATTTTTAGTTCACAATCTTTGTTTACAAATTTCTTCATAATTGAGGCAATAGATTATGGGGAAAAAAATATTAATTGTAGGGGGCGTGGCAGCAGGAACAAAGGCTGCAGCACGGGCACGTCGCCTGGACCCTGCTCTGGACATAACTCTCATAACTGACGAAAATTATATCTCCTATGGCGCTTGCGGCCTGCCATATTATATCGGTGGAGTAATAAAAGAGAAAAAAAGTTTATTCTCCTATACGGTAGAGAAATTCGTCGTTGAAAATAACGTGCGGATTTTAACACAGCATCGTGCCATCTATCTTGACCCCAAAAATAAGCAAGTGGTGGCACAGAGACTTGACACGGGCGACGAAGTAAAATTTGATTATGACTCTCTCCTAATTGCAACGGGCGCCAGACCCATCAAGCCTCTCCTCCCGGGTATAGGATTAAAAAATGTTTATACGTTACGCACACCAGATGATGCTGACACGATATTAGAAACACTCCGAAATCCTGACACGCGCACTTCTGTAATTGTAGGGGGGGGACTTATAGCTCTGGAAATGGCTGAAAACCTGCACCTTCATAATTTACAAATCACCGTGGTTGAGCTATTAAATCAAATTGTGCCGCCCTTAGACGAAGACTTTGCCTGGCTTGTAGAAAAACACCTAATAGAGAAAGGTGTTCGTATCTCCAAATCCGATGGAGTTAAAGCCTTTTCCGCTAAAGACGGCGAGCGCGTCGGAGCTGTGATAACCGAACATAATCGTTTTCCTGCGGACCTGGTAATATTATCTATCGGTGTGAAACCTAATGTTGAATTTGCTGTCACCGGGGGGGTACAGCTGGGCGAGACTGGCGCCATCAAAGTAGATGCTTCAATGCACACCAATCTCGCTGAAATTTTTGCTGCCGGAGATTGTGTGGAGAGCCAGCATCTGGTTACTGCCAAACCTGTATATGCCCCACTGGGCTCGGTGGCTAATCGTCAGGGTAGAGTAGCAGGCACAAACCTCGCCGGCGGCAAGGCTGAATTCGGCGGAGTGGTTGGAAGTATTATCGTAAAAGTCTTTGATCTTACTGTTGCCAAAACCGGCTTAAATGAAAAAGAGGCTAAACGCAGTGGTATTCCCTATGTGCGGACTATCCTGCAATACAGCGACCGCGCGGGCTACTACCCGGGTAGAGAAAAACACTGGCTAAAAATCCTGGCTCATCATGAAAACCATCGCCTTCTGGGTGCACAAATTGTTGGCAAGGCTGGTGTGGATAAACGAATTGATGTTATGGCGACGGCAATCGGAGCGGGACTGAAAATAGAGCATCTGATTGACCTGGATTTGAGCTATGCGCCACCATATTCACCAGCAGTGGACTCCCTTAATATTGCCGGTCAGGTGCTGGAAAATTTATTAAGCCGTAAGTTTGAAATGCTGTCATCAATGGAAGTGCAGGCACTCCGAACCAAGCAACCCGAAAAAATAACTCTGGTTGACATTCGTCAGCCGGTTGAAAAAACTCGCACCGGAACAATTTGCGGCGCAGTTCATATCCCTCTCAATGAACTAAAAGAACGCGCACCAAAAGAGCTGTCGCCCGATAAACAAATAATTCTCTTTGGCACAGATGGTAATCAGGCATTAAAAGGCTGCCAGATCCTCCAGCAACAGGGATTCGCCCAGTGCGCTGGACTGGATGGCGGAATAGCACTCTGGCCCTATGGCTTACTCTAAACTTAAATTGCGAAATAAATAAAGATTAACACTAAACTAATCCTAAAAAACAATTTCTTTTTTAAGAAAAAAACCTATCAATGGAATAATTCTCATTATTCTCTCATATTGGCTGAGGTTAAATATTATCAATTACTTTAGATTTATTTTTTTATATTGCCCAAATGTCTACTCACAAAGCCATACTAATAATAATTCTTGCAATGTTATTGCTCTGGGGATGGAACTACGGGAAATGGGACCTCTGGCCCCCCGATGAAACGCGTTACGTTCAGGTAGCCAAAGAAATCCTGCATTCTGGCAACTGGTTTGCACTTACCTTTAATAAAGAACCATATCCAGATAAGCCCCCTCTTGTATTCTGGATAATGGCGAGTTTACTGCATCTGACCAATAACATCCCTGATGAATGGCTTATGCGTTTACCGTCTGTAATCTCTGCATTTTTAACAGTGATTCTGGTCTTTTTGCTGGGGCAAAAACTCTGGGACACACGCACTGGACTATTTTCAGCCTTAATCCTGATGACTATTCCCGGCTTTGCACTGGAGGTTCCAACCGCAAAATTAGATATCATTTTCTCCCTGTTTATCCTGATCTCTATAACCATTTTTTTACTCCACACACACTTTGCCGATAATAGACTTAATTTTTTTCAATGGCTGGGATTCTGGGGCAGTCTGGCACTCGCTATTTTAACTAAAGGACCTTTAGCACTCGTTATTGTTCTCGGCACAATTATTATTTTTGCAATCACAGAAAAGAACTGGAGAATCTTTACCCGCCTGTGTCCTTTTTATGGCTTACTACTGACTTTAGTTATTATTCTTGCCTGGTTTATTCCACAAGCAATTGTTGCAGAGGGTGGATTTATAAAAAATCAACTGTTGCACCAGAACATAACCCGATACGTTAATTTTCCAAAGCATCGGGCGCCAGTTTGGTATTATTTTCAACAGTTGTTTTTGGGGGAAGTCGCACCCTGGGGACTTTTCTTACCTTTAGCTATTTATGGCTTCTGGAAACAGAGAAAAAAAATAGTAGGTGAACCCACGTCGGACTCAGCTTTTATAAAATTTCTGTTAATCTGGTTTATTTTCCCCTTAATATTTCTGACGCTTTCGCCCAGTAAACGCCTCCGCTACTTATTACCGGCTTTTCCCGCCATAGCTCTACTACTGGGCTGGCTCTGGGCAAAATATCTGCCTTTAAAACAACTTAAATTTGCTCGTTTCTGGCGCTTGTTAGCACTTGTTCTCGCCCTTATTTTTATAGTGATAGCCATTTCGGTATCGCTTTTCTCTCCTATCAAAGAGCTGCTGGTTTTAAATAAAATTTACTTTAGTTTGCAATCCTTAATGGTAATTTCACTGTTAGTCCTTATCGCCAGTGGGATTTTGATTTATTTTGTGCTTCATCCTGGAGTTACAAACTCCTTCAGGGTTATTTTTAGTCTTATGTTCATTTTATTGTTTATCAAATTCGGTATTATTAATCCTGCCATAAATGAACGCTATTCACCCGTAAAATTAAATGCCTTCATTGAGAGTTATCTTCCCTCAGAAACAGTTGTTGGAGTTTATGGTCCCATTAAGGAATATTATCAGGTATATGGTGATTATTTTCTGCGCAAGATATCCAATGCCGAAGAATTAACTGAATTTACCACCGGTGGCACTGAATCAAGATTGTTCTTTATCCGGTATAGTGATTGGCGAAAAAAACGTAAGCAATTTTTCCCGCTATTTCAGCAATTAAGGCTGAAACCACTGGGGGTAGAAACCTCGAAGAAGCACGTTTTTATGTTTTTCCGAACCAAACCACATTTTAGTGAGAATGTGCGCAATGAATCTTGTTCGTCTGACTTAAATTTTATCATCATCGGAGACCCTCATGGCAAAGTTAAACCTTTAACTAAAATCAGTCAGCAAGTTTTAGATATACATAAAGAATCGCCAATTGATGCCATAATCTTTACCGGTGACAATCTTACGCCTAAACATAATTTTGCACGTGACGTCCTGGAACAATTTATTTTCCCCTTTCATTCAATAATTCAGCAGGACATCCCATTTTATACGGTCTTAGGAAATCATGACTTAAAATATTTTGCTGAAGAAATTACCTATCCTCTATTTAATATGCGCGGGCGGAGATATTATAATCAGTCCTTTGGCGACAAGGTAGAATTTTTCTTCCTGAATACAAACACTTTGCGCAATAACGATTCTCAACAAACAAACTGGCTACGTCAGGCACTTACCCGAAGCAAAGCCCGCTGGAAGATTGCTGTTATGCATGAGCCTATGTTTGCTTCACCTGTAGCCCATCACGGCTCAATTAAATTAGCCACACTTCTGGAACCAATTTTTTGCGAAGATGGTG
>CAYRXI010000002.1:46978-49557 GCA_964428255.1 uncultured Candidatus Sumerlaeota bacterium
TGACATTGTACTCAGTGGCCATAATCATCTGTACGAACGCCTGTATCAAAAAAACGGCGTTCTGTATATTACTGTTGGAGGCAGTGGCAAACTTACGCGAGACAGGTTGGCCCCTTCTCCGTTGCGTGCAGTCGGTTATAATAAAGCACAATCTTTTTTGTGGCTTAACTTTCAGGAAGACCGGCTACTATTCCGTGCATACTCCATTACTGGCGAACTGATAGATCAGGGCGAATTGAAACACATAGAGTGTCCGAAAGGTATTATATTTACTTCTTCTGCACTTAGCAGATAAAAAGAACTGCGTAGCTATAATAAGTTTTATCTTTGATAACAGTTTAAATTTGCCCCACCAAGAGACTTGACAGTAAATAGATTGGTGAGATAACATTTGAAATTGCATTGTTTTTGCTGCTTTGTTGTGGTAGCTTTGCTGGTGTAGCTCAAGGGAAGAGCAACCGCCTTGTAAGCGGTAGGTTGTGGGTTCGATTCCCTCCACCAGCTCCAATTTAAAGCATTAAAAAGAACAAAAAAAATATTGCCCGATTTCTGATTTTTAAATTATAATAGTATCGTTTTCTGTTTCTATGTAAAGTCGGAGGGGTTCCCGAGTGGTTAAAGGGAACAGACTGTAAATCTGTCGCCGGCAGGCTTCGGAGGTTCGAATCCTCCCCCCTCCACCATTCAAATAATCCTTCACACTTCATCATCTAACCTTCTATTTAACTTACCTCCTAAAGACTTATTGACCTTTATGACCATTTGTATCTATAGTATCTTTATTATATTCGGTATATTATCTGAAGAGCCCCAAAGTGCAGGTCAGTGAAGGAAAAATAGGTAGAGTGTTCGTTATTCGGTTAGAAGACGGAGACATTTTACCTGACTGTCTTGAGCTATTTGCCGAGCAAAATCATATCACTCACGGCCAGGTGATTCTCCTGGGCGGTATTGGTGAAGGAGAAATTGTGGTTGGACCCAGGAAATCAAACATCTTCCCCCCCGAACCCCTTAAACTGCCTCTAAATGAAGCCCATGAAGTCGTTGGAGTCGGTGTGCTTGCATCAAACAGTGAAGGAAAACCGGTGTTGCATATTCACGGAGCATTGGGACGTTCGGGGCAGACTATGACGGGCTGTCTGCGTCCAGGCGTTAAGACCTGGATCGTCGGTGAGGTGGTGTTGATTGAATTGCTGAATATTAACGCAGTTCGTATTAAAGACGCAGCTACTGGTTTTACCCTCCTTAACGCAGGCATTGATCCTTTTTCAGAAAAGGCTTCTGATTAATTTTTTCGCGCTGGAGGTTATTTATGTATATAGTCCATGTCTTTGTAACGGTGAAGCCTGATAGAGTTGAAGATTTTAAATCTGTCACAATTGAAAATGCACGCAACAGTATTCTGGAACCGGGCATTGTCCGATTTGATGTACTTCAGCAACAGCAAGACCCAACTCGCTTTGTTCTGGTTGAAGTTTATCGTACGCCTGAAGATGCCTTACTTCACAAGGAAACTCCGCATTACCAACGCTGGCGTGATGCGGTCGTAGATATGATGGCGGAACCTCGCTCAAGCATTAAATATCTTAACATTTTCCCTGAGGACAAGGATTGGACTTGATTTATGGTGCAAAACCATCCCGAGAGAATAATCAAATTTCACAACAAAACAAAACTACTGGTATTAAACTCCTATCTTTAATATTTATAAGTTATCAGGTGCTCTGTTAATTTTGACTCTTAATCACTTTATATACTAAAGCCTAAGTTTTATGCGATTTGAATTTGCAACTGCATCACGTATCATTTTTGGAAAGGGCACATTTAAGGAAGTAGTGCCGATAGCGGCCGCCAGGGGACGCCGGGCTTTTGTAATTACAGGAAAATCTCTTTCACGTATTCAACCATTTTGGGAGAAACTGGAAAAAGGAGGAATACATATTGACATTTTTTCGGTTAGCGGAGAACCAGATATTCATCTTATTACTGAAGGTATTCAACAGGCGCGTAAAGCAAACGCTGAAATTGTAATCAGCATTGGAGGGGGGAGCGTTATTGATGCTGGAAAAGCCATTGCAATTCTGTTAACCAATGGTGGCGAAATCCTTGATTTTCTTGAAGTGATTGGTCGCGGTAAATCGTTTACTCAACCTTCGCTACCATTTATCGCCATCCCGACTACTGCTGGCACTGGCGCCGAAGTGACACGTAATGCTGTTTTGCTCGTCCCGGAGCAAAAAATAAAAGTCAGTCTGCGTAGTCCTCTTATGTTGCCCAATCTGGCATTAGTTGACCCAGAATTAACCTATTCAATGCCACCCGAGGTAACTGCCACCACCGGGCTGGATGCACTAACTCAGCTATTGGAGGCATTTGTATCAAATAAAGCTAATCCTCTAACTGATGGTATCTGCCGGGAAGGCTTGCGTCTCGTTGGTTGCTCTCTGCAACGCGCCTATGAAAATGGCAACGATTTTACAGCACGAGAGAATATGTCACTTGTGAGTCTGCTAAGCGGACTGGCGCTGGCAAACTCCGGATTAGGTGCAGTCCATGGCTTAGCAGGTCCTATAGGCGGG
>CAYRXI010000002.1:49567-56997 GCA_964428255.1 uncultured Candidatus Sumerlaeota bacterium
ATGTTTCCTTTGGCACATGGACTGATTTGTGCCAGTCTGCTTGTATCTGTATGCAGAGTAAATATAAGTGCCTTGAAAAGACGCGCCCCTGATTCACCTGCCTTAACTCGCTACTCTGAAGCTGCGCGGATTTTGACTGGCATCAACTCCGCAAATTCAGAAGACCTGATTTACTGGTTAAAGGAAATATGTATAGCTCTCAAAATACCTTCACTTTCCAGACTTGGAATTTCAACGAATGAATTTCAAACCATCATAGCAAAGTCCATCAATTCAAGCAGTATGAAAGGAAATCCCATTACTCTCACAGAGGAAGAACTTGCCGAAATTTTAGTAACTGCATATTAAATAATGATGAATCATTTCCTTGTTATTTTTTAAATGGAGAAGCAAAAGTTGTAGAACAAACAACTTTTACATTTTTCTGCCGTATTTGTGGCAATTCGCTCAAAATTTTTCCAAATTGTTGCAACCCGATAACCTCGGTCTCATAATGTCCGGCTGCAATCACGTTAATGCGATTTATTCTGGCAGCCAGGGCGGTATGATGACTGATTTCACCGACAATAATAACATCCGCTACGTTGGGATGTAGTTGATTTACTATTTTATCTGCAGCACCTGTACAGATAGCAACTCGTTTAACTCGTGTTTGTAAATCCCCAACAGCCTGAATATTTAACGCTGAGAGCTGCCGCTTAATCCTTTGCATTAAGCTTCCCAGAGTGTACGCTTCTTTGAGCTCCCCTACACAGCCCATTCCAGAAAAACTTTTTACCTCATAGAGCGGATAAACATCATAAGCTGGCTCTTCATAAGGATGCACTTTAAGTACTTCAGATAAAACCTTGCTCAGTCTTGAGTGTGGAACCAGAGATTCAAGACGAAACTCATTTACAGCCTCAAGTTTCCCTTGCTCGCCGATGAAGGGCTTGGCACCTGAAAGAGGGATAAATGTTCCGGTCCCCGGCGTGCGAAAGGTGCAGTGACTGTAATTGCCAATAATACCGCCCCCCCCTCGTGCAATAGCATCAATTACCTTGCCCTCATAGCCTTCAGGCACAAAAACAACAAATTTATAATTACGAATTTTGGTCTGATTCGGCAGTAGAAACTCTGGCTGTTTCAAACCAATTAAACTTGCAAGAGCAAAGTTCGTCCCATAGGGCGACTTGTCCAGATTCGTATGCACAGCTATCAAGGCTATTTTGTTTTTAATCAGCTCAGATACTAAACAACCCGGATAAGAGTCATAAGTAATACGGCTAAGAGGCTGATATATTAGCGGATGATGGACAATTATTAAATCAGCTCCCTGATTAATGGCAGATTCAATAACCGGTGTAGAGACTTCAAGCGCAACCAGTATTTTCTTTACACTCTGAGTGGGGCTACCAAGTTGAAGTCCAACGTTATCATTAAAATCAGCCGTCTCCCAGGGTGCCAGAGTATCAATTAAATCAAGCACTTCTGAAATGGTTAGTGACATTGCTCTTTTCGCTCCTTTAAAAGATGCCTTCTTAATTTATAATCTCTTTATTCCTTAGCCGATTTTATTTTTAATTTGCTTGTTGCCTATAAATTGGTGGGACATTCTATGCAACAGGTAAAACGATTTTACTCAACAAAGCCTTGGGTTTTCAGAATTACAATAAAAAGACTAAAACACAGCATCCTGGAGCTTATTTTGACGTTACTGACTCTGAAGTTTCTGCTTCAACAAAGTAAAATCCACATTCCTTATCCGGTTGTAAAAGATTGCGCTCTTCTAAATCGCGTTGATCAATGGGATAATACACACATACCCGTGGACGCCACCTGTGAATAATGCACTTATAGCTCCCATCTCCATTTCGTCTCAAGAAAGGACATTGGAAAACAAACTTACAGCATGCTCCACAACGCCTGCATTCGCCTCGCCGCTTTGTTAGCTGATGTTTTATATAAGCTGAAGAAATATTTGAATAAATCAACCTGCGTAATTTCCCACTTATTAAACGTAATTTAACTTTAAAGTTTTTATGATTGTTATCCGTTTTATTTTACCTCGTATAGTCAAGATTTGATATGCGATATCTTATTACGTAAGGAAGACTACTCCAGCGGAGAATCTTGATGCTCAATCAACTGTTCTACCCTACCAACAAGATGTCGCCACTGCTGCATTAATTCCGGCAATTTTTGCATCGCAGCTACCACTCTGGCAAAGTGCTTGGCTGGCAAAGCAGGTATTCCCAGATACGCACCGCTTTCAGTAATATCACGATGCACACCACTTTTCGCGCCCAACATTACCTCATTACAAATATGCACATTATCTGCAATCCCTACTTGACCTGCAAGAATACAGTTATCCCCAATAGTACTGGAGCCAGCAATACCTACTTGCGCTATTATTAAACAATTTTTTCCAATAGAAACATTGTGGGCAATATGCACCAGATTATCAATCTTGGTCCCTTTTCCTATCCGTGTAGCGCTTAAGAGTGCACGGTCAATACAAGTATTAGCACCAATTTCTACATCATCCTCAATAATCACATAACCCACCTGCGGGAGTTTTTTGCGCACTCCATCCAGCAACTCATATCTATACCCATCACTGCCAATAACAACACCTGAATGAATTATAACATTATTACCAATTTGTGTCTTATCCATTATTGTAACACGTGGAAAAATACGGCAGTTATTTCCGATATGTGTTCCCTCGCCGATATAACATTGTGCATCAATCAACGTGCCATCACCAATGCAAACATTATCTCCGACAATTGTATAAGCTCCAATATAAACGTTTTTTCCCAGAGTTACGTTCTTGCCAATCTGAGCTGTCTTATCCACGCCGGGAGCTGGTAATTCCTCTGGATAAAAATAGTTAATTAACCAGAGCACACCTTTCCATACCTGTTCTAAACATATGGTTGGTCTCCCCTCAACTACTAAACCTTTAGGGGCTAAAAATGCTGCAGCTTTTGAGGTTAATGCTTTTTTCACATTACCCGCTGCACTCACAAATGAAATATCCTGCTCAGTGGCTTCCGTTAAAACAGCGATATTAGTTATTTCTATATCAGATGTTTCAGCCAGATTATAAATTTCGCCATTAAGGGTTTTCGCCAAGGTATGTAATGAAATACTTTTAGATTTCTTATTCCTCATTTCTTCACCAAACAACATTAAATTTAAAAAATAATACAATTACACCCGCAAACAAAAGTCAAATACCAATCTCACCCTCTATATTCTCATCAATTCATAATTTAAAAACTTCTGCTTTACCAGAACCAATTTTTATTTTTATAACCTACTCTTTTCAGACTACCGTCAATGAAGAGTTTTAATCCAGATAAGTAGGAACAATTTCTGAACTCACCAATGTGAGTTACAAAATCTTAACGATGTACTCGCCAGGAAGGATGTGTTATTCCAAATTTCCGAATACGATTATGCATCCGATCAATTGAAATACCCAGTAGTTTTGCTGCTTCTTTTTGATTCCAGTCAGTTTTTCTCAACGCTTCAAGCACAAGTTCTTTCTCAAGTTCATCCATATTTATACCCTGTGACGGGATTGATACCAGTGGCTTTACCGTTTCAGTCTCTTGTTGCAATACCTGCACACCGCATTCGTTTACTTCATCACGGGCAATAACTGGCTTGCGTGAACGAATCACCAAGCGTTCTACCACATTTTTTAACTCTCGCACATTTCCGGGCCAGGAGTAACTCTTTAATTCCGCCAATGCAGCTTCAGTAAAATTTTTTAAAGGCTTATTGTATTTCTGACAATAATGCTTTAAAAAATAGGCAGCCAGCAGCGGGATATCTTCCGTGCGTTCACGAAGGGGGGGGATATAAATCGGAAATACTGTTAACCTGAAAAATAAATCCTGACGAAATTTGCCTGCAGCCACTAATTGCTTTAATTCTTTATTAGTAGCAAATATTAGCCGGCAGTTAACTTTTATCGGCTGGTTTCCACCAATTCGGGTAAATTCCAGCGTTTCAATTACTCGCAAAATTTTAGCTTGTGAGTCAAGAGACAGCTCGGCGATTTCATCAAAGAATAACGTCCCATTATGAGCAAGTTCAAATTTTCCTCGGCGCGCTGTGTAGGCATCAGTAAAGGCTCCCTTCTCATGACCAAAGAGTTCTGCCTGAAACAAAGTATCCTCTGGTAACGCAGCACAATTCAGGTCAATGAATGCCCCTCCTTGAAATTGACTCAACCGATGAATTGCCCGTGCCACCAGCTCTTTACCCACGCCAGTTTCACCATAAATCAATACGGGAATATTTAAACCTGTAATCTCCAGTATCTCCTGTTTTATTTTTCTAATCGCCTCACTTTGCCCGATAATTTCGCCAAACTCACTTGAGCGCTCCAGTTGTGCGCGCAATAATCGGTTCTCATTCAGCAACCTGTTCTGCTCAAGCACGCGCAATAACCGAATAATTATCTCCCGCCGCTCGCTTTCCTTGGTAATATAATCAGCCGCCCCCAGACGCATTGCTTCAACTGCAACCGTTACGTCATTGATAGAGGTAAGCATAACAACCGGGATGTCCGAATCAAATTCCGGCTTATCTAACGATTTAATCTGTCTCAGCACCTCCAGCCCATCCAAGTCTGGCATCTTAATATCCACAATCACCAGGTCATAAAATTTCTGCTGGAGTGCGGAGAGCCCGGCTTTGCCCCCTTCAGCAACTTCTACATTAAATCCCTCCAGCTCTAGATTTTTCTTTAACCGCTCCGCAAAATTCACATCATCTTCAATAATTAATATTTTCCCCTTTTCTGCCATCTTTGCGACAAAAGTAAAAATATATTATAAAGAAAATATGTACCGGAAGAGAAACAAAATTGTTATTTTAATGTTTTTGTGCTAACAACATAAGGTTAAAAAAAAATATCCTCAGGAAAGTTCCTGAGGATATTATAAAAAAAATATTTTTAGAAAATTGACTTTCTAAATCAGCCCACTTACATTTTCTGGTGTGGTATTAAATATCCAAGCTATTACTAACGCTACAATTCCATAATCATTTCTAGGATCATTATCATCATCATCAGTGTAGTAGGTATCTTTGTCACCCACTAATGGTAACCTCTCGCATGGATCGCATGGATATCCATAAGTATTCTTAGTATTCTGTCCTGTTTTTAACCGGAGCCTGGCACCGTTAACTACCTCTGTTCTACAAGAGGGACAAGGTCTACTTCCTCCACGGTTTTTGGCAAAGTAACCTGTCCAAACTCCAGGTTTTTTGGAAGCGTATTGCAAGGTCATCAACGGGGCTATAAGTTTAATCTCTACTTTTCCAAAAGCTACTTTAATCTCCCCATTAAATTGCTCAATCAAAGGACTATATGGTTGAGAAAAAGGAAAACCTTCACCACAGCTAACTGCTGGACATAAAATATCTGTACCACTAAAACTATAAATTTGAGCGGATTTCCCTGTTAGTATTTTATCCGGATTCTCATCTATGTTAAGATATATTCCTCGCATTGGATATGCGATTAGATTTGGACCTGGTTCGCCATCGGTATAATTAACAAGAAACATTTTTATCAGCTTCCCATTTCTACCAAGATTAAATGTAAAATTGTAGATCCCATATGCCTTGCGTGTCTTAAAATCGACGTCTATAACTCCAGTTATCTTTAGATTACCAAACTTTTTCCCGTCTGCATTATTAAATAAATCTACTTTCCCTTTAACAGCAACCGTTTCATCATTTTTAATAGTAAAGGTTCCCGTGCCATCTGTCTTGTTATTTAAAGTGATATCATCCTTTGATAGAATCACTTCAACATTCTTAATATAAATCTTTTCACACATCTGATCAATGGTACAGCTCATAAAAACTCCATCACCAATTGGCATTTCATTGAATGACACTCCACAATACATAACATTGCGATATTCAAGATACAGCTCAGTCTTTTCAACAATAGTAGCTAATGAAATAGAAGTCAGCGACAGTACTGCAATCACAATAGATATAATTAATAACACCCTTTGCTTTAACATTATTACTTCCCTCCTTTCATTTTATTTTTTTATCTCTACTTATTTTTTATTCTTGAATTAAACTTTTTGCTAAAGATCTTATAGAAGGGTCATTATCATCAAGTAATCCCCTGAGGATAATTCTTGCTTCATCGCCGCCAATCTGAGCTAGTAACATCATCGCTGTTCGACGAACTTCAACAGAATAATCCGGCAAAGTATAAATCGTCAAATCACTGAAGATCTTTTGCGACAAATGAGGTGGCAACGCATCTCTGAATTCATTGTAATTATCAATCAGGGCAGAAGCCAGATAAAGCTTTTCTATCGGCTCAAGTCGCCTATTATAATCACTTAGCAGTGTTTCTCTAACCTCATCTGAATCAATCAGCGCCAGAGTATTGGTGATGTTCTGCAGATTAACTCTCACTGCTGTTTTGAGCTCTTCAAGCAGATATTTCTGAACACTTTGTCTGAGGTCTGCTGATACCTGTTCATTATCATTTAATTCCTCAAACAACTCACTAATTGCAGCATTAAGCTGGGACTTTAGTTTAGGTGAAAGTGCGTTGTTTTGAGCTAAACTTAACAGATTTCCCAGGGCTTCTGGATTTTCCATATTAATCATTGCACTGAAAATCTCATCCGCATATTCTTCCTGTGTCTCCATTAGCAGTCTATTCAAAAACTCCAGCCCATCTTTCCCAAGATATTGTGCTGCAGCTATCTTTGTCTCTAGAGGAACTGCATTATTCTTTATGAGTTCCTGCAATTGATTTATTGTTTCTGGCGAGGTAACTTCTCCCATCACCTTAAGCAACGCCGTCAATATCTCATAGTTGTTAGCTTTACTTAACTCACGCTGCAGAAGTTCCTCAGCTTTGTCCCCGACTGCCCGTCTTAACGACATAGTGCAGGCAAACGTATACAATGCGTTTTCCCCCTTGCTCAACTGCTCCAGAAGTAAATTAATCGCCTCTTCTCCTCCAATGCCCCCCAGTGCTTTTATCAATTGCAACTTTAACTCAATCGAAGTCGTAGAATCGTTAAGCAATTTTTCAATGATTGGTATGGCTGATGCTCCGTATGAAACCAATTCTTTTAGCAGATTATTCAACTTATTATAATCCTTATTGACGAGAGCGGTTTGCACTTCATCAGTCAATTTCTTTATTTGACCAGTTGAATCAATTTCGGGTTTAGGTGTTGGTTCAGGAGGTAAGACCTCTGATTTTTGAGCAGGTGCATTTTCTAAAACAGGCTGTGAAATGGAAGATTCTACGGCAACCTTCTCCTGTGCTTTATGTTCCGCAACAGAAAAATCTGATCTTGGAGATGTGGCTTGTCTCTGTTGTGTTAATAAAAAAAACAGTAAGATTATAAAAATCAAGCCCGTTATAATAAAAA
>CAYRXI010000003.1:0-25912 GCA_964428255.1 uncultured Candidatus Sumerlaeota bacterium
TGCCTGATTCAGAATGGCTTGATAATTGTCTAACGCAACTGCAACAATTAAATACGCGTTACATTATAATCCACTGGAATTATCTGACTTTTGATGAGCAGGAAGTAGTTCAAGAAACCGTAAAAAATGTGCCGTTTCTGAAACCTGTTTATCTCTCTGCCAGAATAACGGTTTTCCTCGTTGATCGGATATAATGTGGCTTCTCCAGCAGCGTTGTTTGTTTGCAGGTTAACACTAAAGAGCAGTAGTTTAATTAGCAGCGTTAAATGGGATTGCATTTATTGATTGTCTTAATCACTCAATCCGCAGGAATGGTAGATATAATCAATATGAGTGAGAAAGTTATCATAGTTCATAACTCTATCAAGGTCCGCTGCAGTAAGATATTTGGTGACTTCTGCATCTGCCAGTAGGTTATCCCGGAAGGAAGTTCTGGTCTGCCAGGTTTTCATCGCATTGCGCTTGACCAGTTCATACGCCTTGTCACGTTCCAGTCCTTTTTCAATCAGTTCCACCAGCACTCGCTGAGAAAAAATTAACCCTTTGGTCAACTCCAGATTCTCCCGCATTCTTTCCGGATAAATATTAAGGCTGGTGAGTATGTTTATGAGTTTGCATAGCATATAGTTCAGGAGAATGGTACTATCCGGGAGAATAACGCGTTCAACTGAGGAATGACTGATGTCACGTTCATGCCACAGGGCGACATTTTCCAGAGCAGCTAATAAATTGGTGCGCAGTAAACGTGCCAGCCCGCATAGTTGTTCGCAGGTGACGGGATTGCGTTTATGTGGCATAGCTGAAGAGCCAGTCTGCTCTTCAGCGAAGGGTTCTTCTACCTCGCGGATTTCCGTGCGTTGAAGATTCCGAATTTCGGTTGCCACTTTTTCTATTGTAGCTCCACATAGGGCAATGGCTGACATCAGTTCAGCATGACGGTCACGCTGGAGAATTTGAGATGAAATCCTGGCAGGCTGGAGATGTAGCTGTTTACAAACATAAGCCTCAATCATCGGGTCAATATGCGCATAAGTCCCGACTGCACCGGAAATTTTCCCCACAGCAATTATGTTTCTGGCTCTTTCCAGGCGTACCTGTTGGCGCAAAAATTCCCCCCGCCATAAGAGAAATTTTAATCCTAAGGTAATCGGCTCGGCATGTACTCCATGGGTTCTTCCTATCATTATAGTTTTCTTATGCTGTCGTGCTAACTTCTCCAGCACCGTGATTACCATTTCTACATCTTTAATTAAGATAGTGGTAGCACGCATCAGAAGCACACTTAAGGCAGTATCCACAATATCCGAGGAAGTAAGCCCCAGATGTATATATCTGGCGGCTGGACCTACTTTTTCAGCAATAGAGCGCAGAAAAGCAACAACATCATGGCGCGTTATTTTTTCCAGCTGTTCTATTTCTGCCACGTCAATTTTAGCCTTCTGCCTGATTATAGAAGGAACGTCAGCAGGTATTTTGCCAGCCTGTGCCAGAGCTTCACAGGCAAGAATTTCAATCTCCAGCCACGTCTGGAACCTGGTCTCGTCGCTCCAGAGGCGTCCCATTTCGGGGAGTGTATAACGTGGTATCATAATTAATAATTACCTTATTAAGAGATAAAATTTATTCCTGCTGATTCATCACACTGCGAAATAATGACATCATAAATATAGAAGGTTACTTGTTAATGTCTAATTACAATAATCATGCTGCACTGTGTATGATTACTTGGCTTTTGGAATCCAGATATTTTGTCCTGGATAGAGTCGTTTAGCACGAGAGAGGGGAGGATTGGCAGAAATTAGCTCACCCACTGTGATACCATGACGCTTGGCTATTGACTCTAAAGTATCACCGTCTTTGATGATATACTGGCGGCCTTTCGGAGCTTCGAATTTCTCTGCGGGTTTAGCTGTTTTTGTGGGTTCTGTTTTGGGTTTGGGTGTTGTTACTTTTGGAGCAGCTTTTTTCTCAACAGGAGCAGCAGTAATGGTAGCTGTCTCGCCTTTTGGAGCTTCAGTGTCCGAGGCAGTTTTTTCTAATGATTGTCTTGTGCCAGATTCAAGTGCCGTTAGACGTTTCCTTAAGTTTTCAATTTCTTTGGCATCAACTGCTGCTAATCCACCCGGTGTCTGTTTTAATGCCATCAGGTCTTCTCGCAGGGCAGTAAGATCGCTGTTAATCTGCCGTAATTGGTCTTTCACAGATGAGACCTCCTCCTGGAGATTGGTCAATTCAGCCATTTTTTTGCGAAAGACCGGGTTGTTCTCTACACTTTGTGAACAGGATAATAGTAGAGAACCTAATAACCCCACCGTTACAAGCAAAAATAAACCACTACGCATTTTGTCTCGCATAATGCATCACTCCTTTTTTTGTAATTAAAAAAATAGATTTCTTAATTAGCTTGAGAAGCTGGCGTCCGCTTTACCCTTGTTTATTCGCCGACTGGTGCTATTCTTTCATTGATTGTAGTAGCTGTTCCAGCGTCAGCGTCTCTGTTGTCTCTGTTTCTTCGCTCAGTGGCTCTGGTGCTGGGGGTTCAATCTGCGACATCTCCTCTTCTACTAATTCTGCGTGCCGTTTCTTCTGTGACGGAACAGGACGAACTCGTTCAATGCGCATCAGGTCATCATCCCAGGGGTCAAGGGTAAAGATGCCCACCAGAAAATCAATTGCTTCAGTGGGGTAGAGACCAATATCAAGTCCCGGTAGGAGACCCAGCTGCACCTCTGCACCCACACTGAAGGGATGATGACGACCATCATCCCAGTACACATTATTTCGCACAATTCCTCTGTCCTTAACTTGAGACCATACATCATTTAAATCAGTAAACCTATTACCGTAAACCACATCGTTATTTACATCAGTAAAGTATAGCGCGCTGATTCCACCACTAAATCGTTCTTCGCGCCAGACGCCAATTGCTCGGCGGTCTAATCCTACGTGTTCACCTTCAAAATATACACCACCAATTTGGGCTAACGTTGTTACCCGTGCATGAAAGCCGAACCCTTTTGCCTGCCGTGCTGCACTGATACGGAAACGGAAAATATCAAGAAAATCATTACCTCGATCGCGAAAATATTCAAACACTAATGTTCCAAATGAAGTATCATTTGCTGCTACAGGCTCAACGGGTGCTACACTCAGCAAAAAAGTAAGAACAGCAAACCAGCACACAATAAACTTATATTGAGGGTTATACATTATCGCACCTCACTTTTTAAATTCAAGTCAAAAATGCTAAAACATATCTGATTATTTTAATCTGGCAAACAGCTCTTTAATATCTGTCTTTTCCCAGGCGAAGTTTGGTTCATTGCGACCAAAGTGCCCATATGCCGCAGTTTCTTCATAAATTGGGCGCAATAAATCCAGACGTTCAATAATCCCGCGTGGCGAAAGGTCAATATTGTCACGGATAGCTTTGACAATTTTTTCCTCGTCTACTTTAGCTGTACCGAAGGTATCCAGGTCTATGCTGACAGGTTGTGGAACGCCGATAGCATATGCTAGCCGAATTTCTGCGCGACGGGCTATACCCGAAGCAACTATATTTTTTGCCAGCCAGCGTGCGGCGTATGCAGCGCTACGATCTACTTTTGTTGGGTCTTTGCCACTGAAACATCCCCCCCCGTGATTTGCCACTCCACCATAAGTGTCCACGATTATTTTACGCCCCGTAACTCCAGTGTCTCCATGAGGTCCGCCAATCACAAATCTGCCCGTGGGATTAATATGGTATGCAGTTTCCGAAGTAAGCATTTCCGCCGGAATTACGTATTTAATAACTTTTTCCATAAGCTCCCTTTTAAGGTCATTATACGAAACATCCGGCTCGTGTTGTGCAGAGAGTACGACTGCAGTTACGCGCTTCGGTGTGTCCCCTATATATTCAACAGTTACTTGAGATTTTCCATCAGGACGTAGCCAGGTAATTTTCCCCGATTGACGTTCATAAGCCAGGCGACGCACCAGTTTATGAGCAAGCATTATTGGCAGTGGCATTAATTCCGGCGTCTCGTCGCATGCATAACCAATCATCATTCCCTGATCACCAGCACCAATATCTTTATGACCATTAACACCCATTGCAATATCTGCGGATTGTTGTTTTATGCTGGTGACAACGGCGCAGGTGGCATAATCAAAACCATATGCAGCATCAGTATAACCCACTCGTTTTACAACGCCTCGGGCAATATCCGGGATTTCTACATAACAGCTGGTGGTTATTTCGCCAGCAATCATAACTAATCCTGTTGTTACCATCGTCTCACAAGCAACGCGTGCCTTTTTGTCTTTCTCCAGTATTGCATCTAAAAGAGCATCGCTTATTTGATCACATAACTTATCAGGATGTCCCTCAGTTACTGATTCTGAAGTAATATAGCGTTTGCGGACTTTTTCAGTTTTTTTGTCACTCATCGTTTATATCTCCTCTATGCTCTTAAAATTTTTTGATTTCGGACAAAGCGCTAACGTTAATTATTTTCTCTGCGCCTATAACTGTGGCATTACTGCCAATTATTGAGTCGCGTAGCACTAAATTTTCTATGTGTGCTTTCCTGTCAATTACAGAATTAATTATAATTGAGTTTTTCATTTTGGTCTCATCGCCAATGCTTACGTGGGGACCTACAACAACATTACTTAATTTAGCACTGGGACTTATATATACTGGCTTTATATTCGTTTAATTTTTCTGTTGTAGCACTCATTTCCAGCAATTCTTTATTCGTTGAGAGCAAGGTTTCTGGTTTGCCACAATCATACCAGCCCTCAATCATAAATGGTTTCATCTTTGCGTTACGAGTCAGCATTAACCGTAATCCATCTGTAAGCTGATACTCGTTTCTGGTTTTTATATCCCTGGCAATTAATTCAGAGAGACACTCATAAAGCAATTTGGGTTGCCTGATCAAATAGATTCCAACAATTGCCAACTTACTTCTGGGTTTATCAGGTTTTTCTTCTAAATCTATAATCCATTTTTGAGATTCATCCAGCACCGCTATGCCAAAGCGCCGTGGGTCTTCTACTTCCTTGAGGGCAATTAAATTCCCCTCCTGTTGCAACATTGCAGGTAAATCCACTTTAAAAATAGTATCACCGAGAATAATCAATATCTCTGAGTCATTGGCGTGTAAATCTCTTGAAGTCCAGATAGCATGTCCCAGACCAAGTCGCTGCTGTTGTTCTATAAAACTGGCGTTTACGGTCTTATATTCTTCCGAGACATATTTTTTAATCTGTTCTCCCAGATATCCGATTATAAAGGTTATTTCGGTTATATTTACCCGCAATAAGTCCTCTATAATATGCCCAAGAATTGGCTTGCCAGCAACGGGTAACAAAACCTTGGGTGTTACATAAGTATGTGGACGCATCCGCTCACCAACTCCGGCTACTGGTATAATGGCTTTCATATTGTAAGCTCCAAACTAAATTTTCGGTTTAGTCTTATTCCGATTAATTTTTTCCAGAGACATCCCCACTTCGTCAAGCAATGCTAACGCCAGCTCATCAGGATAATCGCCTTCATAAACAATGCGTTTAATTCCAGCATTTATCAACATTTTAGCACACAAACTGCAGGGCTGAGAGGTGGCATAAATCACGCTATCCTTTACACTTACCCCGTGAATCGCAGCTTGTAACAAAGCGTTTTGCTCAGCATGTAGCCCGCGACATAATTCATGCCGTTCACCACTCGGAATTTTTAACTGTTCTCGCAGGCAACCTATCTCCAGACAATGTCGTGTTCCTGCTGGCGAACCATTATAACCCGTGGTCAGGATTCGTTTTTCCTTTACGATTACAGCACCTACTTTTCGCCTCAGACAAGTAGAGCGTGTGGCAACCGTATGTGCAATTTCCATAAAATAATCATCCCACGAAGGGCGATTATCTTGAATGATGGTTGTCTTTTTCAAGGTTTTCTTCGTTTTCTTCACCTTGCTTAGTCCAGCCATTCCGGGCTAAAGATTGGGAACTGATGGCATAATTCAGTGATTTCGCCTCGTACCCTTGCAATTGTTCTCTCATCATCGATATGTTTTAATATGGTACCAATCCAGTTGCCGATATGTTTCATCTCCGCTTCTTTCATTCCTCGAGTCGTTAACGCAGGTGAGCCAAGTCTAATTCCGCTGGTTTCTACTGGTTTACGCTGGTCAAATGGAATCATATTCTTATTAACCGTTATGCCAGCTTTTTCCAGTGCCTGTTCAGCAGCTTTGCCACTGATACCCAGCGGTGTAAGATCAACGAGCAGTAGATGAGTATCTGTGCCTCCTGATACTATCCTTACGCCTGCTGTAGCCAGAGTGTCAGCCAGTGTTTGCGCATTTTTGACAATCTGCTGTTGATAAATTTTGAATTTCGGCGACAGGGCTTCTTTAAATGCCACGGCTTTCGCTGCAATCGTGTGCATCATTGGTCCACCCTGTATTCCCGGAAACAATGTCTTATCAATTGTTTTTGCGTATTCCTCGCGGCATAAAATAAATCCGCTACGTGGTCCACGCAATGTCTTATGAGTGGTGGAAGTGACGATGTCTGCCCCCTCCATCGGATTTGGATGCATCCCACCGGCGACCAGACCCGCAAAGTGCGCCATATCTACCATTAATAATGCCTTTACTTCATCAGCGATTGCGCGAAACTTCGCAAAATCTATAATTCGGGGATAAGCACTCCCCCCCGCAATAATTAATTTGGGGTGATACTCGTAAGCTAATCTGCGAACCTCGTCGTAATCAATTTGCTCGGTATCGCGCCGCACCCCATAAGGAATTATATTATAGAATTGTCCGCTAAAATTTACCGGTGAACCATGGGTAAGATGTCCGCCATGAGCGAGATTCATCCCCAGAACGGTATCTCCGGGCTTCAGAAAGGCAAAGTACACAGCCATATTAGCCTGTGAGCCACTATGCGGTTGAACATTGGCATGAGGGGCATTAAAAATCTGTCTGGCACGCTCTATTGCCAGACGCTCGGCTACGTCCACAAACTCACAACCCCCATAATACCGTCGTCCGGGGTAGCCTTCTGCATATTTGTGCATCATCAGACAGCCCTGGGCTTGTAATACTGCGGGAGAGGCAAAATTCTCTGAAGCTATCATCTCCAGCTTTAATGTCTGCCGTTTGTACTCCTGTTCTATGGCTGTAGCCAGTTCCGGGTCTATCTGACGAATAGCTGTAGTTGCTGCGTATTTATTTTCCAAGATGTTTCTCCAGTTGAGTAATTTTGTCAAGCCGGCGCTGATGACGTCCGCCTTCAAATTGTGTGCTGAGCCAGATACGGACAATATTGTCAATCAATTGCGACGGCATCCCCTCACCACGGAGTGCCAGCACATTAGCATTATTATGCGCCCGTGCCATACGTGCCCCATATTCATCGGTTACCACAGCTGCACGAACTCGGGGAATCTTGTTTGCCGCAATTGCCATCCCGATACCTGTACCACAAACCAGTATCCCGCGGTCAGCTTCACCATTTGCCACTTTTGTCGCCACAATACTGGCAATATCCGGATAATCTACCGGGTCGGGAGTAAACGCACCAATATCTATAACTTCATGCCCCAGGTCATTTATGGCTTTGAGAATAATGGGGCGTACTTTATAACCGCGATGGTCGTTTCCAAAAGCTATCTTCATCTCACACTACTTAGTAATAAATTACGCAAAAACCAATAAATTTGTGTCAAATTAAAGAATATTACTTTTTAGCGCTTGTCTTTTTTGCCGCAGGTTTGGCTTTTTTGACTTTTTTCGGCTGTGCTTCACCTACGACCTCTTTCATTTCCACCAATTTTTCACAGGCACGCATTATTTCATTAAACACCCGGCGGTATACCTCAAGAGTGCAGCCCATCGGATCCTGAATCCTGGCGCGGCGAGCTTCACTCCCAGTAAATTCCTTAAGCAAAAAGGTCTTCCCGCGCGCTTCCTCGCTCATTCTTATAGCAGATTGTACGTGAAATGGTGTGAAGCCCAGGATTAAGTCTGCCTTCCTGATCATATCTGGTGTCAGGGGCTGGGAACGGTGTTTTCTAATATCTACTCCAACTTCTTCTAACAATTGGACTGTTTCAGGTTGAGGCAGCAGACCGCTAACAGTCATAACGCCTGCAGTTTTCACCTCAACGTTTTTTATGCCGCGTTCCTGGAGCAATTTCTGAAAATAACCAGCCGCCATTGGACTGCGGCAAGTATTACCTGTACAAATGAAAAGAATCAATTTTTTCTTAGGTTGTTTTGCCACTTTGCTCCCACTCTTTTAAATGCTATTGTATTTAAAAATTATTATACCAAGCAAAGCAAAAATAACAATTGGTGACCAAGCGGCAATTACTGCTGGTAATACTAGATTGTGTCCTAAAGCCCGAGTAAAAGCAATCAAGGCATAATAAGCCACTACTAACACCATTGCCTGGGAAAAATTTATCACCAGGTTTCCCAGTTGCATCTTGCTGGCAAAACTAAAACAAATAATCATCACTAATATAGCAGCCAGTGGAAAAGCAAGTTTTATGTGCAAATCTGTGGCGTAGCGGCCAACTTTTTCTCCACGTTGCTTTAGAATGCTTAAATAGCTCTGCAATTCCCACAGATTCATTTCTTCAGGGTTTTTCCGGTATGCCAGCAATTTATCTAAATTATCTTCCAGAGCTAAATCAACAGGTTGAGTAAAAGCTTGCGTCTCTTTTAATTCCCCCTGCTCATAAAACTCCTGTATCTCAAGTCCATAAAACCGCCATATTCCCTCGTCCTTCTCATCACGCACAAATTCTGCCTTCTCTGCCCGCATTATCTTTTGAATACCACTTCCATCTTGAGTGGCGTCAACAATTACAGGACGAGTCATTAACTTCAGCATACTGTTATAGTCTTTCAAATTATAAATCCGTGTATCTTTACCTTTGAGTATTATATTTTTAGTGCGTGTTAGTATTTGTTCGCCTTTGCCTTCAAGATACGCCTTTTCAAAGAACCGGGCTCGCTGTTCGCAACCGGGCACAATTAGTTCATTTCCCAGAAAAATTATAAAAGCAATTATAGTTGACATAGCCAGTAGTGGTTGTGCCAGCCGAGCCTGCGAAATCCCGGACATAAGTAATGCTAAAAATTCATAGTTGCGTGCCATATTTCCAATGGTCAGTAGCACAGCAATCGCAACAGCTAAAGGCATAACTTCAATCAGCAAAAAGGGCAGGCTATTCAGAAAATACAATACTACATAATATAAAGGCGGAGAGTTTGACAGAATATCTTCATACTTATCAATGAGCAAATACACAAGAAATACAATTAAGCATATAAAAATAATACCAGCAAAATTCCACAAAAA
This sequence comes from uncultured Candidatus Sumerlaeota bacterium, assembly GCA_964428255.1. Classification (GTDB taxonomy): domain Bacteria; phylum Sumerlaeota; class Sumerlaeia; order MWCT01; family JAGHBZ01; genus CAYRXI01. The sequence continues at coordinate 9,370 of CAYRXI010000003.1, forward strand.
ACTATTCAGAATATATCTATCTATTAGTTTCATTAAAAAAGCATCAGACTGAAAAAATAAATTATAAGATATTGCAAAAGTAATGCAAGTGCAATTTCTCTGTCCACAAGATGGGCACAAACATCAACACTCAGGCTTAAAAGTGCGATTGAGAGACAATCTTCTTGCTGAAATAATTCTCTCTGTTTATGCTCAAATTTTAAATTCATTGTTCGGCAAAGGAGTACAAAATGAAATCATCCGATTACGGAATGTTCCTTTTTGACATTGCGCGATTAAGACAGGGCATAAGAAAACGTGCCTCCTCTTATGACCGGACTGGTGGTAATAATGATGCTTTTAAGCTTGCACCTGGAGAAACTATCACTCTGGCTGAAATTGATGGTCCGGGTTGCATCACTCACCTCTGGTTTACAGTTGCCCATCTTGATTACTATTGGCCCAGACGGTTGATATTACGCTGCTACTGGGATGGCAGTAAATATCCAGCGGTAGAAACACCCCTGGGTGATTTCTTTGGTGTGGGGCATGGACTTGTTAATCATTATGCTAGTCTGTTGCTGAATATGGTAACCAACCGCAAAGAGCTGCCTAATCAATGCGCAATGAATTGCTTCTTTCCGATGCCGTTTGCTACTGGTGCAAAACTCACCATAACCACGTTGCCTTGCTTTTTATAGTTATGTTGATTACGAACTTTATGAAAGTCTGCCCGCAGAACTTGGACGATTTTATGCTCAGTATCGTCAGGAATATCCTACCCAAGGAATTGACGGCACGAGAATCAGTGGAGCTGAACTCGTCTCTATGCCCAATCTTAGCGGCGCTGAAAATTACATCCTCCTGGAGGCTCAAGGCAGAGGGCATTATGTGGGATGTACCCTGAGCATTGATAATTGGGATTTATCAATTCCTACCTACTGGTTTGGTGAAGGTGATGATATGATTTTTATTGATGGCGAGCAGGAGCCACCCTCACTTCACGGCACTGGCACGGAAGACTATTTCTGTGCCGCCTGGGGCTATCCTGCTGGCGAATACTCAATGCCTTTTCACGGTGTTAGTTATAAAGAGCCCGGTCAACCTGGTAACTACAGTGGTAAATGGTCAATGTATCGGCATCACATCCTTGACCCGATAATGTTTAATAAGTCAATACGGGTTACTATTGAACATGGGCATGCTAATGTTAGCAATGCTGATTACTCCAGTGTGGCATACTATTATCTTTCAACTTCTGCAGTTCAGCCTCATCCTCCTTTGCCGGAGAGTGATAAGCGCCTGCCACGGTTCCTGAAGGCTCATCAACAATCAGCATATCGCCGCTTGTTATATGTGTTTGAGGTTCTTCAACAGGTTGACGAAAAAGGTAAACAACGTGACTCCAAATTTGACATTTTTCAAGAAATGGACCAGAAGCTACACGATAAAATGTGGCAGTGTATTCGTCAGTATCACGAAAACAACTGGCTGGGTGCAGCACAAACTGCTGATAATATACTACACTACTTAAACCGCCTTGCTGAAAAACTTTAGAACCATAACGTAATGAAACTTGTAAGAATGTTATTTCAGTGTTTTGAAGCCGAAGCAACTATTGATGAGAATTACCTATTTTTTGTGCAACAACCTCTTTATACACTTTAAGCGTTTTTCGTGCACAATTCTCCCAGCTGAAATTTCGGGCTTGTTGCAATGATTTCTCACTCAGCTGAGTGCGTAATTTATGGCTTAAAATGACTTCCTTCATTTTATCTGCCAGCAGATAGTAATTGTGCGGGTCAACAATTATAGCCACCTCTTCGGCTATTTCCTTCAGTGCTGGAGCATTTGAGGTAATAACTGGTAATCCACAAGCCATCGCCTCCAGCACCGGTAAGCCAAACCCTTCGGCTAATGAGGGAAAAACAAACAACAATGCATTATTGTAAATCAGAGGCAAGTGCTCATCGGGAATGTAATCAGTAAAAATTACATCCTGAATTAGGTCAAGTTGCTTGACGATTTCTTTTATCCTGTCGCTCTTACATCTCCAGCGTCCTACTATTACCAGTTTTGGCGGATTATTGAGGATTTGTTTCAACCGCCGATAAGCGAATAATAGCCCTTCAATATTTCTACGTGGCTCAATCGTGGAGACCGTTAAGATATACTGTGGTGGTAAACAATACTCCTGACGAATTAATTCCAGCAACTGTGTGTCCCTGGTAATTGCAGTGAGACGACAAAAACGAGTTAAATCTACTCCCAGATAAATTACAGTGATTCGGGCAGGATTTATGTTAAAGTGTTTAATAATTTCCGCTTTAGTTGAATGTGAACTGGCAATAATTTTGTCGGCTTTTAATAAATTAGAACGGAGACTTCGGCGTAAGAAACCATTTCTCCTGTTCTCACTCTCTTCAGGGTGTTCCATAAAATATAAATCATGAACGGTAACCACACGTTTCCCCTTAATCTGGGGGGGGATAATTCCCTCCGGAGAGTGAAACAGGTCTATTCTGCCAGTAAACAACTCCACTGGCGGAAATCGTAAGTATTGCCATATCAGTAGTAATGCTGAATCAGCTATATGATAGCGTTTTAATCTTACCCGTGGTGAAATCAAAAATGGAAGATTCGGATGCGATTTGCGGATTGCATTTATAAAAATTATGTATTCATTTTCTGTATCCAGGCGGACCAGCTGTTTTAGCAAATTTAATGTATAATTTCGTATACCGCTACGAGTAGTTAGAATACTTGAGGCATCAATCCCAATACGCATCGCAGTTTTTTAGCTTTACGGTAGCTGATATATGTAATAATCATTAACCTTATTAGTCAAAGCAAGGTTTATTTAATCTGCGGAATAAAGTGAAAATTCTTATGAATCATAACGAGTTTCGTTAAGACTGCAGGCAATGATCGCTGCTAAGGCAGCATTATTCTGGAGAAGGGCAATATTGGCACGTAATGTGGCACCTTCTGTGAGTTCTGCCAGTTGCCGTAAAATAAAAGGTGTTAATTCACGCTGCTCTACCTTTTGCCTCTGCGCTCTGGATTGTGCAATTGCCAGAGCTGCGGAGAGGATATCTGCTGGCACTGCCAGCTCTTCTGGTAACGCCTGGACGACTAATACTGCTGAGCTGAATCCGAGTTGCCAGTGTTCCAGTGCAATCGCCACAACTTCTGCTGGGGAATTTGCCATTGCATCTACGGCTAAATCAGTGTGAGAAATATAAAAGGCGGGTAAGTGCTGGGTTTGATAACCGATGACTGGAATACCGAGAGTCTCCAGAGATTCCCGCGTTGCAGCAATATCCAGTAAAGATTTGGGTCCAGCACACACAACTATCACCGGGAAACGAGAAAGAGCAGTAATATCGCTGGAGATGTCAAGCCGCGAACCGTAGTCCGGATGTACGCCTCCGATTCCCCCGGTACTAACCACCCTGATACCAGCTTTATAAGCTGCAAAAATTGTGGCTGCCACAGTAGTTGCCCCATTCTTACCTGTTGCCATTACTCCTGCAAAATTAGATAAATTTGTTTTATAACATTCAGGAGTTGAAGCCAGAATTTTTATTTCCTCTTCGCCAAGTCCCACTACCAGAGTCCTGTTGATTATCCCAATCGTAGCCGGTATGGCACCTTTTTCTCGAATAACCTTTTCACAACTCAATGCGGTCTCTAAATTATACGGGTGAGGCAAGCCGAATGAAATTACTGCACTCTCCAGCGCCACTACAGGCTGATTGTGCTTCAATACTTCATATACTCTGTTATTTAGTTTAAACATAACCAAAATGTGGGTAAAATTTTTTAAACACAAATTAGATCTCTGGCACTATGCCAAGACCGGGTGCTGAAGTATCCGGATAAAGTATGCCCTTCTTTAAAATAACACCACCTCTGGCGATGTCCTGTTCTATTTCAATATGTCCATCAAGGTCAGCGAATTGAAAGTTTAGTTGACTTAAACAAAGGACAAGTGCTGCCGAGATAGAAATTACCGATTCGTCCATACAGCCCATCATCGCAGGCATATCAGCACAGTGAGCCACATAGTTTGCCTGGCGCGTGGCTTCTATGCCGCCACATTTCATAAGCTTTAAATTGATGTAGTGTGCTGCGCCAATGCTGGCAGTGTTGTAAACATCCTTGCAGTTAAGCACACTTTCGTCAGCCATAATTGCAATGCCCGGTGAAAGGTCTGTAACTTGCTTGAGACTATAGATATGCGGTGCAGGTGTGGGCTGTTCCAGAAATTCCACATTTATCTCTTTCTGATGCAATTGCTCAAGCAATTGAATGGCAGTGCGAACATCGTAAGACTGATTTGCATCAAGCCGTAGAGGAACATCTTTGCCGAACACTTCCTGTAGCAGGCAAATGCGGGCGAAGTCCTCTTCTATATTGCCTCCAAGTTTTATCTTGGGAATACGAAACCCCTTATCTTTATAATGTCTGCCCAAGTCTTTTATCTGGTTCAATGGCAGGAGTGGGATAGTTATGGAAGTAGGAATACATTCTCTGGCTTGCCCCAGGAGCTGAATTAATGGAATCCCGAGAGCCTTTGCCCGGAGATCCCATAGCGCAATGCTGATTCCTGCCCGCACTGAAGGCAGTTCTGTTAATTGCTGTAATAATAAGTTTTCCATCTCAGCGATATGGTTGACGTCTTTTCCTTTAAGTAGATTTTGAACTTCATCGCTTTCAATGAGATGTTTTATCAGTTCCGGATTTTCGCCGGTCACATAGGGTTCTGGAGCAATATTCCCCCACCCGGTTTTCCCGTTAGCCGCAGTTATTTTGACCACGATATTTTCAACCACTTCACTTCCGCCATAAGCCACCACGGACGGCACTAACAGTTTTAGCTTTACCGTCACAAACTCTATTTTTACGATTTCCATTTGAAGTCTTTGCAGAAAAAGTTTAAATTCAAGTATAAATTACTAATCATATTTCACAACGGTTAATTAAAATCAAGCTATGACAGCACACCAGATTATAATTCGGTAGAATGTAAAGTATGAATGAACACTTGAGATAACTTCGAGATTCAATCTCTCCGATGTCAGCGATTCTTGGCGATAATTTGGCTTAAACTCAGACTGATTTACGCCCTGAACAGAGATTCATTGTTCAGCCTGCACAAAACAAATTGAGTGATTTTTGTGAGTTTATCTCAAGATTGATAACTGTAAGGACGATTTACTACCACTGGGTATGTCTTCCTTGTTCCAGATTAACATCTTTGGGGGACATAATCCATTTAATGAGCTCCCAGTAGGACCCACTATAAAATGGCATACGAAAATAAAGAAACTGTAACTTAGCAGTTTTAATGAAAATTCTATAAAAGAGGATTTCAGAGTAAGACAGGCATCCTGCCTGTCACTCAAATAGAACAAGTGTTATGCCTATCGCTTAAAAGTAGCTCAGGCATCCTGCCTGTAGTTTAGTTAACAGGCGAGACGCCTGGCTTACTATTATTAAGATAGCAGGTTACTCTCAAGCAATTGCTAAACTACAGTTTTATAGTGGTGATTCAAAAAATCTTTACTTTATTAACATCAGCTAAAATTTAGTCTTTACCAGCAAATCTGCTTTCCTTACAATCTCTTATTATTTTTTTATACGCATTTAAGAAAAATACAAAATTTAACTTAAAGAAAATGGCAAGGATAGTTTATAAAGAAGAGCTGGCACCAAAAGTTGTAAAAATGATAATTGAAGCGCCAGTAATTGCCCGGCAAACCAAGCCCGGTCAGTTTCTAATCGTCCGGATGCATAAAGACGGCGAGCGTATTCCGTTGAGCATTCCGGATACTGATCCCGAAAAGGGGACAGTGACGCTGATTATTCAAGAGGTGGGTAAAAGCACCGCCATGCTTAATAGCCTGAATGTGGGAGACGAGATTTACGATGTGGTTGGGCCACTGGGCAGACCGACGCATATAGAAAATTTTGGCTCGGCACTGGCAATAGGGGGGGGAGTGGGGATTGCCCCGTTGTATCCTATCGCGAAAGCACTTAAAAAAGCCGGCAATTATGTGGTAAGCATCCTGGGCGGACGCTCCAAACCATTTGTAATTATGGAACCGGAGATGCGCTCAGTAAGTAACGAAGTGTTTATATGCACGGATGATGGTTCTTATGGAGAAAAGGGCTTTGTGTCTCATATTCTGAGCAAGTTACTCGCTGAGGGGAAAAAAATTGACTACTGCATTGCAATTGGTCCGCCAATAATGATGAAGGTTATTGCCGAAATGACTCGCCCGTATAACATAGAGACTTATGTTAGCCTGAATACCATAATGGTGGACGGGACCGGGATGTGTGGCGCCTGCCGTGTAACTGTGGGGGGGAAAACCAACTTTGTCTGCGTTGATGGGCCCGAGTTTGATGGGCATCAGGTTGATTTTGAGGAGATGATGAACCGACTCGCTATGTATCGCCCGCAGGAGGAGCAGGCATATAAGATTTATTTGCAACAAACAAGTTCCTGAATTTTGAATTGATTCGCAGAATAGACATCTTTCTTATTTATCTTCTGTAGAACTCATTAAGGGATAAATAAAGATGGAGAATGAAAAGGTAGCAAAAAAGAAAGACAGGATTCCACGCCAGGAAATGTCCCAGATCCCGCTGGATGGACGCCGGCGAACATTCAGAGAAGTGCCGCTGGGCTATTCAGAAGAACAGGCGGTGTTAGAAGCGTCTCGTTGTATTATGTGCACCAAGCCTAAATGTGTGGCGGGCTGTCCTGTAGAAATAGACATTCCTGCGTTTATTCAACTGATAAAAGAGGGCAGATTCATTGAAGCTGCCTGGAAGATCAAGGAGAAAAATTGCCTGCCAGCTATTTGTGGCAGAGTTTGTCCACAGGAAGACCAGTGTGAAAAAACCTGTGTTCTCGGTATCAAAGGTGAACCAGTGGCAATTGGCAGATTGGAAAGGTTTGTGGCAGATTATGAGCGTGAGCATAATGCAGTGGAAATCCCTGAAATCCCTCCTCCTACGGGCAAAAAAATTGCCGTTGTTGGCTCGGGTCCTGCTGGATTAACCTGCGCTGGCGATCTGGCTAAATTAGGGCATAAAGTTACCATCTTTGAAAATCTCCACATACCCGGCGGGGTGCTGGTGTACGGAATTCCGGAATTTCGTCTTCCCAAAAGCATAGTTGCTGCTGAAGTTGATTATCTGAAAAAACTCGGCGTTGAAATTCTTACTAACCACGTCATCGGTCTTACTTATACTATAGAAGAACTTTTTGCACTTGGTTATTATGCTGTGTTTATCGGTATTGGTGCGGGACTCCCCAAATTTCTTAATATTCCCGGCGAAAATTTATGTGGAATTTACTCAGCCAATGAATTTCTCACACGTGTAAATTTAATGAAAGCCTTCGAGTTTCCAAAAAGTGATACACCAGTTTACGTAGGCAATAAAGTCGCGGTTCTGGGTGCTGGTAATGTTGCGATGGATTCCGCAAGAACAGCACTCCGTCTTGGTGCCAGAGAAGTGCATATCGTCTATCGCAGAACACGTCAGGAATCTCCCGCAAGAATTGAAGAGCTCATTCGGGCTGAAGAGGAAGGAGTGATTTTTGACTGGCTCTGTGCTCCTACCCGGTTTATTGGTGATGAACATGGCTGGGTCAAAGCCATTGAGCTTTTGAGAATGGAACTTGGTGAACCTGATAGCAGTGGGCGCCCGCGACCTGTGCCCATTAAAGGCTCTGAGTTTATTATGGAAGTAGATATGGTGGTTAATGCTATTGGCACAGATGCAAATCGTCTATTATTTCAAACAGCAAAGGATATCAAACTCAACAAGTGGGGCTACATTGAGGTGGAACCAGAGACTTGTGCTACTTCCAAACGCGGAGTGTATGCTGGTGGCGATATTATCCGCGGCTCAGCTACCGTGATTCTGGCAATGGGCGATGCCCGCACTGCCTCCCGCGCCATCCATAACTTCGTAATGAACCCCAGGTAACGTATATTTTCTTCAAACTTTTACTGCACAAGCCTCATAGACTTCACTAACAAATTATTTAAAGAGATAGTGTATTTTGTTATTCTTGATTGCCCGTATAAGTTGGGGGAACAGGTTCTAGCTGTGCGCCAGATATTTAGGAAGGTTTTTATTTTCGTCTGTGGAACTGGTAATCCAGTCGGGAGTGAAAGAGATGGCAAACAGCGGTGGCAATAGCATCAGCGGAGTGAGTTGATGTTGGCGCTTTTTTCATCCCCAGTAATTTTAGCAACATTTTACGCACCTGTTCTTTGCTTGATCTGCCATAGCCAGTTACAGACTGTTTTATTTGCAGGGGAGAATATTCAAACACCGGTATGCCCAGCTCGGCAAAAGCCAGAATCGCCACACCTCGTGCTTGTGCTACCTGAATCGCCGTCAATTGATTGGTGCTGAAAATCAGCTGTTCAATTGCCAGGGCTGATGGCTGGATTCTCTCGCCGAGTGATTTTAGTTTTTGATAAATTTTATGAAGACGTTCTGGCAGGGGTAGGCGATTGCTGGTGCGAATAGCGCCATACTCCAGCTCAATGATTTTTTGATGTTGAGCCGTAATCAGCCCCCAGCCAATTGCAGCCAGACCCGGATCAATCCCCATTATTTTTATGGTGTTTACTGTCATGCTGGAATCCTGTTACCAATTTTATGGCTTCCGCAAGAGAAATCCGCTTTTCATAAAGTGCCTTGCCAATTATAACGCCAACTAAATTGGAGAGATTAAGTTGAAGCAGATTAGCAATATCTGACAGTGTAGCAACGCCGCCAGAGGCGATGAATTCCATATTGGGGAAAGCGGTTGCAACGTCAGCCAGAGCGTTGAGGTTTGTGCCGCTAAGCATACCATCTCGCGTGGTATCGGTATGAATCACAGTCTTAAACTCAAACCGGGCTACCGACCGAAGAAATTCAGCGGGAGTTATATCCAGTCTTTTTCTCCACCCGGCAGTTGCCAGTTTGCCGGAGCTGACATCCAGTCCAAGGATTATCCTTTTGCCAAAACGTTTAGCAAGTTGCCGCAAAAATTCAGTATCTTCAAGTGCGCGAGTACCGATAATGGCATAATCAATTCCATAATCCAGGACACGGGAGACAATCGGTTCTGTTCTTAGTCCCCCCCCCAGTTCTAATTCTACTGATACAGCCTCACGTATAGCCATTATTGTTTTTAGATTTTTCAATTCGCCACTGAAGGCACCATCCAGGTCAACCAGATGCAGTCTACGAGCACCTTCTGCCACCCACTGTTTAGCCACTGCTACCGGCTGGTCACTATATATTCTTCTCCGTCCCGGGTCGCCTTGTTCCAGGCGCACACAGGCACCATCCATTATATCAATTGCCGGAATAATCAAAAAATTGCTCATCGGTTAATCGCAAACATAAAAATTAAAAAAAGGTTGGGGGTAAACATCCTGATAATCTTCACTTATTCGGTAGCCTTCTTTTCTGCAGAGGGCACAGTCTTTAAGGTGCCATCTTCGTTTAGCAAATCATAAGGTGTTAAATTACTGGTAACGATATTTATTCTATCTGGCGGGATATGTTTTAATGGCTGTGGAGAAATAAGATATACTTTTCCTTCCATTTCAATTTCTTCACCGGTATAGCGTCGTAACCATTCGTTGGCAAACTCCTGTAATTTTTCCCGATTACGTGAAACCCAATCCCGATAAGATTCTCTCTGCCAGATTCTATCTTCTATGCGAGAGAGTAGGGCAGTGATTTCAGTGGAATATTTCTGGATTAATGCTCGGGCCTGGTCCTGATAAGCAGTATAGATTTCCTGAATTTGCTGGTCTAAACTATTGGGGTCTGCAAATTGTAAATCCTGAACAGATTTAGCCACGGGCTGTCCTCCCAGTACCTGTTGCTGAACATATTTTTCCCACAACTTCAGCTGTTCCCAGTAATATTGCCATTCTGCGACAGCGCGGGGATCAACATTTTGCTGTTGTCCTTGCGGGATATATTTCCCAATCTCCGCAATAATTTGCCCGATACGCTCTTCGTCCTTTTGTTTCTTTTCACTTAAGGTATAACGGTTGAGAACCACTATTTTTTGTCCATTAACATCCTGTTCTTCGTAAAGATAGGCATAGGGCTCAAAGGCCGTTTGCGCAATTACCAGAAACGGGATGAAATATATAATTAATAAGCAAGTGGCTATCAAATTTTTATCCATAATTTAGCCTCCTATCATAAAAGCACTCAACAAAACACTTTTATTTAACTGCAACGTTAGAAAAAGTCTACTTAAAGAGCAACATATTTATTTTGCCTTTCTAAGTTGTAACAAATCAAGAAAAACATCAGTTTAATTAATCATTATTTTCAGCAGGAGATTTATCCTCTTCTGGTAAAGTTTTAGCAGGTTTGCCATCAACCTTGGTTTCACTATAACTTTTAAATCCGGGCTCAATCATCCGTTCTGCAGCAGCAATGGTCAACATTTCCTGATATGTTTCAACCGTTATTTTACGGCTAACACCGGAAGAGACATCTGTTGCCGAAACTTCCAGGATACCATTGGCATCAATCTGGAATTTTACTTCAATTTGTGGCACTTCTCGCGGTGCAGGTGTAATTCCGCTTAGTTTGAAAAATGCCAGACTGTAATTCTCACTGGCAAACTGGTTTTCACCCTGCAGTACGTGAATCCGAACAGAGGTCTGATTGTCAACCACTGTGGTAAATCTTTTTACCGCGGAAGTCGGAATACTGCTATTACGTGGAATAATCACAGAAAATCTCTCGCCCTCGATTTCAATTCCAAGCGAATGGGGTGTAACATCCAGCAAAATTAATTCGGTAATACTACCGGTGGCTATAGCAGATTGCACCGCAGCCCCAAGAGCTACTGCCTCATCAGGATTTATACTTTTACTGGGCTCTACGTGGAAGACTTTTTTTGCCAGCTCCTGAACTGCTGGAATCCGGCTGGAACCACCAACTAATAATACCGCTTTTATGTCACTCGGAGTTAAGTGTGCATCCTGAATAACACGGCGACAGGGTGGAATTAATCTATCCAGTATCGGAGCAATAAGAGCGTTAAATTCTTCCCGCGTGATTTCCTGATTATAGTGTCTGGGACCACTGGCGTCTGCAAATAAAAAGGGAATGCTGAAGTTGGTCTTTTTCAAGAACGAGAGTTCACATTTTACTTTCTCTGCAGTTTCTTTAATTTGGCGAAGAATCTCTATATCTTCAAATATATCCAGATTAAATTGTGATTTGATTTTCTCGGCGACGTAATTCACCAGCAGGTTATCAATGTCATCACCGCCCAGCAGGGTATCACCAGCCGTGGCTTTTACTTCAAATACGTCGCCGCTACATTCCAGTACTGAAACATCAAAAGTCCCGCCACCAAAGTCAAATACCACAATAATGCCTTCTTCACGCCGCTGGAACCCGTATGCCAGACTGGCTGCAGTGGGCTCATTCACAATTCTGATCACTTCTAATCCCGCCAGCTCGGCAGCCCGTTTTGTTGCAGAACGTTGTCCATCATTAAAATAGGCAGGTACGGTAATAACTGCCTGGTGAATTTCTTGATTAAGATACTCGGTTGCGGTCTGTTTTATATTTTTTAGAATCTCTGCTGAGACCTCTTCAGGGGTTATTGTGCGCCAGCCCAGGTCTATAACCGCATTCCCATTAGCATCGGGCACCACTTTATAGGTCAGTTTCGCAAGTAGGCTCTGAATTTCATTATAGCGACGTCCCATCAGGCGCTTTACGGAGTAGATGGTGGTGCGAGGATGTGTTAATAACATACGCTTACTTAAGTCCCCCACCAGCACTTCGCCGTTTTCTTCAAAATGCACTACCGACGGAATTAATTTCCTCCCCTCCGGAGAGGGAATGACTTCAGGATGTGTACCCACTAAGTAAGCAACAACCGAATTAGTGGTTCCTAAATCTATGCCTATGCAAACACTCATCGGAATGTGGTTTAATGCTTTTTGAAACGTCCTAAAATATCTTCAATGATTGTTTTCAAGGTCTTTTTTTTCTTGCTCAAAGCCTGTAAGTGCTCATGGGCACTGATTATGGAATTATCCCAGCGCAAAATTTCTTCATAGGTCTTGCGCGCCATTGTTACACTTCCCATTGTTTCATAAATCATCCCCAATCGTAGCCGATGTTCCATATTAAATGGTTCTAATTCAATTGCCTTTTTGCACAGATCTATGGCACGCGTTAACTCCTTACGGCTTTTAACCAGCGCTAAGGCTAAATAACTTAAATAGTTAGCTTCCTTCGGCATATTTTGCACTGAAGCTTCAAAAAACTGTACTGCACGTGCGTAATCGCCCGTTTTATAGAATTGTAAACCTTTGTTAAAGGCGCGTTGCGCTATGGCAGCCAGATCGCTAACAGAGGGAGCAGTTGCAACTTTGCTGGTGGTAGCAGTCCGCTTTGTAGCTTCAACTGGTGGTGTAGTAGTGATGGTGGCAGTTTCACCGCGAGCAGCTCCTGTTTCCTTTAGATTTTTATCATATTCGCGCCGGCGTTCAGGGTCTTTTAGCACATTGTAGGCTTCTGATATTTGGGCAAAACGCTCTTCAAACTCCCGCGCTTCTTCCGGAGTCCGGGCTTTGTCAGGATGATATTTACTTGCCAGCTGATGATATACCCTCCGGATTTCTTTATCCGGTGCGTTGGGGCTAACACCTAATATCTGATAATAATCGGGTTTCATCTCTTTAGAACGTCGCCTTAGTTTGGTAGCGGATTGTTCATCTCGCTACGCATTATATTTATGCAAGATATAATTGTTAAGACTTTTTACTTTCCTCGTTTAAGTCTAAGGATAATATATCAGAAATCTTTTTGTTATAGTAGATTATACAGATTTAATAATCATTCGCAACTTTTCTAAATTTTATTGATCGCAGGCTGTCAATTCCTGCCATTTCTGATGAATCTTTGCCAGCTCAGCTTGCACTGTGGTAAGCCGCATTCTCTCGCGTTCTACAATCATTGTGGGTGCACGCTGAATAAATTCTTCATTACTAAGTTTTTTCAGTAGCATACTTTCTTCTGCCTCAAGCTTCTTAAGCTCTTTTTCCAGTCGGCGAATTTCTTGATGACGAAATTCTTCCGGCAATTTAACTGCCACTGTAATATCACCAACCACACCGACTGCATAAAAACCGCTCTCTTTTTCCTCAGCTACATCAGTTATTTTCAAATCACTAAGATTAATGAGAGTTGTAAAGTATTCAGAGTAGCTTTTAATTGTTTCAATTTGCTCACTGTCCGGAGCGGTAATTTTCACAGCTACAGCTTCCCCGGGTGGAATACTCATTTCTCCTCTCAGATTTCGTATCGTATAAATCAATTCTTGAATTAACGACATTTTTTTCTCCAGCTCTGGCTGGATGAATTTACTACCATCACCCTCCAGCCATGGTGCAATCATTATTGAGGGACTGCGTAATGCTGATAGCATTTCGCCACAAAAATCTGAAGGAACAATTTTGCCCTGCTCTGTTTCTGGGGAGATTGAGCCATACCGCTCACGGAGTATCTGCCAGATTTCTTCAGTTATGAAGGGAATTACCGGGTGCAACAATCGCAGGAGTCCCTCAAGCACCAGGAGCAGAACAATCTGAGCGGATTCACGGGAACGGCGCTTATCCTCAGTAAAATTAGGTTTCTCCTTGCTATATAAACGCGGTTTTACCAGCTCTACGTACCAATCACAATATTGATGCCAGACAAATTGATACAGTGCGTTTACTACTTCATTGAATTTATATTCAGCTAATGCCTGGTTGACTTCCTTACAGGTATTATAGAAGCGGCTCAAAATCCATTGGTCAGCCAATTCAAGAGCATTAGTTGGCGGACCTGCGACTAATTTGGCGCCATCCAGATCAGCCGTATTCATCAGTACGAACCGAGAAGCGTTCCATAACTTATTGAGGAAGTTACGATACCCCTCAAAGCGTTTGGCAGAAAGGCAGATATTCCGTCCTTGAGCTGCATAGGCGCATAGAGTAAGCCTTAATGAATCTGCTCCATATTCACGAATAACATCAGTTGGGTCAATCGCATTTCCCTTGCTCTTGCTCATCTTCTCGCCATGCTCATCATAAATAATGGCGTTAAAATAGACCTCGTAAAACGGCACTGCCTGCATAAACTTTAATCCCATCATTATCATTCGCGCAACCCAGAAGAAGATAATATCATGTCCCGTAACCAGTACATTAGTGGGGTAAAATGTCGCCAGATCAGCGGTCTTCTCGGGCCAACCCAGTGTAGAGAAGGGCCAGAGTGCAGAGGAAAACCAGGTATCTAAAACATCTTCATCCTGCTGGAGATTTCGAGAACCACATTCACTACAACTTTGTGGCTCAAAGTCGCTCTCTACCTCTATGTTTCCACACGCCTGGCAATACCATGCCGGGATCCGATGTCCCCACCACAACTGCCTGGAAATGCACCAATCTCGCACATTTTCCAGCCAGGCAAAGTAGGTATTTTCCCACATTGAGGGGATAAATATTATCTTACCCTCTTTAACAACCTGTAAGGCTGGCTCTGCCAGCGGGCGCATCTTTACAAACCACTGGAGAGAAATATAGGGTTCTATCTCTGTGTCACAGCGATAACAATGCCCAATTGAATGCTGATAGTCCTCAATCTTCTCTATTAAGCCCTGTGCCATTAAATCTGCTATCACACGCTTGCGGCACTCGTAGCGGTCTAACCCCTTATAGGGACCGCCATTTTCGTTAATGCGGGCGTCAGGGGTGAAAATATTTATTTCTGCCAGACCGTGTCTTTTGCCAATTAAGTAATCGTTCGGGTCGTGCGCCGGAGTAATTTTTAAAGCGCCTGTTCCGAATTCCCGCTGCACATAGTCATCAGCAATGATTGGCAGAGGACGGTTAAGTAAAGGCAGAATACATCGCTTGCCGATTAAATGTTTATAACGCGGGTCTTTAGGGTTAACAGCTACGGCTGTGTCACCGAGCATCGTCTCAGGACGAGTTGTGGCAACTACGATGTAGCGAGATTCAGATTTTGGGGCTTTTCCTTCTGCCTCCAGCGGATACATTATGTACCAGAGATGTCCCTGATGCTCAATATGTTCCACTTCATCGTCCGCCAGCGCAGTTCCACAACGCGGACACCAGTTAATAATGTAAGTTCCTTTGTAGATTAAGCCTTCTTCGTACAGGCGTTTAAAAGCTGTGCGCACTGCACGCGCCAGCCCTTCGTCCATTGTGAACCTTAGTCTGGTCCAATCACAGGAGGCTCCCAGGCGTTTTAGTTGCTGAACAATTATTCCTCCATATTTTTCCTTCCACTCCCAGCATCGCCATAAAAATTCTTCTCTACCCAGCTCCTGCCGGCGTTTTCCTTCCTTGTGTAATTCACGTTCTACAACATTCTGGGTTGCAATACTAGCGTGGTCAGTTCCGGGTAACCATAGCATATTATAGCCCTGCATTCTTCGCCAGCGGGCAATGACATCCTGCAGAGTATTGTTCAGCGCATGCCCCATATGCAGAATCCCGGTAATATTCGGGGGGGGGATTACAATACAGAAAGGTTTTTTGTTTGTGTCAGTTGCTGCTATGAAGTAGCCCGCCTGCTCCCATTGTGCATACCACTTTTCTTCTATCCCTTCCGGTGAATATCTGGTTCCTAAATCTGTCATTACTGCTCTCTCCTGCTCCATCCATCAGATTTGAAGTTTAATTAAATTAAAATTTTATTTAACTTCAGTGCCATATTCAATCATTCAGTAACGTTGAGTTGGCTCAAAAATTTCAGGAAAAGTTATTACGATAAGCAAATATTGAAAAAGTCCCACCACTATGAATGAAAATCAATGGTGCTTTTTCCCTGAATGTTCCCTGTTTAAGCTGGTCCAGCAAACCATAAAATGCCTTACCAGTATACACAGGGTCAAGAATAATGCCTTCACTGCGTGCAACTTGTTTAATCGTGGTCAGCACCTCATCATAAACCATGGCATATCCAGGACCAACATATCCTTCAATAATGCGAGGATTAATTTTTTCGACTTCAAGGGGGATATTATACTTGTCGCGGAATTCAACTGCTATTTTTCTTATTTCATTTATAAAATACTCCGCATCATCGCATACATTAATACCAATAATATTTATATCCGGGCGTTCGCGCAGTACTTGGGCAAACAGCAAGCCTGCCAGCGTCCCGCCTGACCCCACAGCAGAGACCACATACCAGGGTTGGTTCTTCAGGGCGGGCTCACGCTGAGTAATTTCATCAATTTGCTGACAGATTTCATCAAAGCAGCGTATGTAACCCCACACACCAGTAGCTACTGAACCGCCAATCGGGATGCAGTATGGAGTTAAGCCCTGTCTGGTATATTCAGCTATAGTTTCTGCTACAACCTCCTGCTTACGCATAATAAATTCTTCCCGTGGATAGAAGCGAAGTTCAGCCCCAAACAGATAGTCAAGAAATGCGTTAGCGTCATAAGGTGTCGGTGGTTCAC
>CAYRXI010000003.1:25922-27130 GCA_964428255.1 uncultured Candidatus Sumerlaeota bacterium
TCTGCCAGGAGAAACTCCAGTTTCCTGATTTTATTTCCACTTGTTCCCCCCCCTGTAAGGTCATCGCGTTTAAAATATACAGGATTCCGGTTTCCAAACATTTGTGTCAGACGGGGCGCAAATTCTAATGGAGTTGGCAATCTTGCCAGACTTATTGCTTCTGGATAATTGAACTGCATTTTTCCCTTCCCTTAAGATTAGGATATAAAAGTATTCATAAAGTATTCTCCGCAATCTTTCCTGCTACATCAATACTTTAATTGTCGGGTTGCTGGCGCTGGAAAATATAGTAGCCATCTGCTTCCGCAATTAGTTTGAATGGGGGTTGGGTTAGAATCTTTATTATTTCGGCTTTTTGCCTGCCAGTTAAATCCGGTGCCAGTCGGGTTTCGTCAATTATTGCATACTCTACTCGGTCAAGATTTTCTAACCATAGAGGTAGTAATACTTCGCGATGCGGCACCTGGCAAAATAACTCATATTGCGCCGCGACAGCTGCCTCGGGTGGAATATACTTTTTTATCAGTGTTTTTAAAAGCCGATGATGAGCAGTAACGGTAAATGGGCGATGCTTGAATCTATCTGTTCGTGTGGGTGCATTAATTGACACTAATACGGTTACTCCCAGAATTGCAAGAATCGCAAATTTTATTACCCGCGCTAATTTGATTGAAGGAGATGTGATTTGTAAAATTCTCGCTGTTCCTTCTATTGCAGAGAGAAACAAGAAAGGAATGAAAGCATAACCATAGTAATATAGTAAATTATACATTGGCTCAAAGTCAGTCGTTAAAAA
This sequence comes from uncultured Candidatus Sumerlaeota bacterium, assembly GCA_964428255.1. Lineage (GTDB taxonomy): Bacteria > Sumerlaeota > Sumerlaeia > MWCT01 > JAGHBZ01 > CAYRXI01. The sequence continues at coordinate 26,719 of CAYRXI010000003.1, forward strand.
TGGGATACTTGGTATTAGAATTAGCCATAAACTGCGGGGGTGAAGTAGAGGTAATAATCCTGCAGACAACACAAGATGATAAAATGCGGGACGAGAAAAGATACGTGCCATAATTACCCACGGATGAGTAAGAGCATATAAAAAAATTTCCTGCCAGGTTTTGCCAAAAGAGGGATAGCGCACTACCCACGTCAATCCTCCTTTATATTCTCCTGTTGGCGGTCTGAGGCTGGACATAATTACTGCAGTAAAGCTAAGCCAGACCAGCGCAACTCCAATGGTAAGTATGGCTAAATGGCGCTGTTTTTCACGTCTGATAAAACCCAGATAAATCGCATAAAATATAACATAAATTGAAACATCCTCTTTAACCATCAATGCCCAGATAACTCCCAACCAGTAGAGCCATTTA
>CAYRXI010000003.1:27140-45513 GCA_964428255.1 uncultured Candidatus Sumerlaeota bacterium
AAAAAAGCCAATCATTAAAAGGCTCTCGGTGTGAAGTGCCAGATGAATAGACAATACAAAGTGATTAAATAAATATGCGATGGCAAAGCCAGCAGCCAGCCACCGGTCTTTCAGTTTTGCCAGGGCAAAGTAGTATAGTGGGAAAACAGCTGCTATCAGTCCAAGATTGTAGACAGTGGCTAAGGTTAATACGTGACTGAAAATCAGATATAGCGGGACTACTAATAGGAGCACAGGATGAAAGTGAACTGCCCAAAAATTCCAGTCAGAAATAGGCGAAAGGAAAATCTTTCCCCGCAGTGTATTTGCAATTGCCACGTCAATTGAACCAATGTCAGCCAGGTAAATATGATGTGACCAATATTGTGTTAGCGTTACATATTCAAAATATCCAAAACCGCAAAGAAAAATAATCGCCGGTAAATAAATCCGATTTGCTGAACGTGTTACAGCATCAGGCAGATGAATCATAATAGTGACAGCCTACCCGCATTGGAATACTTAATTCAACAACTGCTTTGGTGAAAATTGCGGCTGAAAAATTTGACTTAACTTATGCGGAAGAAGGCGAAAAATTTGAGATAAGCGGTTTCGGGTGTAGTCAAATGTATCGGGTGGTCAGGAGACTGTGAACCTGTGTAGAATAGTCGCAGGTCAGCGCGAGCATCACGGGCTGCAAGGCGCAGGGTCTGAAGAAAATCTTCTGGAGAAATATGATGCGAGCAAGAGGCGGTTGCCAGAATCCCCCCCGGTGCCAGCAAGCGCATTGTCCGTAAATTTATGTCCCGATAGAGCTTTAATGCATTGCGCACGTCCTTTTTACGTCTGGCTAACGGTGGAGGATCCACTACAATAAAATCAAACCGCTCGCCCTGTGCGTAAGCTTTTTTCATAAATTCAATAGCATCTTCCTCAAGGAACTGACATTTCTTTGACAGCGAATTCTGTTTCGCTGCAGCGCGCGCTAAAGCAATTGCAGAAGCGGAGGTGTCTATGCCAGTGGCAGATGAAGCGCCAGCAGCAACGCAGAGCAAAGACCAGGCTCCCACGTAGCAGAACAAATCCAGTACACGGCGGTTTTTAACAAACGGCAACAATCGCTGACGATTTTCTACCTGGTCAAGAAAAAAGCCAGTTTTTTGCCCGGCTGCTAAATCTACTAGTAAGGTTACGTCGTTCTCAACAACCTCAGCGGGTGTTTGCAATTTTCCGGTGATTGATCCTGCAGTCTGTTGCAGATTTTCCAGTTCTCGGAGTGGGACATCACTTCGCTCATAAATGCATTCTGATGCTAATAGTTGTGTCAAAGCGTCTACAATAATTTCACGTCGGTTATTCATTGCCCTGGTGGTAATCTGAATAACCACTTGCTTTCCATAGACATCCACAATCAACCCCGGTAAAAAATCCCCCTCGCTAAAACAAAGCCGATATGAATGGCGTACGTAACCGATTTGCTGGCGATACTCCAGAGCAGCTTTTAACCGACGCCGAATAAATTCCTGGTCACAGGGTTCAGCCTGGCGTGAGTAAATTCGCGCCCGTATCAGTGCAGATGGACTTAACAGCGCATTACCGACAAATTTACCTCTCGCTGAAAAAACACTTACTTCGTCCCTATCATCAGTATCTTCCAGCTCTGCCACCTCATTAGCAAATACCCACAGATGTCCACGTTCAACTCGTCTGCCTTCTCCTGCTTTCAATGTCAATCTGGGGAATTTATTCATAATTCTCGCTTTTACTATAGTGCAACATAATAAATAAGTTTTTCAGCTCATTCAAACTATGTGCTTTATTCTATCTGCAAGGACTCAATTTCCTGTTGTAATTTTAGCCAGCGTTCTTCTTCCTGCTTTATCAGGTGAGATAACTTCTCTAATCGCTGATAAGGGTCAGTAAAGAAAAATGAGGCATTTCGTTCAAGGTCTTTGAGCAAAGTCTGTTGTTCTTCCTGATAGCGAGCAATGGTGCGCTCCGTCTTTTTTAACATATTTTGCAATTTGTTTAATTGCTGACGTCGGTCCTGGCACGATTGTCCTTTTGATCTGGGCTCAGTTGATGGTTTGAGAACTGCTAACGGCTCGCCATTAGTCATTCCTTCGCGTGCCAGCAGCTCCAGATGGTAGACGTAAGATTCATAATTCCCCGGATAGCGCTGGATTGCGCCATCTTTGACCTCCAGGATTTCGGTTGCCAGCAGACTGACAAAGGTGCGGTCATGGCTGGCAAAAAGAATAGTGCCATTATATTTTCGCAAAGCACTGCCCAGCACTTCCACAGTTTCAAAATCCAGATGACAGGTAGGCTCGTCAAGGATTAAGACGGGCTTTTTACTGAGGAGCAATCCTGCCAGACATAAGCGGGCACGCTCTCCACCACTTAAAATTGACACCGGTTTTTCCACATTATCTCCACAAAACAGGAAACTTCCTGCCATATTTAATACTTCCTGATGAGTAATATCCACTGCAGCATTGCGACGCAAATGCTGATATACCGTCTCCTGTGGGTCCAGTTGCTCATAGATGTGCTGTGCATAATAGGCAATCTGCAGATTGTGTCCCCAGCGATATCTCCCAGCAAGTGGTCGCAAATCACCGGCTATAGAGCGCAGGAACGTGGTTTTGCCCTCTCCATTATCGCCCAGTACGGCAACTTTTGCTCCACGCATAATCACCAGATTTATATCTTTTGCCACTAATTTCTCTGGATACCCAATGGTGAGTTCCTGACAGTGCAGGGCTTCGCCTCTTTTCTCCGCTATGGAAGGAAGCTTAATGTGAACTGTTTTAATCGGATGCAGAATCTCTATTTTCTGTTCCTCCAGGCTCTGAATTTGCTTTAATTTAGATTTTGCCCGGGCAGCAGTATCTTTTCTGGCTTTATAGCGTTCCACGAAAATTTGTAATTGCTTTTGCTTGCTTTCTATATTTTTGTTATAGCGCAGGTTATGTTCATATTGTTCCTGTTTAAATTCCAGATATGCTTCAATATCGCCCGGGTAAAGTGTGAGCTGCCCCTTTTCCACTTCAAGCGTGCTGGTACAAGTACGTTTCAAAAACTCGCGGTCGTGTGAGACGATAAGAAATGAACCATTAAAACTTTGCAGAAAGTTTTCCAGCAGGATCAATGTCTTTAAATCCAGATAATTAGAAGGCTCGTCCATTACAAGAAAATTAGGCTCCTGCAACAACATCGCAGCCAGTTTGACACGTGTCTGGTAGCCCCCAGAGAGTTTTCCCAGTGGTGTGTTGAATATATGGTTATGAAGTAAAAATTTGGTAGCAATTTTGGCGCACTGCCACTCTTCTTTACCACTATAACGTTGCAAAAATTCCATCACCGTTTCCGTAGGGCTAAACGGAGTAGCTTGCTGGAGATAGCCCAGACGCAGCTCGGAACTTTTCACCACTTCGCCTGCATCCGGCTGTTCTTCGCCGGTAATTATGCGGCAAAGTGTGGTTTTCCCCGAGCCATTCCTGCCAATTACACCAATTTTCTGGTTCTCGCCAAAGGCAACTGTCCCCCCGGAGAAAATAACCGTAGGTCCGTATCTCTTGTAAATATTACTTAGTTGAAGTAACATAGGTATATTTAAACAAAAATTATTTCAGCCAATATTTATTTTTTGAGCGCAGGAAAAAATCAGTAAGGATATATTTATCATAATGTATTGCCTGTCTCCTGTGCAAATTGAATATTTTTACTCCAAAATGAATATCTGGCTTGAAAATAAGAGGGTATTTTTTGATATTTTAAAATCTTTAAATGTATGATTGTAGTTTTGTTAAATCTGACTTTATTGGGGAATAAGAATGAGCAATAAAACCCCAAATCAGCATCACGTAGAGACAGAAGAGGTCAGCGTCCATATTGGCATTCCGGATGCCAGAGGTAAGCGACGCTCACCCTGGGCATGGGTTGGTACTATGTATTATGCTGAGGGAATCCCTTATATCCTGGCAATGACGGTGTCTGTGATTATGTACAAAAAAATGGGGATTTCCAATACTGACATCGCTTACTATACGAGTTTGCTCTATCTCCCCTGGGTCATCAAGCCGCTCTGGAGTCCAATTGTGGACATACTGAAGACCAAGCGCTGGTGGATAGTAGTGATGCAGTTGTGCCTGGGAGCGGGAATGCTGGGAGTAGCATTAACCATTCCACTGCCTAATTTTTTTCGGATTACTCTGACGTTTCTCTGGATTATAGCTTTTTGCTCTGCCACTCATGACATTGCCTGTGATGGATTTTATATGCTGGGGCTCTCACGTCACCAGCAAGCCTGGTTTGTAGGTGTGCGCGCCACCTTTTATCGTTTCGCAATGCTTACCGGTCAGGGATTACTGGTTATCTTTGCTGGCTGGATTGAAAGTAAAACCGGACTGGAAGCCGTCACTATAAAAGTTGAAGCTGTGGCAGAAGCACCAGCCTCAGCAGAAATTGTGAAGCTCCTGGAGTTAACTCCGGAAGAGCAAGCATTACTTGATAACAAGAGCTCAAGAGAGAAACTTGAATTTTATGTAAATAAAGTCAAAACGGCTAAAACACTATCTGAGGCTGCCACTTATGCCAAACTCGCAGATAAACTCGTTGCCGAGATTAAAAATACGCATCCCGCAGACCCGGAACTGCCTGAATTATCAAAGATTGCTACAACTGCCACAGATGCTCTGCATACTTTCATATTAAATTTGATGGAAACAAAGCAACAAGCCATTAAACCACTGGAAGGTGATTTACGAATTATTGCTAACCCACAGACATTGCAAATTTCACTTACTCAAATATCCAAAACTGATTCAGACCTCACCTTATCTGTTATTCAGCAATGGAATAAATTGCAGGGACAGAAGACGGCTGAGGCAATGGCTCGCGCTGCTGCCAAAAAAGAACCGGGAGTTGTTAAAAAATTCTGGAGTAAAAACGTTGCTACTCCGCTGGCAAATTTTATCCGCAAGCACTGGGGAGCAGAGAAAAAAGAGTCCGCAAAAGTTGCCGGTAACATTGGCTATGTTTATTTTCATCTCTCCAAGCCACCAGAACCCGGCAAACAGGTTACTGTTGCTTTTGGACGTAGATCCGGTGATAAAAGCATTGAACTCAAAGAAGGAATGAGATTTATTTTTGATGCCTCTAACTGGAATAAGCCAGCAGTGGCACTTATTCAGCTGGATTATCGCTTAAAAGACTCCACCTCTGCTGTTTTCCGCGCAACGGCTGGAAATATTCCGTTAAGCTGGACCGTAACCTTCTTTTTGATAGCATCGCTCTTCTTTTTATTCAGTGTTTATCATTATTTCATTCTGCCTCATCCAGTGGCGGACACATCTCGCTCCGAGGAAGCGCGGCGTCAGGGGAAGCCACTCCGCGTAGCGGATTTCTTCATTGAATTTTTCCGCACGTTTGTTTCATTTTTCCAGAAAAAGGGCATTGTCCCGATGATTTTATTCCTGTGTCTTTATCGCTTTGCCGAGGCACAGCTGGTAAAATTAAGTTCCCCCTTCTTATTGGATTCACAGGAAGCTGGCGGACTGGCACTCACCACCGGTCAGGTTGGCTTTGCTTATGGCACTATAGGGCTGATTTGCCTGAGTCTTGGCGGTATTCTTGGTGGAATGTTAGCAGCACGAGATGGTTTGAAAAAGTGGCTCTGGCCAATGGCATTGGCAATTAATGTCCCGGACCTTTTATACGTCTATCTCTCACAGGTTCAACCTGAAAGCTTTTTAATTGTGTGTCTGTGCGTCGGGCTTGAGACCCTGGGCTATGGATTTGGTTTTACTGCTTATATGTTATATATGATTTTCGTAGCAGAAGGTAAATACAAGACCGCACATTTTGCTATTTGCACTGGCTTTATGGCTCTGGGCATGATGATTCCCGGTATGTTTAGTGGCTGGATACAATCCATTATTGGATATAAAAATTTCTTTATCTGGATTATGATATCAACCATACCCAGTTTTTTGGTCCTTTTGTTCATACCGCTTGACCCAGAGTTTGGGAAAAAGAAAGCAAAACAGCAGGGAAATTAGAAATTGATCTGAAGGAGTTAACCGATGGAATTTGTTTCTGATATAATTCAGATTTTTCTGCACCTGGACAAACATTTAAGTGAAATAATACAGAACTATGGCCTATGGACGTACTTACTTTTATTTCTTATAATTTTTTGTGAAACAGGACTGGTTATTACACCATTTTTGCCCGGCGACTCACTGTTATTTGCAGCCGGCACATTCGCTGCTAAAGGTGATTTGAATGTCGCATTGCTCTTCATTTTACTGAGTGCTGCTGCTATTGCTGGCGACGCCGCCAATTACTTTATTGGCTACAATATTGGACCCGGTCTCTATGAAAAGAAACGTTACCGCTTCATAAAAAAAGAATATTTAGACCGCACGCATCGCTTCTATGAAAAATACGGAAAAATGACCATTATTCTGGCGCGATTTGTGCCAATCGTACGGACATTTGCCCCGTTTTTAGCAGGAGTAGGCAGTATGACTTATTTTCAGTTCGCTACTTATAACGTGGTAGGGGGAATATTCTGGGTGGGTTTATTTGTCTTCGCCGGATATTTCTTTGGTAATATCCCCATCGTAAAAAATAATTTCTCTCTGGTAATTATAACAATCATTATTATTTCTGTAATGCCGATGGTGATTGAATATATACGTCATCGTCGTGAGCGCGCAGCCGAGAACAGATGACACATACCGCATAATTTATCCTTCCACTTGGAGATAAAATCCACCATTACGTAATTAATTGTAATTTAAGTTTTTCAGCTTCAGATACATTAAGAACAACAAAATTACCGAGATAAAAACCAGGGGCAATAGAGAATAAAGCGCAGATAGGTCAAAGAGCATCCCCAGATTAGGGTCAAGTTGCCCCAGTGCCAGAGCTGGAAGTTGGCGATAAAAGAACCGACTGGCTAAATTAAAGGAGATGCGAGGATTAAGCAAGACCGCCGTTTGATAACCCTGCGGTTCTTGTGGCTCAACCGCCGCTGCTGTAAAATTGAATAAGATTCCAAATAACGCCGCCAGATAGAACATTGTTTTTACTGGAAATTTGGTGCGGAAAATCGGGATTAACAGCGGAAACATAAAAGGTAAAAGTGGAAATAGATGTCGCGGTGCATATGTCCATCCCCCCCACCACATATAATAGGAGGCGTTGAATAAAAGATAACTGAAAATAATAATCAGTGAAAGAATAGTTTCTGCAATGTATTTCCTGTGCCTGAGCCAGATTAACGCACCCACAAAAGCAAAAATCAAAAATGGAGAGATTACAAATAGCCCCCGATAGGGATGAATGGTTATGTAATACAGCACTGCCAGGCGGGGCTTGGTAATACCCATTATCCCCTGTGCCATTCCTTGCTGGAACACCGGGAATGCCTCGTATTTATAAGGAATTGTCAGGGTGCCGAAAATGGATAAGGTATAAACTATAAATGGTAGCAGGGCTAAAATAATCCCAATCACATACACAAAGATTGCTTTAATTGACGGGCGGAGTTTCCAGATTAAATAAATAGTGAGGGCTAAGACTACGATACCGAATATATATTCAAACAACAATGCCAGTCCCAGTGCCAGTCCAGTGAAAAAGGCATACTTGAGTGTAAATGGGGGACAACTCTGCAGGATTTTTCGCCAGGCAAGTAACACAAAAAACGTCGCAGGTGCGTAAGGATAAAATACAGTGCTATAAGGGAATAACATTGTTCCAAAAGCGAATAGCAATGTTAAGAAAAGAGCAATGGAGCGTGTGGCAGAAAATAGTAATAATACATCATACATTACCACTACTGCCAGAGCACCAAATATGGAAACGCTCAATGTGCGGGTAAAGTAGTGGGCAAGTTCAGGATAGCGTTCGGCCAAATATCGTCCCCCAGCCAATCTTAACGCCGTGTAAGGGATTGTCCCCAGCAGTGAAGTCCCGATAATTTTGTCGCAATAGTAATTTCCCCCATAAACAGCAATATCGCCTGTGTTAAACTCTTCTTTCCAGTAATAATTATTAATACGGAAGGTGCCATAATCCACCAGCGCATAAGTAAGGGCAAGTCGCGAATTTACATTCCAGCCTGCTTGCGGATGGAAAAAATATGCATAATTAAGAAAGGCAAGTAGAAATAATAAAAAATGAAAACTCACTTTACTTTTTAATTCAATAACCATAACATCTAATTTTTTGTAATTCATTGAAAGAAATAAAGAAAAATTCATCTGAGAAAGGTTTGAATTTAAAGAGCGAGGCTGAGCGGTGTCAATTTTAGGCATAGAAACCTCGTGTGATGAAACAGCCTGTGCGGTAGTTGCTGATGGTAAGCAGGTATTGTCTAATGTTGTTGCTTCCCAGGTGAAAATTCATTCGCCGTATGGTGGTGTCGTCCCGGAATTGGCATCACGCGCTCATATCAGCAATATTGTGCCAGTGATGGATGAGGCAGTAAAAGAAGCCGGGGTAAAACTCTCTGAGATAACTGCTATTGCTGTTACTATTGGTCCCGGATTGATTGGCTCATTACTGGTAGGGCTGGAATTTGCTAAAGCCCTTTGTTTCGCTCTGGATAAACCGCTTATCGGTGTTCATCATCTTGCTGCGCACTTGTACTCTATCTTTCTGGATGAAGATTCTCTGGAGTATCCGTATCTTGGGCTGGTGGTTTCTGGCGGACATACCAGCTTAATTATCGCAGACTCGCCAGTAAAATACAGAGAAGTAGGGCAAACACTGGATGATGCTGCTGGTGAAGCCTACGATAAAGTGGCTAAACTTTTACAATTGGGCTATCCCGGTGGACCTATTATTGATAAGCTGGCTAAAGATGGTAACCCACATCGCATCAATTTCCCCCGTCCCCATCTCACTTCTGGTGATTTTAACTTTTCATTCAGTGGTTTAAAAACAGCAGTGGTACATTATGTGCAGGAACAAGGATTGGAAAAGATAAAATCTGACCCCTGCTGGCTAAGTGACCTCTGTGCTTCATTTCAACAGGCGGTAATAGATTCTTTACTGGTTAAGACGGAACAGGCAGCCCGGCATTTTGCTCTGCAAAGATTGGGCATTACTGGAGGTGTAGCTGCGAATCGCCAGTTGCGTCAGGAAGCTCTCAACAGATTTGCCGGCTGGCAACTTCGCATACCACCACTTAAATATTGTACGGATAATGCTGCTATGGTCGCTGCAATTGGCTATCATCTGTTTCTGGCAAAGAAAATTATTCCACTTTCTACCAATGCGTACAGTCGCATAAAAATTGACCAGTTAATACCCTCTGACTGAGATAAAACAGTTGCCTTACAAATCGGTCAATAATTATAATTAGCAAAAATAATTTATGGAGGATATATGCTATGACAACGATTGTGAGTGTAAAAGCTAGAGAAGTATTAGATTCGCGTGGTAATCCGACAGTTGAAGTAGAAGTACAGTTAGAGTGTGGGGCTATCGGACGGGCAATCGTACCCAGTGGTGCCTCAACTGGGGCATTAGAAGCCCTGGAACTTCGGGACGGTGATGCCCGTCGCTATCTTGGTAAAGGTGTACTTAAGGCAGTAGATAATGTTCACAAGTTTATTGCTCCAACAGTTGTGGGAATGGATGCAACTCAACAAACCTTGATTGATAAAACATTAATTGAATTGGACGGAACAGAAAATAAGGAACGACTTGGAGCCAACGCCATTCTTGGAGTGTCTATGGCAGTTGCCAAAGCAGCTGCAGAAGCACTGTCTCTTCCACTTTATCAATATCTGGGCGGTGTCAATGCCCGAATTTTACCGGTGCCGATGCTCAATGTCTTGAATGGTGGTAAGCACGCTGATAATAATGTTGACCTTCAGGAATTTATGATTGTGCCTGTTGGTGCCCCTTCATTTCGGGAAGCAATACGTATGAGTGCCGAAGTATTTCATAATTTGAAGAAAGTCTTGAAAGAAAAAGGGCTGAGTACTTCAGTAGGGGATGAAGGCGGTTTTGCACCGAATCTGAAATCCAATATTGAAGCGCTCGACGTAATTATGCAAGCTATTGAAAAGACAGGCTATAAACCTGATGATGATATCGTTGTGGCGCTGGACCCCGCAGCCTCTTCCTTCTACGACGAAAAGAAAAAAGTATATGTTCTCGCCGCTGAGAAAAAACCGGAAAAAGACTACACTGAAATGATAAAGTTTTATGAAGAACTGGTTAAAAACTATCCTATCTTTTCCATTGAAGATGGCTTGGCAGAAAATGATTGGGAAGGCTGGAAGGCATTAACCGAGGCCCTTGGCAATAAAATTCAATTGGTTGGCGATGATATATTTGTAACAAATGTTAAACAGTTACAACGAGGAATTGACTCAGGCGTCTGTAATTCTATTCTTATAAAACTTAATCAGATTGGCACTGTTACCGAAACATTAGAATGTATTCGTATGGCACATCGTGCCAGTTATACTACAGTGATTTCTCACCGCAGTGGCGAGACTGAAGACACTACTATTGCTGACCTGGCTGTTGCTACCAATGCTGGACAGATTAAAACAGGTTCTGTTTGCCGCACAGATAGAATTTGCAAATACAATCAACTCCTGCGCATAGAAGAAGAACTCGGTGAAGTGGCACTTTATCCGGGTAAATCAATCCTGAAACGTGGAAAATAAAGTTCTATAATCAATAGCTCTCGCGCGTGAGCAAGTGCCGATTACCGAGGTGAACATACTTTAAGCCTGCTGCAAGTGCTGCTTCTAACGCCGCTTCAGCATGTTGCCGGCTGGTTGTTGGCAAATCGTGAAAATAAAACTGTGGATAAAATGCCAGCAGTGAAAAAGGAATCTCGGGATTAAGCCCGGCGATGAATTTTGCTATCTTTGCCACTTCCTCTACCGTTACATATCCCGGAACCAGTAATGTGCTGGCGATAAGAGGTGGAGCCTCAATTGAAAGCCCGGCTGTATGTCTTGCAACCCAGCGAAAATTAGCTAAAGTGGTTTTATTACTAACTCCAGTTAGTGCAAAATGCACACGATAATCAAGCGCCTTTAAATCAAATTTTATGCATCCTCCGGAGGCAAGGCTTAACTCCAGCATTTTCTTGATAAACGGAAGGCTCATACTCCCATTTGTCTCCCAGCAGATGCGGACTTTGTACGGTCGTTCTCTGGATGTGCGTTTATGTATCATAAGTGCCGAAGCAATGGCATGAGTAATCTGGGCTGCAGGATCGCCACCAAAATAACATACACAGCTGGTATCTGTATCCACTGCTGCTGCCAGCTCCCGCGCGCTTATGTAATGCTGATGTGCTTTTTCATAGCGAAAATGCCAGTTTTGGCAGAACAGGCAATTAAAAGTACAGGCAGCGTAAAAAACTGCCAGATTCTTTTTCCGACGGGGCAATTGTAAATGTTTATATGTATGGCGATCTCCTTCGGCGCATATCCAGCTGGCAACACAATTGGTTGGCAATGGGTCATAATACCACTCTAACCGTGCACGTTGAGGAGTGCCAGCCAGCTGCATAATTTTATGTGATTTTGACAAATCTCCGTGGGAAAGTGAGTTTGAAGGTGAGATAGGATTTTCTGCCGTATGCTTTTTTAATCCACAATAACCCAATCCATTCAGCGGAATACTACATTGATTCCCACATTGGTTACATTGTAAACCCATTTTATCTTTCGGCACAACCTCTGGGAGCTTAAACTCACGACGGTTAATTCGGTGGGCTGCAATTATTAATGGACGGGCTTTATCAAAATGCTCAATTATACATTTCCGACATAGCGCTAAATATTCAGAAATCAGTACACTTTTTGTCCCACATATCTTGCACGTCCCCATTGCCTGCGATCTACTCCGGATTATATTATATTTATATTCTACTATTCTCTTACCTAAAGAGTAAAGATACGAATACAATGCAGGTAAGCAGGCGTCAGATTGCTGAATTGTTGAAACTGGAAAAACTGTGCTATCCAGAAGCGATAGCTTTTGATAGTCAAATGATGAGAGACTTTCTCAGCCAGCCAGGTGCTGTTATTGTCTGCGAATGGCGGCAGGGTTCACTGGTTGGATTTCAGCTTAGCGACCGCCTGGAGGGAACCATTATCACCATTGATGTACATCCTGCATTTCGCCGCCGTGGAATAGGTAAAATTCTTATGAAGCGTAGTCTTAAATTTCTGCGTTCTGCTGGTGTGTCTCAGGTGGTTAGCCAGGTTGCCGTAGATAATATTCCCTCATTGATGCTTCACTTTAAATTCGGCTTTAAAATCCAGCGACGTCTCCCCAATTATTATGGACCCGGCTGGGATGCTTATTTGCTGGTTTTAAAATTACCCCGTGCTTCTAATTGAACTTTGTTATCAATATTTATAAAATTAAAATTGAAATATGATTTTTTAAGAATTGAATATGCGGTTTACCACCCAAAGAATAACCCCGTGGGTTGAGCGAAATGCCGGTTTGCTTATTTCTATTTTTTTTCATCTGGCAATTTTCTCCCTTCTCTTCTCTCACTCCATAATGCCGGTTAAAGATGAAGCACAATTTAATCGGGTTACTTTAATTATAAAACCTGTGCAATCTCCAGCTGAGATTCCAGCTGTAGTTCCCCCCCCTTCTTTACCAGTTTTGCCCTCAGCTGCTACCAGTCCTGAGCCACAACAACAAGAATCTGAAGAGATTACGCAGGAGACAGATTTACAGGAAACTATGAATCAAAAAAAGCCCCCGCTTGAGCAGGAAACCAAGGAGCAGCTAAATGTTGAACGCAGAAAATTATTGGCAGAACTAAGTGAATTGGAGAGCCAGAAGAAAAATCTGCGCACCAAACTGGATGTGGCTTCTCAACTGGCAAAAGCACAGTCAGGCAAATATCTATCTGCCGGTGCACCCAAAGGTGCTGTTCGCACACTTAACTTTAAAGGCCAGCCCAAGAAAGTTGTTGATGAGATTATGCGCCGCTACGACATTACTATCCAGCAAAAATTCGTCGGTCCAGCCTCACAGACAAGTTTTCTCTCTTATGCTGAAACTGAGGGGGGAGTGTATGTTAACCAGCCGGGTAGTGGGTTCTACGAGGTGTTTGTTCTCAGCCGTAAGGCAATGGCAAAAATGAGTCAGTTAGAGGCGCAAGAAATCATTAAGCGTGGCTATGATATGGAGCAGACTACAGTTATCCGTGCCGAATTCGGAATAGTTGCTCAGAATGGTGGGTACGACCTCGGCATTTTATCTCTGGAACTTCAGGAGATTAAATAATCTCTACAGAATCAAAGTCTTATTCTTTATTGCGGAACATTAGAATGGTTAATGTTCCTGTTCAGTAGCGGTGGACACTTCAAATTATTCCCCGTACACGACTGTTTTATATCTGCCAATTATTCCAAGAATATTCTCTACATCTTGGTCTACGTAATGAATTTTGGTAATACCACCTTCTTTTTTAGCTGCATCAATACTGGCATCACCTATTGCTACCAGCCCCAAAACGCTCATACATTCAGCAGTTCCGACCTTCGGTGATGGTCCCACATTTGCTGTTGCAGCAACTGGCAATTCTACTTTTGTGTATAATTGCCCCAACGGAAATGGTGTAGCACATCCTGCCAGTATGATAGCCAGGCACAGGCAGATTAAAATAAATTTAGTTTCTCTCATTATACTCCTCCTTTCTGTTCACCGCCACTGAACAGGTTGGTTTCATATATTTTATTAGGATGTGGCATCAAAAGTCTTTTTATTTTTTGTTCCTACGCCACATATAAAGGTAAAACTGTTATTTCTCATGTTCCAGATTTTGCAAATAATCTGCAGGGTCAACGAGTATTTCCCTTGGTTTACTCCCCCGCGCTGGTCCGACAATGCCATCAGCTTCCATCATATCCATCAGGCGTCCTGCACGAACGTAGCCGATTTTTAAGCGACGCTGGAGATAGGAGGTAGAAGCCTTGCCGGTGGTTAATAAAATTTTTATAGCCTCGCGATATAGCTCATCAGTAATGACCTCTTCGGCATCTGGTGCTATTGAATTATTCTCCTCAGTGTCAATCTCATCTTCGCCTGCTTCATCTTCGCGCGCATCAATCTCATCACTAACTGTATAACCAGCGCCAGAAGAATAAGAAGGAGTGTGTACCTGTGATATTGTCTGGGAGCTACCAGTTGATGATTTACGTTCTACCTCAAAGCGTTCTATCCAGTAATTCGGTTTTTGTTGAGCTTTTATGTAGTTAACCAGGCGTTCTACTTCACCGTCTGAAACAAAAGTGCCCTGAATACGAATGGGTTTATGCCCGCCGCCCGGTAAATACAACATATCTCCCTTGCCCACTAATACCTCAGCACCATTCATATCTAAAATTGTTCGTGAATCTACTTTGCTGGAGACCTGAAATGCAATTCGGCTGGGGAAATTAGCCTTAATTATACCTGTTATTACATTGACTGAGGGACGCTGTGTGGCAATGACCAGATGAATCCCTACTGCTCGTGCCAGCTGGGAAAGGCGTATGATACTCTCCTCCACTGATTGCCGCGCTATCAGCATCATATCTGCAAGTTCGTCTATTACCACCACAATCGGGGGCATATATTCCAGCGTTTTGCCCGGGTGTCGCGGATGCGGCTTTCCCTCCATTGCCAGGCGATTATACGCAGTGATATTGCGCATCCCAACTTCTACCAGCTGTTTATACCGGTCCTCCATTATCGTTATTAACCAGTTTAGAGCTACTGCTGCTTCTCGCAGCTCGCAAATTACCGGTGCTATCAGATGCGGAATATCCTCGTAGACCGAGAGCTCAACTCGTTTGGGGTCTATCATTAAAAACTTTACTTTGTCCGGAGGCTGACGAAATAGCAAACAGCTGATTATTGAATTGATGCAGACGCTCTTGCCGGAGCCAGTTGCTCCTGCAATTAACAGATGAGGCATTGCGGCAAGGTCACAGATGTAAGGTTCACCCGAGATGGTCTGCCCCAGCGCAAAAGCCAGCACGGAACGATGTTCCCGCAATTTCTGGCTTTGCAACATTTCTTTCAAATACACAATAGAGACCTTGGGATTGGGGATTTCTATTCCAATAGCTGATTTGCCCGGTATCGGTGCCTGGATTCGCACGCTGTTGGCTCGCAGTACCATTGCCAGCTCTTTCTCCAGCGTAAGGATCTTGCTGATTTTAACTCCGGGGGCTGGATGTAACTCAAAGCGAGTGACTACTGGTCCTTGCGTGATTTCTCCCACGTGTGTTTCAATTCCATAATCTCGTAAAGTATGCTCTATAATTTCTGATAACCGTTCCAATTCTTTATCACTCATACTGACTGCGTGGTCTTCGGGTGGCTCATCAAGTAGACTTAACGGGGGCAAACGATACTGCGCAAACAAATCTGGTTGTCCCAGAATTACGGGTTTGCTTGGTGTTTCTTCTGCTGGGGGAGCCTGGGGTGTAGTTGAGGCACGACGCACAACTTTTGCCGGTTTCTCCTGTTCTTTCTTTTCTGTCACTTGCAAAGCCCGGAGTGGTCTGGCTGGCTTTTTTTCTGAAGAAGGACGTCTCCATCTTGAAATTATGGGAAAAATAGCGGTCTTTCCTATTAATACTCCTGCCTCTTTGCTTTTCATTATTAAAGTCTGAAGACTTAAATCAAAACTTATCATCGCCGATATTATCAGCAGACATCCTCCAAGCAAAATCGTTCCTAAAACTCCTAGATACGATGGTAACCGCAACCCATCAGGCTGAACGAAAAAGTTCCCCAGAATCCCGCTCAGATAAAAGTGCTCCTCTGGTCTGGTTGCGCTCTTACTTAACGAAAACAGCGCCAACAAAATACAACTTGAGACAACAAATAATGTTAATCCTAATAATTTTGTCCCCAATGCCGTGATGTCCTTATATCTTATTAAACATATCGCCACATAAATTATTACTATAGGGAATAGGAAAGCAACATAGGAGCCAAAGAATAGTGAAAGAGAGTTGACTATTATCTCAGCTAAAGAGCCAAGCAGGTGCAATTTTAAGGGTTTTTCCAGCAGGGCAAGAAGAGTATAAACTCCCCAGAATAGCAAGATTAATCCTAAAATTTCTTCTGCCCGCCTCCAGGCAGATTTTGGTGTTTTGTCTTTCTTTTCCACCCCACTGACCCTCTGACCACCCAAAAATAACTTCTTTTAAGACTTCAATCCACCACACTAAAATTCTGATTAATAAGAATAAAAAAATCTTATAAAAGCAATCAAGATTTTATTTTTTCTGCCCGTTCTGGCGGTAACAATCCTATCAACTTACCGATGCCTTTATTTATGGCAATAAAAGTTGTATGCCATTCTACTTCAAGTTTAGAAAATTGTGCCTCTGACATCGTCTTTAAATTATTCAAACTCACAGTTTCACATAGTACATCCAGCACTTTATCAGGATCCTTCACATATTCGCCTGCCATCTGCTCAAACCGATAATGATTGAGTGCCAGGAGACTCATTATTTGAAAAAAAGACTGTTCATCGCTGTCATAAATCTTGCGTTCACGGAGTCCCTCACTAAAGGCACGAAAGTAATCAGACCACAGGTTTAAATATTCTCTAAGCACTTTAATGCGATACTTAATAGAATGAAAATCTATCTTTTCTTTAGCTTTGTCTTCGGTTTTCTTAAACAATGTGGGTAGAATTAGCACCGTCTTGCTCCTTTTGCTTCTCAAGACTTCTTAAAAAAATTAAGCGAGTAGAAAATATATAAAGTCAGCACCAGAATTGACAAAATCACAGGGATTTCCAGCTGATAAATATAATTAATTACTTCGCCATGAAATAACTCAAATATTCTTCCGAATTCAAACATTGTCCTTACTCACTTTTTTGTCTTCTTTCCAATTACTATAAACTGAATGCGGTATTAGTTGCTCTAATTTTGCTTTTTTGCTGACTGAGGTATTTCCGGATTTCACCTTTTTTCTTCTTTACCTCATCTATTAACCCAAAGGCACGTTTCACTATCTGGTCAACGTCTTTCTCATTATATTCTTCCAGAATGCTCAATTTTTCAAAATCAATGCCAGCAAGCACGGCAGTATTAAATAAGCTCAATACTTCACGATGTAAAGTTTGCTTGGTGGATGGTGGTGTGATTCTAATGGTTTTTTCGTTTATTTCTTCCAGTTTCTTTTTAAAATCTGTTGGACTGAGCTTATTAGCGATGGCAAGCATCCGGCTTTTTCCCTGCACGTCGCGTGCTGTCTTCAATACCGCTTCGGGCGACATTGTCAGAATGTTAAATTCACCCATCACACCCTCCAGTTCAGTCAGTAGGGCTTCCACCTCGCCTATGTATTTATCTTCAGCAAGCGTTATCTCCATCCGGGTTATTAATTGGTCTGCTTGCTTCAATTGTTGATACGCCGTCGTGTTTTTGCCTTTTTTGAAATCAATCTGTGCGTATTTAAGTAATTGCTGTGCCTCTTCTGTTTTTCCAGGCTGTATAGTACTATAATCTTCAGCTATTTTGTCTATTCGTGACAGCTCAGCTTTTACAATATTGTCTAAGGCGCCAGGAACGTTCTCCATTAAATGATTTAAATCAGCTTCAAGCTTTTCCAGCTCTTTTCGTGAGTAGTCAAAATTTTCTATAGTAAACCCAGTTTCATGTTTTGCTAATTTGGCTGCAATCTCTTTTGCCTGCTCTGACTGGAAGTAGTTGACCCCTATGGTGCTTGCCTTCTGAAGATTATTCTTTAACCGATTTACCTGTTCGTGATGTGTGGCTTCTTTCGTACGATTAAGCGCAGCCTGTGCCTCTTTTATGGCTTTCTCTGCGTAAAGACGGGAGCTGATAAAATCACGTCTTTCTATCAAATCGCGACTTTTCTGCACGGAGTCTACTGCACGACTTAATAACTCAAACTCATACTCCCAGCCCCCATAGGCTTTCGCTTCTGCGATTAAATCTTCAGCTAAGGTCAATTTTTTGAAAAGGGCATTGTCTGCTCGTTTACCTGCCCTTTCTGCCATATTCTTGGCATCAATGAAGTTTTGCTCCGCCATCAAACGTTTTGCAGCCTCACGCAGGCTACGTGCCTCGTCAAGAATATCTTTAGCGTATTCATCGGCTTCTGCCTGCTCGGCGCGTGAAATTTTCTCCTCGGCGGTGGCTAACTCTTCCTCTGCCCATAATCTGGCTGATTCATTTAGCGCGCTCTTTAACAACGTGGCAGCTGCAAACGATTTCTCTACCGCAGGTCTTAACTGCTGAGCGCGTAATTGAGTCTCGGCTTCTGCCAGTAGCTCTTCAGCTCTTCTGAGATCTGCCGCCTTATATTTATCCACTTGATATTTACTTGCCTC
>CAYRXI010000003.1:45523-49423 GCA_964428255.1 uncultured Candidatus Sumerlaeota bacterium
CTGCCAGTTGCTCTTTTGCCGTCTTTATGTGCTCCATTGCAGTTTGCGAGATGGTCTGAACCATAATCTCCATCTGTGCCCGCGTCTCACCAGCCTTGCTGGCAGCCTCTTTGTATCGTCCTGCTTGCAAAATGGCTTTTGCTTCTTCCAGTAATTTCTTGGTTTTGTCCGATTCCGCTGGCGCATATTCGCGTCCACCATCCCGCTCATAGTCACTAATTTTTTGAGCTAATTCCATTATCGCATTATGTGCCACCACGTGATAGGTCTCGTTTAATATATATTCAGCACTTTTTCTAACTTCACCAGCCAGCTCAATTGCACGTTTAAACTGTCCGCCTTCCTGCCGCAGTTTGCTTATGCTCAATGTTACACGCGCATTTTGAACCATAGTGGTGAGTTCTCGCTTAAGTGCTTCTTTATTATTCTCAAATTCCTGCTCTAAAGGTGACATCGTGGGCAGGGTCTTTATAATAAAGATTTTATCCATTTGTTCAAGCAAGTCTTGAGCAATATTGAGCGCTGCAGTAGCATTGCGCATCGCATCCAGAGCTAAATCGTTAAAATCTGCCCGAATACGTTCACCTTCATCCAGTGATAATAAGCACACAGATTCTGCTTCCTCATATTGTCCTGCCTCAAATTTTTGCTGAGCTTCAGCAAGTTTTGTCTCCAGAACTTCTACTCTTCCTGGTAGATATTCCTTAGCACCACCATCAGTCAACTCGCGAATGGTCTGCACCACTGCTTTTATCCTGGCTTCTGCAGCGCGGCGTTTTGTAGTCTCTAATAATTGTTGAACATCACTTTCAAGCAGTGGAGCACTCATCAGCACCCGGTCATAGTTTTTAGTAAAATAATCTTTTACCATTGCTTCAAAAGTAGAATTCACCTTCTCCAAATTCTCACGTGCATAGATTTCAGCACCTTTACTGATAGCCAGTGCCAGGTCAGACTCAATTTTTTTGATACGTTCCTGTGATTTCCTGCCTTTTGTTCGTATAATTCCTTCTTCCGCTTTGCGGATTGCATAGTCTGCAGTATTCTGTGCACTGATATAATCCTGATTTTCTTTTATCAATTTTTCTACTTTATTCACTAAATCAGTGACTTCTATGATTGATTCCGGGGAATAAGCTTCAGCATCCTCAGCCCGCAGACTTTTTAAATAATCCTGCGCTTCGGACAATTTACGTTCTGCCAGATTTTTCAACCGCTGGAGAAGAATTTCTACCTCACGTATTACCAGGTCTGATAATCTGATTACCTCATCCCATTTGTCTTTATTTCTCTTAGTTTGCGCCTGATCATAATACTCCATAATTTTCTTGAATCGCTCCGGGTCTTCCTTGCTGCCGTCATTAGTATTGGCAACATCAATGGCACGTTTAGCCTGGTTGAGTTTATCAGCTGCACGTTTGATCTTTGCTTCTTCTACGGTCTTTTTTGCCAGGTCTACTGCCTGTTTTGCCCGCTCCAGAGCACGAGGAAATTGACGCTGTGACATCTGTGAATCAGCCTCAGACAGGGCTTTTCGGGTCTCTTCTAACATATCGGGTTTATATTTTTCTGCCTCTTGCCGTTCAGCCTCAGCAAGCACCTTTTTTGCCTTATTTAACGCCATCTGCGCTCGCTGTTTTGTACAACCGCCAAGAGAAATCATCAACCCCATTAGTAAAATTAACCAGCCACTTAGTATCCGGAATCTTACTCCTTTTTTCATAATTCTCTCCTTAAACTTTGGTTTTGTTGTTGCCTATATTTATCTTCGTGTTAGTAACAAGAATAACATACCAATAATAATTAAAACCAGGACGAACCCCATAATTTTGCCCATCGGTAATGACTGGCGCTGTTTGCGTTTACCACCTTTCTCGCCAGCACTCCCAGCCATAGCTTTCACTTTGGAGATAGTTACCGCAGAATCGCTTTTTGAAGCCTGCTTTGGTGGAACGTATCCTTCACAGAAAAACTGATAAGCACCAACAGTCCTTCCCAGATAAATAAAAACATAGTGCCACAATTTGTAATACAGCTGTTTATCAACATAAGGCAGACTGCGTAGATGTGAGACAGAAATGCTTTTCCGGAGCAATTCTATAATCTTGTCACTGGCGAAATATAAATTTTCTGTTACTTCTTCTGCCAGCACGCGCTGGTATTTAGCAATTTCGCTTTTTATCTCCAGGAACGCCTGTTCTTCCTCACGGCTGATGGGCTCGGTGGTGAATGATTTTAAATAATATTTTCTGAATTGTATCCATAACTCATACAGCCGTTTAAGGTCGTTGAGCGTCTCTTCTTTCTTTACTACTTTTGTTCCGCTCATCTCTTTTACCAGCTTACCTCTGATGAAGCATTTAACAGGATAAGGTTCTCTGTCTAAAAATTATAAATTGTAATATTTTCCTGTAGCTGGACCTACCGGCTCGCCAGCTGCACCAACTCCGGCTGCCTCGGGCATAACTCCGCCTGGCATCGGTCCACCCTGCCACATTTGACCGCTCCCTTGCTGTTTCATCTTTTCCACTGCCACGGGATTAAATCCTGGTGGTATCGGGAATTTAGGCTTCGTTGGAGGAGGTGGGACATATAAATTATAAAATGCGCTGTAAATGTCATCTTTATTTTGTCTAAACATCCGTAAAAACAAACCAGCCCAGGATTCTAATTTTGCATCCAGGTCCTCCTCAGTACTGATGCGCTTTGGTATTAGTGATACTGGCTCGTCAGTTAAGGCAAAGAGGCGAAAGAATCCCAGGGGACCAAAATCTTCTGAGGCTACCAGTAGATTGACCAATCTTATAACCAAAGGTAAACATTCAGGTCCGATAAAGTCTTTAATCTCCTCTATGTTCGTATAGGTTCCATCATTGGCAACTTCATCGCCATGCGTCCCATCATCGTAAAATAAATCCTTCATCGTCTCGGGTACTTCGTCATATTGCACATCCTCCAGCAGTGTGCCGCATACTGCGCAGTTAACACGTCTGCCAGTTATTACTCTGATCATTTTGATAAAGGGAGTAGGCGTAGGAACAGGCATAGTTGGTCCACCAATGTATGGAGACATACCGGGACCCGGTTCAAATGCTGTATATCCTTCATCTCGCATCTCACGGTCTATCGGAGCAGTCATCGGTGGTTGTCCTTCTGCCACTCCTGCAGCAGCACGAGCGCGCTCCAGTGGCATTGTTGGTGAAATTCCTCCAGATGGGCTGGCGTCCAGGATGGGTTGCTCGGCACCGCCGGTATCAAATGGGTTTAATTGTGTATAACCCGTAGTTGCCAGCAATCCTATCGCTAATGACAGAATTGTTATATAGAATTTTATCTTCATAATTCTTACCTCCTTATCACAGCAGTAAAAAAATACTGATTTTAATTTACGGCAGCTGTCAGTTTTTGTCAAACAGAATTGATTGGCAAATATTTTGATTTACTGTGTCAGGTTTTTATTTTTCTGCCCATTCTTGGAAAAGTCTGTTCTCTGATAATTTCGTCGCCGGAAAATTTAAATAACTTGCCCGCCGAGTAATACTGCCAGACCTCTACCGAGCAATTAAGGTCCTTATCCATTTCAACCTTACGACTTTCCGGGTCTCCATACTGGCAAAGCACTTTTAATTTGTCAGATAAAGGCTTTACTGAGTAATTACTCTGACCGTTTAATATAACTTCAATTCCGCGATTAATGTATATCCAAGAGATGACTTTATAACCTCGTTTAACCAGAAGATTTAATGGCACATCCATATAACTCTTTAACTCACAATCTTCACTCCAGCACAATCTAAAAAAGTCTGGCCTGCCATATTCTTTCAACAACCCTTGCTCTGCTGGAGTAAGTAACTTGGCTTTAGGCCAGTTTGCTGAAGGCTTTGCTAAATTTACTGAAAA
>CAYRXI010000003.1:49433-49714 GCA_964428255.1 uncultured Candidatus Sumerlaeota bacterium
AATCCGAACTAAACAAAATTAATTTATTCCTGGCACAACCTATTAAGGTACAACATATTACTACTACTACAGAAATTAATGCTCTTTTCATTTTGGCTCTTCAGCGGTAATTAAATCTATATTGTTCACAAAATAAATAACTCCCGACAAAATGGTGAAAAATGCACATACATAGACTAATAATCTCAATAAAATTTGCCACCATAAATCAAGTGATAAATTCAACCATTCTATAGTAGACCAGTTTCCCCGTAATGTGAGCCAGTCTCGCAGACAGAGAA
>CAYRXI010000003.1:49724-54452 GCA_964428255.1 uncultured Candidatus Sumerlaeota bacterium
TGTTAATGCCATTAAAATTGTTAATACCTGCCAGAAAGTTTTGTGCTTCCCCCAGCGCGAAGCATATATAACACGTCCCTGTTTCATTCCAATTGACCGTAAGCCCGTTATCAAAAATTCGCGCGACAAAATTAAAATCACAATCCAGGCAGGGAAAATTCCCAGTTCCACCAGACTGATAAATGCCGCGGATACTAACAGCTTATCAGCCAGAGGATCAAATAACTTGCCAAGATTTGTTTCCATATTATATCTCCGCGCTATCACCCCATCTATGATGTCCGTAATCCCCGCCAGAATGAACAAAATCAAAGCAATCGAACGAAAAACAGCAATCAATCCTAAGTCTGTGCTGAGTTTTTGGTATAGCAAAAAAAAGATAAAAAAGGGAATTATCAGCACCCTACTGAGGGTTAATTTATTGGCTAAATTCATTATGTTTGTTTGGCTCACAGATTCTTCAACCGTAATTGGATATCTGCAACTACTGATTATTAATTTTCGGAGTTATTAAATCAACTTTGGATTTTAGCTAAGAGAAAGTGTTGACTTATTAACCCCAACTTCCAAATATTTAATTATATATTTCTGTTAAAAGGAGAAATTCAATGTACTCATTTAGCCCTGAAAATAATGAACGGCAAACTACTGAACAACGCCCGACATACGAACCGACAATCAAACCTGACCAATGGGAAAAGATTAAAGCCGGGTCTTTTAAAATTCTTAACGATGCACTCGCTTTATTATTTGATCCGGACAATCGCATTAAACCGCTTTGTAAAAATACAGACCTTTCTTTTACTTTTATCATCGCTGCGATTTTTATTTTGTTAGGGTCCTTATTGACTCCCAAACTCCCTCCAGTTTACCTATCATTATTTTTCCATAAAGGTGCAGTGGCACTATTCTTTGGTAATATTTTTTATTTCTTCGCTACTGCTCTCAGTATCTACATCTGCATCCGCGTCCTGGTCGGCTCTGAAATTTCTTACGTTGAGGGTATGAATATCCTCAGTATTTCATTTATCCCCCTAATCATCGCCTTTATCCTCGGGGCTATTTTCTCTCTTATTCACTCTTTTTTCGTTTACTATTTTGAAACTATTGGATATCTGATTTCTATACTCCTTGTGTTCTCTGCTCTCCAGATTTATCTGGACCTCTCTGCTCGGGCAGCTATTTATTTAATCCCAATTATCTACACCGTGAGTTATATCTTGGTGTATTTGTTTTTTAATCTTATCTCTTAATTTCTTCACAAAATTCAATCTGGGAGCAACACAACTTTTAATTTTTCTAATACAGTATTGGGGTAAGTTAATTCTATATGTCCCCGCCAGTTTGGGGGTGGTTTAAATTGTTGAAGGCACTCCCTCAGATCCAGCTGAGTGTGAATTATCCACTCCTGAATGGAGTAAGGACAAAGATTGAAAAATTCATTTTTCAGCCCCTGGATGATGACAGGAATACTTCTGTAATCAAAGCCCATCAAAGTTGCAGCAAGAAAATCAACTGCCACTGGATTTGAGCCTCCGATTAATAATCCAGCAGCGCACGGCAAATGTTCCATTGGACCATTTTTTTCTCCACCCATAATCCCATCTACGATTGCCAAGTATTTTCGCTGCGGTGTGCTATGCAGCCGACCTGACTTATCGGCAAAATAGAGAATATTGTTTAAATCAAGAACAGTTCGCCACACTGTATCATTTCCATACCAGTTCCCTTCAACAACTCTTGGTTCCTCTTGCTCCAGATGTAGTTGTTTTAAAGTTTTGCCACCAAGGAATACGCGGGAATAGAGTTTTCTTAAATTACTGTCCAGTAGCCTGGTTAATTTATGGCGCTTCAACCACGCATCCACATGCCAGCCCAGATATGATATCGGATGCCATTTATCATACTCATCACCACCTGATTTAGGCCCCCCCCGTCGATGATGTGCAATCCAGGACTTGTCTCCCACAATCCCAACCAAACTTTTCATAGCTACACTGATGCCTGCTTTTTTGTGTGTCTTTAGCTTCGGAACGTTGATAAATAAATCCGCCTCTAACACACTCTTACTGATTAAATACTCGTTTTTTTCAGTGTTATGATGTCTTGATACTGAACCCAAAGGATAGTCAGTTACCTCCAGTTTGTTACTGTATTTTGTAATTTCATTAAACGCACTGCGCTGTTTTAAATCCACCACTGTATAACCTGCCGGATCCCCATTTTTTCTCTCGCGCCGTATAATTATTCTCTGTTTATCCAGCAGTGCCACCTCCTGTCGCAGGTCAATAAGCTGAATATTTATGTTCAGCGTAGCATAATAATCTACCAGTGCCTGTAAGCCATTTTTGTAAACCGTAGCCTTAAAATCCCCCGATTGCAATGGTGCATCCGCTATAATGATTTCTACTTCACCGCCTGTGGATAACAGCAGATAATCAACAATTGGTCTGATAATTGAGGCATGGGTTACCATACTCAAAAAACCGGCTTCACCTAGAGGATGGTCGTGGAAGACCAGATTAGGTTTTATGACTACCTTATATCCGCTCTTCACCAGGGCTTTGAATGGCTTCCACTCTGGAGTTTGATAATGCTCTTTGTCCAGGTTCAATAAAAATAGTAAGCGTCTTACCATTTCATATATCTTATTTTGTGGATTCACGTTCTTTATTAACCCTGACTTGCTAAATTCCGGGAAGCGTTGTGGTGGGTCAAACGGCTCTGCTGGATAAGCCACATTCTTTTCTTTTATCACTGCGAGTATTTTCTCATAATCTCTATTCATTTTCACTCATTCTCGTTTTGCCTGATAAATTTCACTCACAGTAAACTGCATTTTTCCACTTCTTAATGGTTTTATCGCCGTTTCAAAAATAAAGTCTATGGTACATTCCAGTCCCATAACCGTTCTGATTTTATCTTTTATCTCTTCCAGCTCGTTAGCAGCGGGCTCCTCTAATTTTTCTATTCTTACCTCTATCTGATTAAAATCCTTTTGCACCACCTGAAATTTTTTTACCCAGGGGCGAAAGTAAAATAAATGTGTGAAATATTCACCATGTATTAAGGTTCCATCTTGTCGTAGAAAGTGGTCGGTAATTCTTCCGGAAATTTCTTTCAGAAGCATCAGCCCCATTCCGCACTCACATTGCTCCTCTGATATTTTTCCCATATCTCCTATACGATACCGAATCAGTGGCATTGCATAATTTTCAAGGTTGGTAACAATTATTTCACCATGCTCCCCCGCTGGAACTGGATTCCCTCCCTTATCCACGATTTCAATAAACTGTTTCCACTGAAAAATATGCAATCCGCTTTGCTTCATACATTCACAGGCAATTACGCCAACTTCCCTTGAACCGTATTGATTGAGTACCTTGGTGTGCAGTATTTTCTCAATATATGACCTTAAAATCTGGTATAAAGTGCCCGCTGTTACAAAAATCGCTGCAGGCGAATATACTGAGAGTTTTTCTTGGTCAATAAATCGTGCCATCTCGTATATTGAATCCACATATGCCCATACAACTTTGGGTTTAAATTTATTCCATTTAATAATGTAGTTCTTCATATCCTCTCTGGTAATCATAAAGCTGTTCAACAACAGACGATTATATAGCCAGTTTTGAGCCTTTGCCTTCAGCCCAATGCTTCCCTCCAGTATATCGCGTTCGCTTCCCCAGAGTTTCAGCTCTCTCTCGCCGATATCCTTGTCAGCTAAGCTAAAAAAGAACAACGTTGCCGCAATCTCTTTATCCCAGTATTCTTTGTCCTGGATGAATTTTACTGGTTGACCAGTTGAGCCACCTGACGTGTTATAAAACCATTTTCTCCTTACAAGCATTTTTGACTTAAGTTCCTCAAAGTTTTCTCTTATTAGGTCTTTAGTCAGAAAAGGTACTGCTGAAAACCGTTCAAGATTTACTGTTCTATCAGCTACTACCTGCGCAGCTCCGAGGATTCGCCGGTAATAAGGCACATTTTCATAGGCATATTGCAATAAAATTTTTAGTTTTTCCTCTTGAATAGATTTCAGTTCTTGTGAGGTTAAGCGGGAAATTCGCCTTATCCAGCGCAAATGTTTAATTGTTTTACTGCCAGTGATTTGCAGTGCAATTATAATTAAAGGCTTTCTCCAGTTAATCATCGCCAGCTATTTGCTGTAATAGCTCAAAATAAGCTTGCCCAACTTTTTCCCAGCTATAAGTCTTAACCCTCATAAGACTTTGTTCTCCAAATTGCCCCCGTTGTTCAGGAGAAGTAATTAGCTTTATCAACGCTACTTTTAATTGTTCTTTGTTTCGGGGTTCGATCAAAAATCCATTCACTCCATCCTCAACCAGCTCCTCACAGCCCGGGATTTTACTCGTTATTACTGGCAAGCCGCAAGCCATTGCCTCCAGCACAACGTTAGGCATTCCTTCTGAGGTAGAAGGAAAGACAAACACGTCAGCTTGCTGATAAATTTTTACCAGTTCTTCCTGTCTCTTCCAGCCTGAAAACTCAACTCGTTCTGTCAACTCATTTCTAATCACCTGCTGTTTTAACTCTTTCAGTTCCGGACCTTCACCTACAATTTGTAGTTTCCAGTTAAGATGTTTTAATTCTATCAGCGCTTCAATTAGCAAATCCAGCCGTTTTTCCATACTTACTCTGCCAGCATAAAGCAATCTAACCGACTCTGTGGCTCCTTTTTCGCCTCTAGGTTTGTAAGTTGTCAAA
>CAYRXI010000004.1:0-10187 GCA_964428255.1 uncultured Candidatus Sumerlaeota bacterium
GATACCGCTGTTAAAAATATATTAGCGCTCAAAACCAGGCTGGGTTTGCATAGGCGCCGAAGAGTGGAAATTTCTCTGGTTGAAAAGATTGTTGGCAGTCCTGAACATCGGGAGAAAGCCCTGCAGATTGCTCGTAAGACAATTACGCTTGTTTTCAATAAGCAGCAGATTTTGCCAATTTCACCTGAAACCAGAACTGCTGTTATCGGGATGGTTAATCAGCGAGGCCAAATTACTATCTGGCGCGATAAATATGATTTTGGACGCCATTTAAAACGCATCTCAAGTAAAGTCTCTTACTTATTTATGGGAGATACAATTACTAAAACAGACTCAAAAAAAGCAATTGCCCAGGTTGAAGCTGCAGATATTCTGGTGCTGGCATTATATCCCCGAATTCTTATTGGCGCAGGCTTCATTAGACTGCATCCAGAACAGATTAAGTTTATTAAGCAATTAATGGAATTTAAGAAACCGACAGTAGTTATCTCTTTTGGCAGTCCTTATATTTTGAACGAATTGCCACCCATAAATGCTTATATTTGTGCATACGGCAACGCTGATGTAGTCCATCAGGCTGCTGCTGAGGTCCTTTTTGGCATTACCAACCCTACAGCTAAGCTACCTGTAACAATAAATAACCAATTCAAATTTGGCAGTGGAGAAAGTTTTTGATTTTTTTAGAAATTTGAAACGACAAAATTATGACCTTGTTCCATCAGCAAATAGTCTTCAGCGATTGGTGCTTGAAAAGGTACAGGTTTTTACGATAGGTTATTAAAAGTTTTCTAAGTGGAGAAGACAAAAAATGAGAGTGATTGAAGTGAGCGAAATTGCTATTGCAGTTAAGGAATTAGCGATTGAAGCGGCATATTATTTAAATCCCGAGATGCTATCAGCCTTTCAAAGTGCAAAAGAAAAAGAACCTTCACCTATTGGTAAGGAGATTCTCACAGAATTAATAGAAAATGCCAAACTGGCAAAAGAAGAAAAGATTCCCTATTGTCAGGATACAGGTGTTGCCGTTGTGTTTATTGAGCTGGGACAAGAAGTTCGCTTGGAGGGGGGGCTACTGGAAGATGCCGTAAATGAGGGCGTTCGGCTGGGATATAGTGAAGGGCGCCTGCGTGCAAGCCTCTGTGACCCCTTTACCAGAAAAAATACGGGCGACAATACTCCCGCTATCATTCATTTGCGTCTTGTTGAAGGTGATAAACTAAAAATTATCTTTATGGCCAAGGGGGGGGGCTGTGAAAATATGAGTAAGGTGGTTATGCTTAAGCCCTCGGATGGCGTGGAAGGGATTAAACATCTCGTGGTTCAGCATTGCTTTGAGGCAGCTGCTAATCCCTGTCCACCAGTCGTGGTAGGGGTGGGTATTGGCGGGACCCTGGAAAAGGCTGCCTTGCTGGCAAAACAGGCTCTCCTACGTCCTCTCCAGCAGGAAAACGAAGACCCATTTCTTGCCTCTCTGGAACAGGAACTACTGACAGAAATAAATAAAATTGGCTACGGTCCTCAAGGACTCGGGGGTAGAACTTACGCACTGGCAGTAAAGATACTAAAACATCCTTGCCACATTGCCAGCCTCCCGGTAGCCATTAATATTGATTGCCACGCTCATCGTCATAAAGAAATTATTCTCTAAACAAGTTCAAAAATGAAATACATAGCAAAAAACGTAAAAACGGAATATTTGTAAATGGAGGCACAGAAACTTGATTTCAATTAAGCACATAAACACACCGTTAGATGAGATGACTATAGCGGAGCTCAAAGGTGGCGACAAAGTTATGATTGACGGTATTATTTATACGGCACGCGATATGGCACACAAACGTCTCACTGAAATGCTACAAAAAGGAGAAAAATTACCGCTGGATTTGACTGGAGCAGTGCTATATTATGTCGGACCAACTCCACCTGCACCCGGGAGACCAATTGGTTCAGCTGGTCCTACAACCTCTGAACGAATGGATGCCTACACGCCCAAATTATTAGAATACGGAGTTAAGGGACTTATTGGTAAGGGACAGCGCAGTAAATCTGTTCGTGATGCTCTGGTCAAATTTAAGGCAGTATATTTTGCCGCTACGGGTGGAGCGGGGGCTTTGTTATCTAAATGTATTAAGTCCGCCCGAATTATTGCTTTTGAGGACCTTGGAACTGAAGCCATTCGGGAACTTGTGGTTAAGGATTTCCCGGTGTATGTTATTAATGACATTTATGGTAATGACCTTTATCTGATGGCACGCAGAGAGTTTGCCATTCCTTCAGTTTATTATCACGAAGTGTAAGGGTTGTTTATTAGCGGAGGGTAAACTCAAAGATGAAATTGGTTAGCAGCTGTTTGGTGGGATTGCGGACAACATACCGGGGACGTAGTAATTTAAGGTGAAAATTGCTTGAGCTGGTAAAGCGCGGTGAAGCAATCCCTGTATGCCCGGAGCAACTGGGAGGATTACCAATACCCCGTTTGCCAGCCGAAATAGAGGGGGGGCAGGGGCTGATGGTGATTTCTGGCAAGGCACGGGTGCTCCGTAGTGATGGTGTTGATGTAACTGAACAATTTCTTCGCGGCGCACGAGAAGTCTTGCGCCTGGCTACGATAATTAATCCTGAATGTATTATTTTCAAAGAGAATAGTCCGAGTTGTGGAGTTCGTTTCACTTACGATGGCAGTTTCTCTAACCGCAAAGTATGCGGTGAAGGCGTTACCACTGCATTGTTGCGTCGAGCTGGCTTTCGTGTTCTGTCAGAAAGAGATTTTTTAAGTGGCTTATCAAAAGGAGGGTTACAGTAAATGGCAGGTTTCCCGGAACGACGCATGCGCCGTCTTCGGTATAATCCGATTTTGCGAAATATGATAGCTGAAACAGAGATTAATTTACGTCAGCTTATTTATCCGCTCTTTGTTGTTCCGGGCTCTAACTATCGCAAAGAAATCACGTCGATGCCCGGTATCTTTAATTTGTCTATTGACCAGCTGGTAAGAGAAGTCAAAGAGCTGGTGGACCTGGGCATCTCAGCCATAATTTTGTTTGGCATACCGGAAAAAAAAGATGAACTCGGGAGTGAAGCCTACTCCTCTACCGGCATAATTCAGCGAGCACTTCGGGCTATTAAAAAGGAGATAAGAGACGTGCTGTTAATTACTGATGTTTGTTTATGCGAGTACACAGCATCGGGGCATTGTGGTATTGTGAAAAACGGTGAAATTCAGAACGATGAAACGCTGGAATTGCTGGCAAAAATTGCACTCTCCCACGTTGAGGCAGGTGCTGATATAGTTGCTCCCTCTGATATGATGGATGGGAGGGTGAGACGAATTCGTCAGGAACTCGATGCGCAGGGTTTTTCGCACATCCCCATAATGGCGTATGCGGCGAAATATGCCTCAGCCTTCTACGCTCCATTTCGTGAGGCAGCTCAGTCAACGCCTGCTTTTGGTGACCGGCGTTCTCATCAGTTAAATCCAGCTAATGCGCGCGAAGCAATAGTTGAAGTGCAGTTAGATATAGAGGAAGGTGCTGACATCGTTATGATAAAACCGGCGCTCTCTTATCTGGATATAATTTTTCGTGTGCGGGAAAAATTTAATTTACCAGTTGCTGCCTTTAATGTAAGCGGTGAGTATGCTATGGTGAAAGCTGCCGCTCAACTTGGCTGGCTGGACGAAGTGGCTACTCGCTGGGAAATGCTTACCGCTATCAAGCGTGCGGGTGCTGATTTGATTATAACTTATTTCGCTAAAGACATTGTTTGCTGGTTTAGAGACCACGCGGGCAAACAGTTTTAACTCACATAAATTTACTTTTTTTCTTTATTTGCCAGCTGAAGGATAAAAATTATACTATTGGGTATTTAAATTTGTTTTTGAGGGACTAAAATGGCAGGTGAAAAAACACAGACTAAGAAAACCACCGAGAAAAAAGTTTTGCGTCTGGGAATTATTGGCGCCGGAGCCTATGTAGCAGCTGCTCATATGCCAGCGCTACACAGACTTTCAGGTGTTGAAGTTGTTGCCGTTACTCGTAAACATCCTGAACGGTTAAAAAAGTTTTGTGAAAAATATAAAATTCCTAAGGGTTATACAGACTATAAAAAAATGCTGGCTCAGGAAAAGCTGGATGGAGTAATTATTGCCAGCCCGCACACATTGCACTACGAACACGCAATGGCATGTCTGAAAAAAGGTATTCCTATATTATTGGAAAAGCCGATGGCGGTTAAAGCCAGTGAAGCCAGAGAAATTTATGAATATGCTACACGACACAATATCCCTGTGGTCGTAGGCTATAATCGTCACTACTGGTCTAATTTCTGCTATGCCAGAAAAGTGATAGAAGAAAATGAATTGGGACCAATCAAATCTATATCTGCGCGCTGGCCTGCAGACATTGAATGGAGTCTCGCACGTCAGGAACCCCCGCTTGCCTTCCAGCAATTAAGTTTTTATTCCCCGGGAGATGAGCCTAACTTTCGTGGTGACCCTGCTCTAGCAGGGGGGGGGATGTTTATTGATGGTGGGTCTAATATGCTGGATGCTATTCTATGGCTGACACGCCTGAAACCCCTCCAAATCTTCGCTTTTATGGATAATCGCGGATTCCAAACTGATTGCGATACGGTAGTCTCCATTAAATTTGATAATGATGTGTTGTGTTCATGCATCGTTTTAGGTGCCGCAAAAGCCTTTAAAGAACATCAACTGTTTATTTACGGCGAGAAAGGTGCCATTTACGTTGATGACCATACAATCTTTTATCAATTTAATGGAGAAAAGGAAGTTGAGGTAGTAGACCTCCCTGCAGACAGTTGCTCTACTGCTAATTTTGTTCATGTCCTTCAGGGTAAGGAAAGAGTTCACTGTACCGCTGCAGATGGACTTCGTGTAGCTATTGCCGTTGAGGCAGTCTATAACACGGCGCGTTCACATAAACCAGAGGTGATTAAAGAATGGGTATAAAATGTCATCCCGTCTTAGCCAAGATAATTGCTCGTGTTAAAAATGGTTCAAAAAAAACTATCATATTACCCGAGAGCGAGGATGAACGTGTTCTGCATGCAGCTGCTAAACTCACCATTGATGAATTAGCCGAAGTCGTTCTACTGGGAGATACTGCAGAGCTAAACGCCAGAGCAGAGCAGCTGAATTTGGATTTGAGTAAAGTAACAGTGCGAGAATTCCCTCCCGCTGTCAGAGAATCCCTTGCCGAGGAATTTATTAAACTTCGTGCTGCACAGGGAAAACAAGTAAGCAAAAGTGTTGCCAGCAAGATGCTGAGTAATCCGTTATTTCTCGCTACTATGCTTCTTCATTATGGCGAAGCGGATGCACTAGTAGCTGGGGCAGTAAATACAACAGCAAATGTAGTGCGGGCTGCACTTTTTCTTGGTTTAAAGCCCGGAACCAAAACCCTCTGCAGCTCGTTTCTTATGTTAACCGGTCACAATGAAATTGGTGAGCAAGGTGCCCTGTTTTTTGCTGACGGCGGTGTAATTCCCGACCCCACCCCTGAGCAACAGGTAGAAATTGCGTTCGCTACTGCTGAACTCGCAAGATTTCTTCTGCAATCCGAGCCACGGGTAGTTTTTTTATCCTTTTCTACTTATGGTAGTGCCAGTCATCCGCTGGTGGATAAGGTGAAAAATGCCTATAATCAGTTTCGTGCTTTATATCCCTCTATTATTGCGGATGGAGAACTTCAAGCAGATGCTGCGCTAATTCCCGAAATTGCCCGCCGCAAATGCCCGAACTCACCTCTCGGTGGTAGAGCCAACATCCTGATTTTCCCCGACCTGAATGCCGGGAATATCGCATATAAACTGGTTGAGCGTCTGGGCAAAGCGCAGGCACTTGGACCTTTATTACAGAACGTTGCCAGGCCTATGAGTGACTTATCACGTGGCTGTAGTGCTGAAGATATTTACTACGTCTCAGCCATAACTCTTCTCCGGGCTCAACGTGAATTTCTCTAAATAATCCAGAAACCATTAATGGACGCTGTAAAACCTAAATATTTGCCTCAAAACTTTAGAATCCTGATTGCTGATGATGAAATAACTATTCGGAATGTCCTGGCAGAGATTTTAAGTAAGGAAGGATATGTTGTGGATACCGCAGAGGATGGGACGCAGGCTATTGAAAAATTGCGTCGGGAACAATACCACATAGTCTTTGCTGATTTTCGGATGCACGGTGCTGATGGAATTACTGTTTTAAAAGAACTCAAGCAAATTTCTCCTGACTCCGAAGCTGTTATTATTACTGGTTACGGCACCATTGCCTCTGCGGTTGAAGCTCTGCGTGCAGGTGCCTATGATTACATAACCAAACCCTTCCATCCTGATGAAATTATTATTCTTGTTCGTAAGATAATTGAACACAATTTACTGCGTCAGGGAAATATTAATTTACGCCAGTGTCTTCTAGATTATGTCGGTTTTCCTCAAATCATCGGTCATTGCCCTGTAATGCAAAAGGTGTTTAGTCTGGTTCGCACTGTAGCAAATACCGATGTCACAGTACTTATTAGTGGCGAGTCTGGAACCGGAAAAGAACTAATCGCCAGAGCAATTTACTACAACAGTCGTCGCGCAAGTAATCCATTGATTGTAGTGAACTGTGCAGCCATTCCAGAAGAACTTCTGGAAAGTGAATTATTCGGCTATGTCAAAGGTGCCTTCACCGGTGCTTATACTACAAAGCAGGGGCGCTTTGAAACTGCCCATACTGGCACTATCTTTCTGGATGAAATCGGAGATATGAGTTTGCGCTTGCAAGCAAAAATTCTTCGCCTTCTGGAAGAACGTGAATTTGAACCTCTTGGCTCAACGCGGACCATTAAGGTAGATGTTCGAATTATTGCTGCTACCAATAAAAATCTGGAAGAAGCAGTAAGAAAAAATCAATTCCGTGAGGATTTATACTATCGCTTACACGTTGTGCCAATTTATGTTCCACCATTGAGAGAACGGCTTGAGGATTTACCCCTTTTGATTAACCATTTCGTTAATGTTTATAATAAAAAATTAGGGCGCAATGTTCAGGGTTTTTCACCCGCAGCCATTGAGGTCCTGAGCAAGTACCATTGGCCCGGGAATGTGCGGGAACTGGAAAATCTGGTAGAACAGATGATTGTGCTTTACTCAAAGGGAGTAATTGATGTTGAACATCTGCCAGATAACTTTAAGCAAATCAGCAAGGTTAGTCCTTTTCATCTGGATTCTCAGTGGCAGGGTGAAAAAATTGACCTCAATCAAGCTCTCAGCTCTCTGGAGTGTGAGCTCATACGTCAAGCCATTGTACGAGCTGGCGGTAATAAATCCCGTGCAGCTGAATTGCTTGGATTAAAACGAACCACCTTGATTGAAAAACTGCGTAAATACAATCTTGAAAAAGAAGCGAAAAATGGTGAATAAATCATCATAATAAATTATTTTATTATTGCAATCCCTGTAGATTGATATTAAACTCTAATTTCTAATTTTTAATTTTTTATGAGATAGAAAGTTGAAGAAGCCAGAAGCACAACTAAGCGGCGGATTGATAGAGATATTATTAAGTGAGGGCATAATCAGTCGGGCACAGGTTGAAGAAGCCCTGCAAATTCAACGTTCTACTGATAAGCCCCTGGCTCGCATTCTGGTTGAAATGGGTGCTATAACCGAAAGTGCCAAAATGAGCATCCTCAAAAAGGTCTTTGGCTACGAGCTGGTCTCACTGGGCCCAGAAGACCTCAATACCAAAATTCTTAGCTTAATACCTCGGTCTATTGCCATTCGGCATCATGTTATCCCCTTACGAATAGAAGATAACCATCTGGTTCTGGCTATGGAAGACCCCTCCAACCTGGTTCTTATTGATAATTTAAAAGCCCTGGTAGGCTATACTATTCGTCCGGTCATTGCCAGTAGCTCGGATATTGATGAAGCTTTGAAACGTTATCCTGCAGAAGAAATATTATTTAAATTTCGTGCACCATTTATCCGGCGTCTTTTACGCGGATTATTCCTTCCCTTTCTTGGATTATTTTTACCCATTATTTTAACTATCTTT
This sequence comes from uncultured Candidatus Sumerlaeota bacterium, assembly GCA_964428255.1. Lineage (GTDB taxonomy): Bacteria > Sumerlaeota > Sumerlaeia > MWCT01 > JAGHBZ01 > CAYRXI01. The sequence goes on from CAYRXI010000004.1 coordinate 8,063, forward strand.
GTCCTGGCAAAAAGTGAATACCTGACAATCAGGCTGGCAAAATTACAGTTTTTTGACTTTATCTTATATTTCCTCCTGGGCCTGGGCATCTGGGCTTTAATCGTCTGGGAAATTGAAGGCTTACTTTTTAAGTCTAAGCGAAAGTAGTAAGCCTTATAGATGTTCCCCATATTGATTAATCCATTTAATTTCGATTCACTTTGACAGGTAGCTGTGAAATCTGGTCATCGTTCACCTCGCATTCGTCAATATCGGCGGCTCACTATTTTTTACCTGCTCTTCCTCGGCATTTTATTTATTTTTTTTCTTCGCCTAACAGAACTCACCATCTTACGTGGAAGTGAACTAAAGGAAAAAAGCGAGCAAAATTTTCTCCGTCAGCAACGTCTTCCAGCTCCGCGCGGAATCATCTATGACCGCAATGGTAGCATACTTGCTGAAAACTACACCACCTACAATGTCTATCTAACTTTGTCCCGCCGTAAAACTAATGTCTCTGTGCTCACCGAGCAACTTGCCCGGTTGCTTAACCTTGACCCCCAACAACTCCGTGACAAAATACAAAAAATGAAACCTACTGGTGCGCCAATCCCGATTGCTAAAGACCTGCGATTGGACCAGATTACACCTCTTCTGGAACAGGAGAGAAGTTTTCCCGGTGTCTTTATTGAAAAGAAATTGAAACGACGTTATCTTTTGCAGGAAGCAGCAGCTCATATTGTTGGTTATCTAATTAGCATTCCGCCCAAAGTATTACCAGAATTGATAGAGAAAGGATATGCACCGGATGACAAAATTGGCGCCACTGGGGTTGAAAAAAGTTACGAGACTTTATTACGAGGACAGGACGGCAGTCAAATAATTGTCAGAAATGCACTGGGAAAAGTGATTGATTCAGTAGTAGAGCAGCCTGCCGTGCCCGGTGCGACTATTTATCTGACTCTTGACTCCAATCTGCAAAAATTTTGTTACGATAAATTGCAAGATAAATCTGGTGTCATTATTGTCATCAATCCCCAAAATGGCGAAGTACTGGCTATGGCGAGTTCACCAACGTTTGACCCTGAAGAACCTGCAAAAAGTCCACCGGATGCCAGCTCCCCCTATTTAAATCGTGCCATCCAGGGCAGATATTTCCCAGGTTCTACTATCAAGCCCATTCTGGCTATTGCTGCTCTGGAAAATGGTATTAAACCGGAACGAAAAATTTATTGCTCGGGGGAGTTTTATCTCCCTGATTGGCGTCAGCCCTTTCTTTGCAGTGAACAAGATGGGCACGGTTATGTTGACTTAAAACGAGCCCTGCAAGTTTCCTGCAATTCATATTTTTATACCATTGCGCTGGAATTGGGTGGAAAAAATGTGGTTGATTATTCTTATCGCTTTAACCTTGGCAGGCGTACAGGCATTGATTTGCCCTTTGAGGACGAAGGTTTTTTACCCTTATATAATTATGGCGAGTTAACACGGGGGCTCCTTATTCAATTTGGCATTGGTCAGGGACGGATTCAGACCACTCCCCTCCAGTTAGTATGTGCTTACGCGGCTATTGCAAATTCCGGCTGGATTGCTACTCCGCATTTGCTACTGCAGGCAGTAAATGAAGCTGGTGAACCTCTTCCGATCTCCCCCAAGAAGGAGCAAAGAATCCTTCTTCAAGAAAAGTATCGCAGTGAGGTCTTGTCTGGATTATTCAGTGTTGTTAATGAGCCCGGGGGCACTGGCTATTCAGCGCAATTCAAACCACAGTGGAAAGTCGCCGGAAAAACTGGCACCGCACAGAATTCCACCGGTGGCACTGATGCCTGGTTTATTGGCTTCGCTCCAGTTAATGACCCCCGGGTATTAGTGTTAGTTCTGATTGAAAATGGTGGACACGGAGGGAAGGTCGCAGCGCCGATTGCGCGGGATATTTTAGCTTTCTATTTTTCTCAGCAGAGATAAAACTGACCAATCGCTGTTTTCAACAATGCTCGTTCAATTAAAAATGAGTTGCTATCACTCTATGAAATAAAAAACAATTTTAGTTCATCTAAATCGGAGATTCTTAGGTCTTGCAAAGTGCTTCCTGGAAATATTTAGCGATTAGTGTTATCTTTGCCTGTATTTATACCCTCGTAGTGTC
>CAYRXI010000004.1:10197-11922 GCA_964428255.1 uncultured Candidatus Sumerlaeota bacterium
AATGAAGGCTATATTGACTTTGGCGATGGAAATTACCTGTACATCTCCAGTCGGTTGGTGGATGGTTTAGTCTTATATCGCGATATAATGGCGCCTCAGCCACCCCTGCACCTTTATATAGGATATTTAATTCAGAAATTTGCGCGCAGTATGGGATTTGAGCCTCTTTATACTGTCCGCTTCTTTAGTCTGGCTCTGCATCTGGCAACTTTTGCAGTGATTTACTTTCTGGCACTGCGAATCTTCAACTGTATAAAGACCGCCACCCTTGCCGCGATAATCTATCTCTTTATTCCGATTGGCTTCTGGTGGTCTCTGGGCTATCAAAGCGAGCCAACCGAAATCTTCTTCCTGTTACTCGCCTTATACTTTTTCCTGCATCGGCAACCGCTCAGCTTAATTTTCTCCGCATTCTTTGGTGTACTTGCAGTGTTTACTAATATGACCGCTGCTCCATATGTTTTTTTCACGGCTTTTTATGCCATGGTACGCCGTCGTTCTCTCTGGCTATATTACATTGCAACTCTGATCTTTCTACTTATCATCGGAATGCTGATGGCAGAGGCTCTCACCGGAGCTTATTTTCAGAACGTTATTTTCAATCAGGTAGGCACCTTCCCCAAAAAAGAACTCTCTCAAGAATCACTGCTAAATTATGCCCTTCGTAAGATTATTAACGAGGGGAAAGATGTCCTGGTCTGGGAGGGGGGAGTAATATTGTTAGCAATTCTTGGGCTATTACATTTCATTCGCCATTTCTCTCATCCACTCAGAGAATACATAGCCTGGTACAGCTTCTTTTCTCTGTGTTCTATTGTTTTTGTATCCAAGGGCGGGACAATGGACTATATTTTTACCCTTGGTGAACCATCTGTGGCTTTGTTTGCTGGCTATTTTATAGTTTTTCTCTGGAGTCAAATCACCCCGCTTAATTTTTCTCTTTCAAGTGTAATTCGTCTGGATAAGGATAGTATCCCCTTACTGAAGTTTTGTTTACTTTTCGGCTTTATAATAGTAACTTTTGGTATCGGTGTGAGATTTATCGTTGCCACGCTAAAAGAACAAACTTATGAACTTCCAGAACGCGATGTAAAGAAAGTTAAATACTACATTCAAAAATATACTCAACCAGGTGACGCCATACTTTCCCCCCCCTTTTATGCCTTTATTACTAAACGTAAAGTGGTAGAGGAATATTCTGAGATTTTTATCTGGACCATAAAATACTGGAATGAACGCCTCGTATTTAAAACTCCCGGTGAAGGTGTGCGTAAAGTGGACAATATCTCTCGTGCAATCTATGGCAGGCAGATACCGCTGATAATCCTGGACCTGGCGCAAACTGCCCGAATTCCTGAAATCCGCCAGGCAATTGACCAGTGTTATCAGCCCCTGCTGGACGAACCCTTTCAAACGTTAAACACTCGTTTGCAATTTTACATCCCGAAGCGTGAATAGTAACTATTGCTTGGAGATAAGGATTGCATCAGATTAATTCACCACTTATAATTGGTGGACAAATTTCATTTTTCTCTTTCGTAAGTCACAATGAGTAAGGTTGGCATTATTGGAGCTAAAGGCTATGCGGGAAAAGAATTAATTAGATTGTGCCTGAAGCACAACCAGATTAAGTTAATTGCACTTATGGACGTGGTTAATGAGCCTGAACCCATTGGGGATACTTTTCCAGAATTCATTCATCTTAAGCATCTGGTAATTGAACCT
>CAYRXI010000004.1:11945-15626 GCA_964428255.1 uncultured Candidatus Sumerlaeota bacterium
AAAAATTAGTTACTCAAACAGATGCAGTTTTTCTGGCTTTACCTCATAAAGCTGCCCAGAGTTATGCAGGCACACTCTTCCGCAACGGCATCAGAGTAATTGACCTCAGCGCAGATTTTAGATTCAAAGACCTAGCACTTTATGAAAAAATCTATAACGTTGAGCACAAAGAAAAAGAAATCACCAGCCAAGCTGTTTATGGTTTAGCTGAAATAAACCGGCAGAGCATCCGTAATGCCCGATTAATCAGTGTGCCGGGTTGTTATCCTACAAGTGTACTCTTGGGTCTCGCACCGCTGGCATTAGCCAGGGTGAAAATCATCCCCCCCATCATTGCTGACTCCAAATCAGGCGTTAGCGGTGCCGGGAGAAAACCCACCGACAATACTCATTTCCCTGAATGTAATGAATCATTGCAACCTTATTCTATTGGCAAACATCGTCATCAGCCTGAAATTGAAGAGAAGCTAAGAGAAATGAGCGGTACTGATGATAAAGATTTGAAAGTCATTTTTACTCCCCATCTGATTCCAATGAATCGTGGGATTTTAAGCACCATTTATATCAAATTAGCCGAGAATATCCCCTTTCAAAAAATCCAGGAAATCTATCAGGCACAATATGAGAAAGAAACTTTTATTCGGCTGTTACCTGAAGGCAAATATCCTGCTACAAAAAATGTGGTGAACACTAATTTTTGCGACATTTATTTGCAAAAGGTTGATGACCATCTTTTATTAGTTATTACCGCCATTGATAATTTAATAAAAGGTGCAGCGGGGCAGGCACTACAGTGCTTCAACATTTGTCACGATATTCCTGAACCTACGGGTTTATTATAAAATCAAGAGTTAAATGTCTAAGCCGGGAAATATCTGGTGCATAATTGTGGCTGCTGGGAGAGGTGAACGATTTAAAACCGCTGCCTCTACAGGTAAGCAAAGCGCTGGAGCCGATGATTTACCCAAACAGTTTCATTTACTGCACGGTAAGCCGCTCTACTTTCATTGTATTGAGAGATTGTCGACGCTTCCGGAGATTGAAGCAATGGTGGTCGTGACACCTCCTGAATTTGTTGCTCAGGTTGCTACACAAGTTTTTAAAGCCAGACTTACTAAAGTTAAAATAATAGTCCCTGGTGGAAATCTGCGCCAGGACTCGGTCTGGGAAGGATTAAAAGAAGTGCCAGCCACAACCAGATTTGTTATGGTTCAGGACGCAGTGCGTCCTATCCCCCCCCTTGAGCAAGTTAAAACTGCAATTCGTTTAACGGTCTCAAAAGGTGCTGCCATTCTGGCTATTCCAGCAACAGATACTATCAAACTCACCCGCTCAACTTTTACCCCTTCTAAAACTTGCGTTCCTATCAAAAATACTCTTCCGCGTGACACTGTTTGGCTGGCGCAAACTCCACAGATATTTCGTTATGATTGGTTATTAAACGCATATCAACTTATTCGCAAAAAGCGATTGAAAATTACTGACGAAGCGCAGGCAGTAGAATATCTCGGCAAACCCGTGTATCTCGTTCCGGGCTCGGTCAATAATATAAAAATTACTACGCCTGCAGATGTTGTTCTGGCAGAATTTCTTCTACACAAACGCCTCGTATAAATTTAATCTATGAATTATGCTTGTTGGTATTGGCATAGATATTCATCCCTGGGCTGAAGGGAGAAAATTAATTCTCGGTGGAGTTGATATTCCTTATACCAGGGGGCTGGCTGGACATTCTGATGCAGATGTGCTCACGCATTCTGCGATGCCATCCTGGGTGCTATGGCAGAAGGTGACATCGGCAAACTTTTTCCAGATACTGACCCTCAATTTAAAGACATTTCCAGCCTCAAGCTCCTTCAGCGAGTTGTAGAGCTTATGCACCGCAAAGGATTTCGCCTGATTAATGTAGATGTTTCTATCGTTTGCGAAGAACCACGACTTTCTCCCTGGTTTTCACAAATGAAAAATAATCTGCAAGCCATTCTTGGACTCCAAACACCTATTAATATTAAAGCCACCAGAGCCGAAGGGCTGGGCTTTGTCGGTAGAAAAGAGGGGATTATAAGTCTGGCTGTCGTTCTTTTAGAACAAAAAACCTACGAATAAAGTAAAAAATTACGACATTAAATTTTTAAAAATACATCTGAATACCACTTATGGATGAATGATAGAGAACTTGAGCCTTTAAAAGAAAATTCAGTCAGTGTTGAAGTTAAAGTATATTCCAGACTATAGCACCATCTACCAGATGCTGGGGGGAAAATCAGTCATCAATTACTGAAGCTGGCTTAGAAAAGAAGCACAGTGTTATGCGAGTCCTAAGGGAGTTGTATTTATAGGAGATGCCGGATGTGATGGCTTAGAAGTGGAACGCGGAGATATTGTTCCGCAATTAGACGGGGTGGAAAATTAAGCTCACCGGAACGAATCCAACGGAAGGAACTTGGAGACCAAGCCCGGCTGGATGGCAAATACAAAAACTCAGGGTAAGTGGTACGGTCAATTCTATGATGGAACTGATATTTTACGAAGTTATTCGCAGTCTTTAGGAATCACATAAATTCGTGAAACTTTTTTAACGGGGCTTATACCTCTACACTGCCTCTTAATTATTCTTTTTAAAAAACTCAGTTTCTTTTCTCTAAATCTCGGATATTATATTTCGTCATCTTTGCAACCAAGCAAAAACCCCTTTTAATCTCTACCAATTTCGTTGTCCAAAGCTTTGTTGCCGCTGACGCAATAAATTTTCGGCTACAATATCAATAACGGTAATTCAGGTGGCTAAGCAAAAGCTAGATAAAAGAAGTTTACATCCAATATTTCTTGCTCCTTAAAGTTTACTTTCTGGCTCATTTAGGTGAAAATTCTCCCCAACGTACTTTACAACTACTCAACCCAGACATTATAGAGTCACCATGTTTATTTGCCCAGTCTCTTCCTGCTTCAGCAAGGCGACTATTTCCACAATTAAAGTAAGTTTCCGCCATGTTTTTATTGCCATATGTCTCTAATATCTTGACCAGCTCTTCTATTATCTCCTCTCTTCCTATTCCAATAAATGTATATACTGCATTCTCTATTTTTCTCCGTTCTCCACTTTTTACATCATTAAGTAAAACTCTCTTTGTTTGTTCCCAGTGGCTAACCAGTTTTTCTTTATCCCTTTAACAAACCAGAGATAGACCTGTTCTATTTCACTCTCTGGCATCCAGTCTAATTGCTCAAGCGCCTTTATGATTTCATAATTATTATCCCAGTCTGGTAGGAGAGCAGCTATAAGAGGAATACATTTCTTATCTCCTATCTTTCCCAACGCTGAGGCAGCTTTTTCACGCACAGAAGGATCTCCTTCTTTTAATTGTTGAATCAATCTCTCCACATCATTTGAGTAACACATAGCAGTTAGTAATATTACCCAAAAGAAAATTAAAACCAACTTTAACATTTTGTGTTTCTTTTTATTCATTCTTTGCTCTCTCCTTTCATTTCTGTTTTTAAGTTTTTCTCTAATTTGCCAGGCTATGATTAAGCCTATTATATATATTTATTAAACTTCATATAATTGAATTGTTAAATTAAGAATATCCTTGTAGTAACTCAAAATCTTCTTTTGGGGAAACGACTTGACATTGTAATGTTATTACCAAATATCAATTTATATAGTAGATCTACTTTCTT
>CAYRXI010000004.1:15636-17264 GCA_964428255.1 uncultured Candidatus Sumerlaeota bacterium
ATAAAAACAAATTTTTATTCAGATATTAGTCAATCTCATTTGTTATTTCCACCTGTCGATTTATTTTTTAATTTGAAACAGATTCACAATAAATTTTCAGGATTTACAAAATATAGGTGAAAGTTCAACCTAACAAGAATTTGTTTAAATGTGATGCAGAATTCCTCCATCAGGGTTTAGGGCGTAGAGTAAAAACTAAGCAGTGGAGTTATTGTGCGCAGATACTCTTTGAGGTGAGGTAACATTAAACATTCCTTCAGCCTGAAAATGACATGACAAGCGTGCTTAATTACTCGTGCCGGAATCTGCAAGATAAGATGTAAAATATAATTGTGCGTTGATGCTGACAGTCTATGGGTAAATACCGATGTTTAATTTCTCCCGCCAGCTTTTGTGCCACCACAATTATGGTATAGTAGGCACAATGGGCAATCTCTTTTTACGCCTACAACTAGCTAATAATTCAGATTCTATCGCAGTCCCTCTAAAATTGCATAGGGCACCACCTCAAAAAAAACTTACCACCAGTGCAGTTATAAACTTAAATCGCTATCTCCTTGCCACCGAAACTTCTTAAAGCACTTACTATCAACTTCTTCAGCGATAATCCCTGAAATATCCAGTTAAAACTAACCTAATCCATACCTTGATAAGTTAAATGTAGAGAGGAAATTCTAACTTTACTTTAGGAGGATTGAGGGCGTAAATTTTTTTTCTCTTGGAAGGCTTAATAAAAAATGCCTCGATATTATAAGGGCAAAGAAAGGCATTTCTATTTTCTCTATTACTCAGCGATGTCGGTTATTAATTTCATTTGCATAATGATAACGATTTTGTTAATTCTTTCCTGATTTTGAAATGTAAATTTGTAGTGAATTTAAGGAGGATAGAATGCGGGTAACCTTTAATCATCAGGACCTCACTTTTGCAGTCAATGTTGTTCATACTATCGTCAATCCCCAGAGTAGTTTACCAATTTTAAGCAATGTATTGATTAACGCCGATATTGGCGGGGAAGTGGAATTTGTTGCTAGTGATTTAGAAACCTGTGTCCGCTGTATTGTCACTGCCGATGTGGCTGAAGCTGGGAGTCTCACCGTTCCTGCTGCCAAACTTATGGAAATCGTTAGGGTCGTTCCGCAGGATAATATACATATGGAACAGGAAGAGAACCGTCTTAAGATACAGTGTCTTTCTAATACCTATCGTCTTTCCATTATGCCTGCTGATGAATTCCCGCAATGGTCACCAGTAGAGCCAGTAACCACCTTCTCCCTTCCCCAGAAGGCACTGAAGAAAGTTATTTCTACTATCCTGTTTGCTATTCCTCAGCGGGAACCGCGTCGGGTCTTATTGGGCGGGTTATTCCGCGTTCGCAATGGCAAACTTATTTGCGTTGGTACTGACGGCAAAAAATTAGGACATATCACTTCTGAAATAAACATCCTGCAGGGTAATCCAGAAAATGAAGCTATTGTGCCACATAAAGTGTTGCTGGAGTTAAGTCGCATCCTGACTGCAGAGGGCGAGTGTGTGGTCAATTTTGGCGAACGCCAGGTTTCCTTTGATCTGGGAAATGTAAAAATAATCTCAAGTAAAATTGAAGGGAAATACCCACCTTATGAGTC
>CAYRXI010000004.1:17274-22964 GCA_964428255.1 uncultured Candidatus Sumerlaeota bacterium
CTATCATTCCACAAAAAATTGCTTATATTGTGAAAGCCAATAAGGATGCCTTGCTCAACACTATCAAGCGAGCTGCAATCATCAGCGAGGAGAAAACCAATGCCATTATCTTCAAATTTCAGAATGAACGCGCAGTGCTTACGGCAATGAGCTACGACCTTGGTTCTTATGAGGGCATACTCCCTGTGGAGTACAAGGGGAAAGAGTTTGATATTGCCTTCAATCATAAATTTTTACAGGAAATCATTCGTGCCATTGATACCGACGATGTGGAAATTAAGGTTCAATCCACCGAAGAGCCGGTCATCATTGTGGGGACAGGTGAAGAAAACGCTTTCTTCTTAATAATGCCCATTACCTTCGTGGAATCTATTGCACCTGATGTAGATGAAGTTCAGGAGGACGAGACTGAAACTGAAGGTTCAACCTCCGAAGAAGATGAATCTTCCTGAGATTTCTTTTTATTGGTGATTTTAATATTTCAGGTTATTTTCCCTCGTTCTTTTATGCTCTCATTGAACTTTTTTGATCAATTTCATAACCTGCCGAACAATCTTTTTGTGCACCGTTTCTTCATCACCTCTGGCATCTATTACCTTAAATTCTGGCAGATACCGACTCATCTTATTATAAATTCTGGCTACTCGTCTTTGATATGTCTCTCCTTCAAATTTATCCAGGGCGGTGTTTCTCTTTTTTATTATCCGTTCAGCGCTCTTTTTGATAGGGAGTTTTAAGTAAAGAACCATATCTGCACGCGGGGCAATGTTTTCGTTGGCTTCCCGAATCATTTCTGGATCAAGTCCCCTGGCACCTTGATATGCCATTGAAGAGTAATAGTAGCGGTCCAGTATCACAATCTTTCCTTCTTTAAGTGCTGGCAGGATGTTTTGCTTTACATCTTCTCTTCGGTCTTTCAAAAACAGCTCAAACTCTTCTTCTGGACTAACTCTTCCAGTTTGCGCCTGCTGGCGCAGTCGTTTACCATATTGTCCATACGTTGGTTCGTATAAATAGATGCTGGGAAATCCTTCTTTATTCAAATGTTCTACCAGCTTCTTAGCCTGTGTAGTCTTGCCCGCACCATCAATCCCTTCTATGGCTATCAGCAAGCCCCGCCTGATTTTTCTGTTCTTTGAATGTGCAATTGACATTAGTATACAACTGAATCACAATTTAAAATTTATTTAACCTTTAATTTATTAGTGATTAAACTGTCAAGTAAACCTCATAAGGCAGTATGCGGTATTTTGGTATTATAAATTACGGCGATAGAGCACATATAACCAGGCGTAAACTTAAGGAAATGGAGCAGGTATTTTCCCGGTATGGAGTTGAATGTGTCTTTCAACTCAGCAAATCAGTTGAACACTCAGCAATGTTAATTGAGGAAGCTGTTACCAGTAAGGCTGACGTCGTGCTTATAGGTGGGGGAGATGGAACGGTTAACTCTATCCTCAATCTGGCTATGGGTAAACCTTTGATACTCGGGGTCTTACCGCTCGGCACTCTCAATGCCCTCGCACAGAGTATTCGGATGCCCACTGACCCGGTAAAAGCCTGCGAGGCAATAATCAAGGGTAAACCCCGCTCTGTAACCGTTGGCAAAGTTAACGAACGGTATTTTTTATGCTTTGCCAGTATTGGTTTTGATGCAGCAACCGTGCATAAAGTCTCGCCGGAGCTTAAACTCACCCTCCGCAATTATGCTTATGGTATTGTAGGGTTGCGCCAGCTCACTCAAGTGAAGTATCTGCCACAATTTACTGCCACTTATTATCCCCCAGGAGAGGGTATTAACGGCTACAGCCTGATTATCAGCAACATCCCGCTCTACGCTGGTCTCTGGACGTTTCGCAATCTTCCTTTCCGGCGCAAGATGGAACTTTACATCTTTAAAAATAATCGTCTACGCGATTACCTTAAGTATATTACTGGACTGGCTCTTACCCGCGGCAATCTTGAGAAATTTCTGCCTGATGTTACTCACACCTGTTTTGAACGTTTAATTGTTACTGCAGGAAAGCGTATGTATTTACAAATAGATGGTGAGCCATATAGTAGCGGTGATGATAGACACTACGAATTTTCTGTGCTTTATAAAGCCATTAAATTAATAATTCCCTGCAGAAAGAGAAAAAAATAACACAGGAATTTAAACTGATATAAAGTATTACACTCCTGATAACTCCAAAAACTTAAATTCCAAACTGATTTTAAATCCTACCTTTTTGTTGTTTCTGATAGAAGAGCCTCAATCAAATGACAACAATGCTATTCCACAAAGCACTTCGCTTTTGCCATTAGCCGGGCGGATTAATTATTAAATCCGTAGACTTTCTAATCACCAACGGCGGGTAGCCACAGGTAATAAAAACCAGGCTCTAACTGCGGAAGTAAGGCACCAAGATTGATGTTTATTAAATTAACTTCTGGATTCTTGTTTTGGGGTAATTGGGGTCTAATCTGGCTGTAGATGTTGTTTATATATTCATGGCGCCGATAATAGGTTACTATTCGGGCGTCACTGATTTTTGCTATTTTTTTTGTCTCTTCAATTACCTCATCTAAATATGCCACTCCGTCAATCAGCCCCAGTTCTAAAGCTTGGGTTGCTGAAAAAATCCTTCCATCTGCCCGCTCTTTAAGCTGTTCACGGCTGACTCCTCGCCGATTTTCAACAATTACATTGATGAAATTATTGTGAAATTCATCAATTAACTTCTGGATGATTTTCTTCTCCTCATCCGATAATGAGCGCCATAATGAGCCCATATCTTTATGTTCGCCAGATTTAATAACCTCGGTTTGAACTCCGATTTTATCTGCCAGTGATTTTATATTCAGAAAAAGCGCTACTACGCCGATGCTTCCTGTTATTCCTCCGGGGGACACATAAATTTTATCCGCAGGGAGTGCCACATAATATCCCCCTGAAGCGCCCACACTCATTATAGCTGCCACCACCGGTTTTTGGCTCTCTTCTTTAAACTTTTTAATCTCTCTATATAAAACATCGCACCAGGCTGCTGAACCTCCGGGACTGTCAATACGCAGAATTACTGCGTTAATTAAATCATCTTCTTTAGCTTTCGTCAGAGCTTCTTTGAGGTCTGCAACAGGATCCTTCTTGCTATCGCTATATGGAAGACTTGAGTATGTTTTGGTGAGTATCCCAGAGACATCCAGGAGCAAAATTTTATTAGTTGTCCACCAGTAGTCTGCTTTTTGCACAATTGCTTCCCTGTATTTTGATTTTTCTTCAAATAAATCAGTTTTAACCATCACCACGCAGCTCTGGGCAAAAATCACGCTCCACAATAAACCGGTAATCAGGAAAAATTTAACGCGCTTTTTCATAAATAATTCCTCCTTCTCATTCTTAAGAGGTTAACGTTCCAGGCTTAGAAACTCTCGTGTCGCAGGATTATGATAAAGTGTAAACAAAATAGCCATCATTACGCAAATAAAAATTGCGCACTGGATTATCTCGTGTTTCTTTACTTCTAAATAACGAAAATTAGTAAACACAAAAAAGGCAGACATAAAAGGTAATGCTGGCACGCCTCTGCCTGCTAATGACGCCAGCGTAATCGGTATCATCATTGACAGCGTCATTGCCAGTCGGGACCAGAAAATATGCAATTCGTATTTTCTTACCAGCTCCAGATATAAAGCAATAAATATGACGTCTCCCATACCTACAAATGGCCTTAGCCAGTAAGGAATTATAGTTGCCTCAGTAGTACTTGCCCCCAGAAGCGGATAAAACACCATAAAATGTCTCAGCACCCTCGGTGGCTGGCTGGAGATGTAATGGCTTGGTCCATAGGTAACACTCCAGATGTCGGCAACCATTGCGACAAGCGCAATGGGAATAATCCAGCTACGCTGGGCTACGGAGAATGCTAGTAATTTGCCCAGGAATACCCCGATGAAAATAATTGCCATATTACTGATTAGAAAACTCCAGCCGTAGCCAAATCTGTCAAAGTGATGGGCATAATTATCAATTATCACCAGTACAAACAGACAACATAAAATAGCCTGCGGGCTCACTTTAATATGCGGGGAACAGTCGTAGATGAATAACGTGGTGAAAAGCAGTAAAAAACCTGAAAGCATCGGGAGTAAATAATTACCGTGAATGAAAAACTTGCGCGTCTCAAAAACAGGAACTGCAGGCGCAATTACATATAAAACCCCATACGTTATTATCCAGATTAATACTGCAAGGGAAAAATTTATATATCGGTACCGATCCATAATCATTCAGGATTTAACCACCTGACTGCACCGCAGTTATTGCAGCCACCTGAACTATGTCACTTACGCTACAGCCACGTGAAAGGTCATTAACTGGTTTACGAAGTCCTTGAATTATAGGACCTATGGCTTCAGCCTTTGCCAGCCGTTGCACCAATTTATAAGCAATATTTCCCGCATTTAAATCCGGGAAGATTAACACATTGGCTTTACCGGCAATCTGACTGGAGGGCGCTTTTTTCTTACCGACACTCGGAATTATGGCTGCATCTGCCTGTAATTCACCATCTACGAGTAAGCCGGGATTTTTCTCTTTGGCGAGGATATTTGCCTGTTTTACCTTATCCACCAAACTATGGCTGGCGCTACCATAAGTAGAAAACGATAACATCGCCACTATTGGCTCAATGCCCACCAATGATTTCGCTGTTGCAGCAGACGACAGGGCTATGTCTGCCAGTTGCTCAGGTGTGGGGTCAGGATTAACCGCGCAATCCGCAAAGATAAACACACCATTAGCACCATATTCACAATCGGGCACAATCATAATGAAAGAACTGGAAACAGTCTTTATGCCTTCTGCTGTGCCGATGCATTTTATAGCTGCACGTAACACATCCGCCGTTGTGCTGGCAGAACCACAGGTCATTCCGTCGGCTTTTCCAATTCTGACCATCATCGCACCATAATAGAGTGGATTTCTCATCACTTCCTGAGCTTGCGCAGGTGTTAAATTTTCCTTACTCCTAATTATCCGATATTCCTCAGCCAGCTCTTTTAGTTCACTACTATTTACGTGGTCAATTATTTCTATGTCCTCTATGGTAACTCCGGATTTTTGCGCCATTTCTCGCACCTTTTGGGGATTTCCCAGTAAAATGGGTATAGCCAGTCTGGCATCCTTTATCTGGCGTGCTGCTGCCGGAACGCGCTCGTCAACTTCTGCCTCAGGCAGGACAATCCGCCGTTGCTTTTCCCGCGCCTTTCTCATAATCATATCCATTACATTAGACATCTTTTCCCTCCTGAAAATTGCATTGTTTTTATTAAAAACAATAATTAATAAAGAATGAAAAACATAACATTTCAACTGTTTTATCACAGAAAATAAGAGTGGAGTTCAGCGGGCAAGTTGTCCTTCTTTCCTTTGAAATTGATTAGATATTTCTTAGCCAGGTTATTTTTAGCCACAAAAATAGGGTGCTTTTAATTGTTTAGCAGTCAATTGTAAGTAAAAATCTTTATTTATATTTAAGGAAGAAAGGGTTAAAGTTCTTTCAATTTTTCTGTTTGTTCATTGAGAATAAGGGCTTCAACAAACTCGTCAATTTCTCCCTCTTTCAGAATGTTATCCAGCTTGTATAATGTTAAACCAATCCGATGGTCAGTCACTCTGTTCTGCGGGAAATTGAAAGTGCGAATAC
>CAYRXI010000004.1:23058-44595 GCA_964428255.1 uncultured Candidatus Sumerlaeota bacterium
ACCTGTTTGCGTCGTTCTGCGGAGATTTCAGCTTCCTGTTTCTCGCGTTGCAGCTGCAGCAGTCGCGCCCGCAATACTTTTAGCGCCTTGGCACGATTTTTTATTTGCGAACGCTCATCCTGACAGCTTACTACCAGACCAGTTGGCAGGTGAGTAATTCTTACAGCTGAATCAGTAACATTGACGTGTTGCCCGCCATGTCCTGAGGCGCGGAAGGTCTCAATCTTCAAGTCTTCCGGACGTATTTCTATTTCAATCAGGCATCACCGCCACGGTTGCTGCTGAGGTGTGAATTCTACCGCTAGCTTCTGTTATGGGTACTCGCTGTACACGGTGGGTGCCACTTTCATATTTTAGTTTACTATAAACGTCCTTGCCTGAAATAGAGAAGATAACCTCTTTTACCCCCCCCAGAGATGTCTCATTAATGCTGATTAGACTTGTCTCCCATCCCTGCCGTTCCGCATATTTGAGATACATCCTGTATAAATCCGCAGCAAAAAGTGCTGCTTCTTCACCGCCAGTTCCTGCCCGAATCTCCATTATGATATTTTTATCCGCATACGGGTCTTTCGGCAACAAACTTACCAGAACTTCTCTATGTAATCTTTCCAGTTCTTTTTCAGTAGTTTTCATCTCTTCCCGGGCTAATTCAGCCAGTTCCTCATCCTCAGCTGTGCTTAATCGCTTGGCTTCCTCATAGCGTTGCTCCATCTGCTCGTATTGTTCCCACTTCTGTATTATCCCTCCCAATTCTTGATGGCGCTTTGTTAATGATTTATATTCTTCAAGGTTATTGATAATACCCGGTTGGCTTAATTTCTCCTCCAGCTCTTTCAACCGCTTTTTTACATCTGCCATTCTCTCTTTTAAATCAATCATTGCTAATCCTCACTCCTCCGTCAGTACTGTGTGGCTGCTCTCTAAGTGACAGAGCAGCTTTTAAAGCTGCAATTGCCACTTCTAACTGCCTGTCATCAGGCTCTCGTGTGGTAATTTTCTGAAATAACATTCCGGGTAACACTAACAATTTGAATAGCCAGAACTTCGTATAATATCGTCCCGATAATTTGATTAACTCATATGCTGTGCCGGCTACCAGGGGTAAAAATAATATATGTAAACCAAATAAAATTACCTTTTTCACCAAAAAGGGATGCATAGTAAATCTGGGCCAGATTAGTGCCACTCCCTGGGCAATTAAGGCAAAAATTATTATACTCACGAGAATGACTATTGCCAAAAATGACGTTCCACAGCGTGGGTGCCTGGTAGTGTATTTTCGTACACTCTCAATACTGACCTCTCCTTCGCGCTCATATGCATTCACCGCTTTATGCTCCGCACCGTGATATTCAAAAATGCGTTTTATATCCTTGAGACGCGAGATTAAGAACACATACAAGACTATAATTCCCGCTCGGAATACCCCTGTTATTAAGTTATACAGCAATGGCTGATGTTCCTCTACAAGTGTGCTCTTCTCTGAGGGTGCATATTTTTTACTCGTTTCAGTATTGTTGATAACTTCTACTGTCTTATTCACGGCTGAAGACGGAATAATTCTACCAATGTAGGATGTCATTAGATTGGGCAAAATTATCACCAGAAAAATAGCCATTATCAGACCAACACTTATCGCCATAAACGTTGAAAAAGATTCGCCCTTCTTTTTTTCAGCTTGTTCTTCACTGATTGTCTCACTTTTTCCTTTCTCGCGCAATTCCATAATCCTATATGACTCTTCCCATTCTTTCGCTGAATAATTAAGTGCTCTTATTCCGATGATTAACATCTCAAATAATGATACAACTCCGCGCAAAAAAGGTAATCCCAAAATCTTTATTCGTCTGGTAATCGGCTTGTAGAGTGTGGCTACAGTGATAATCTCATTATTATGCAGGCGTCGTAATGCAATCGCATATCCGTAAGGGCTACGCATCAGCACACCTTCAATTACTGCCTGCCCCCCCATCGTATCTATCTGTGGTTTCTGTTTATCTGTGTTGTCTTTCATTTTGGTCTTTTTTCAGCCTCTGTATCGTCCGATTACTATCAGAAAATCTGGTCTAAAAAATGTCAGGCAAATGCGTTCAAACATATAGGTAAAAATCATCACCGGATAGCTTATCAGCCGGCGTTTACCAAATGCAAAGTGAAATAATTGCTCCAGCTTCAGGTATAACATCCATTCATAGCGTTTCTTAACTATGTAAAAATTGTTCAGCACCACCTCTTTCACCTTTGCCATTCCCAAGTCTTCTCTGGGGGCACCTTTTAAAAGCACTTCTGGAATTGCCACTCGTGGATAACGGCGCTCTATCTTCGGAATCAACCTCCCGGCAAAAAAATCATATATTATTCTGGAAAAAGTAGAATTCCCGATATGCTCACAAATAATTACTAACGCATCCGGGAATAACAAAGTTTTTGCCTTTCTTATAGCCGTCTCAGGGTCTGCAAGATGATGCAACGCATCTTTGCTCATTAATAGAGAAAATACCTGACGCCGAAAGGGCAAATTTTGAGCATCCGCATATACATATTGATTATCCAGTCCAACACTCCGCGCGTATTCTTTCGCTATGAGCAATGCCCCGGGGCTTATATCACATCCGGTCATATCAATACCCTGATAGGCAGCTTCTAGACCAAACTGTCCCCCCCCGCAACCTAAATCCAGTCCACGTTTCCCTTGCACCTGTTTTAATGGTGTAAATAACATCTTCCCTAATTTCCTGGGCCAGGGGCCCCAACGCCGTCTATGCTCCAGATCATCCGTCTCTCTGACACCATAATTGAGAAATGGGGGATGTTTACCCCGGGAGCGTATATCCAGTATGGAGGTATCTCCTGCAGAATAATAGGCTTTAAAAAAGTCACTCCAGTAACGCCCCTCTTCAAGTATTATCTCATCCTCGGCCGATGATTTTATCGAACAGGATTTTAAATTTAACGGGATTCCAGCTTCCCATATCTCCGCCTGCAGATGAGCCTGGTGTCGCTTCAGAAAATCGCGTTCTTCTGCAACCAGCCGTAACCCGTCCCGCACCAGATGGGGTATTCCCTGCACCAAGGCATACCAGCGCCGACAATGAGGGCAACTAATAACGCCTTCTTCTATCTCCTCCTCCCGGCATTCTTTACAGGGTAACTCTTGCCGTTCAACCGTCTCGCTGATTACTTTATTCAGCCGCATACAATAATTGGTGCAATTATGGATGAAAGCATTGTTGCCAGGCGGTAAATGTACAATGCTTAACGGCTTGATGTTTAAGGGAGAATAGCTGCACTCCGGGCAAGCCAGTATGTCTCCTAATCGCCAGCGCACTCCCAGATTTAACTTCCTTTCGTTCCTCTTAGTTTCTGTAATCCCAGCCTGAGAGAATTGGCAAGACGAATTATTCTTGACCCTTTAAGGCTTGCCAGCTCTTTTGCTGTGGCGTTTAGTTTTGTCTCTTTATCCCATAGTCGTCTTTCTAAGCGCCTGATATGTCCTCGCAAATTCACTTTTTCTGTCAGCTGTTGAAAGCGTTTTAGCCAATCTGAAAATTCTTCTTTACTCACCTGCTCTCCCAGATATGCAAAAGAATCAAGGTTGAAGTTCTGCAAATCAAACGCCAGACGTCTCCAGTTCATCGTGTCATCTTCACTAACCAGCCGGCGCTGTTTAGCATATTCCCAGACAGGAGTTCCCGGCAATGCTGCAAGTGGTCCAAGCGATATGCGGTCAATCCTCTCTACATTACGCTCAAGAAATCTATAGTTGGCTTCTAAATCCTCTGTGGTTTCTATTGGTACTCCTACTATCAAGTTTGCTCCCACAGAAATGTTGTGCTTAGATAAAATATCTATGGCACGTTGATTGAGCTCTGGCGAAGCATTTTGCTTATCAAAATATTTCAGGATTCGTTCGCTATTTGACTCAAATCCAAAATCAATATATTTAAAATTTAACTCACTGAAGACTTCGGCTAAGTGCTCGTCTATCAAATCAACCCGTGCATAGGATTTGAAATACACTCCCTTATGTAATCCACGCTCACGAATTTTCTGGCAAATCTCTGCAAAACGTTTCTTACTGGCTATAAATAAATCGTCAAAAAAGTATATTTCCTCTGGGTCATATCTCTCACGAAGATATTCTATCTCCTTAACCACATAGTCGCTGGAAAACTCCCGATATCGCTGCCAGATTTTTGCCGAGGCACAAAATATGCATCTATAGGGACATCCACGACTTGTGATCAGGTGCACCTGTTCAGCAGGTAAAACCGCCCACTCCTCCAGCCGTAGCGCATCGCGGTCCGGATAGGGTAAACTGTCCAAATCTTTAACCAATAGTCTGGGTGCAGTGACTCTGACAAGTCCAGTATCATCCCGGAAACAAATTCCGTTAATGTTACTCATATTGGATGTATTAGGCTCTCCCGTATAAAATAATTTTAGCACCTCAACAATCGTTTCTTCTCCTTCACCGATAAAACCAATGTCAAAAGGTGCTGGTAAATAATGGGGTAGACCTGAAATATGCGCGCCACCAAGAAAAATTGGAACTCCGAGTGCTGATTTTATTTTAGCTGCAATTTCCTTAGCCTCATTAAAGTTCTCACTGGCTGAGGAAATACCTACAATATCCGGCTTTTCGCCGATTAACTCTTCAACACTCAGGCAAAAAAAAGGCTCAACGAACCAGCATTTCCTTTTGATATAAGCAATTAAATATCCTATCCCTAAGGGTGGCATAGAATGCTGGTATTCACGGCTGGCATCAAATGTAGTTATAAAACCTACACGCAATATATTTTTTTGTTCCCTGCTCATAAAAAGAATATAAATGCCGGGGCACCGTCTCCTTCAGCCCTTAAAGAATTTTGGAGTAATCTTATTTCCCTGTTACGAAGGTAATATTATCTGTCAGCCCAGAAAGCCCTTTCTAATAATCCATTTTACCAATCCCCAGTTTACTATATGAAACGCTATTGGATATAAAGTTCTCCTCATAAACACCGAGTTATGCAGTCTTTTATACAGCCAATTGTTAATATGCCAACATTGGAGCAAGCGCCTTAATTTTGGTAATGAATAATTCGGTGAAATAATCTTTTGTGCCACTTCATCTGCGGACACCAGGGCTGAATATATCCCTTCGCCCGTAAGTGACGACGCTAATCCAGCTGCATCACCAATTAAGAATATATTATTAAATCGCCAGCCACGATAATCAATGTTTATCAGTCCGCCTTGAAGTCTGCCTTTTATTGAATGCAGTCCCAGTTGCGCAAGCCATAGGTGGAATTGCCGTAATAACGGTTTCGGGGTCATTTCATCTGAATGTCCCCCTGCACCTATGGTCAGCTGATGTTTAAAAGGGAAAATCCAGCCAAACCCATTCTTAAATAGGCGGGGCTCTATGAACCATTCCAGTTCCTGCCAGTTGCCGTCTATCTCATAATAAACAGTATACATAAAATGTGTAACAGGCAATCTCAATACTCTCCGCACCAGCGAATTACTCCCATCAGCTCCAATCAAATATTCATATTCAAATGTTGCCTTATTGGTGATTAACCGATGGTCTCGAATCTCCTCTACCTGACAGTTTTTAACAACTTCAGCTCCGGCCTCAAGAGCTTGCCGGTATTGCCATTGAGCTAAGCTCCGACGTGGAGTAGTACCAAAATTTACCCGGGTATTAATTGTCTTTTTTAAATCCTTATAGTGAATTACACATCTGGAAAATACGCGTTCTAAAATCTCTGAGGGAATCCCTAATCTCAAACATTTTGAGGTAATCCCTCCAGCACAAGGTTTATTCCCTATCATATTGTTTTTTTCCAGAACTATTACCCTTACCCCAGCCTGTGCCAGTCTTTGCGCACAATGTAAACCGGCAACTCCAGCCCCGATTATTACCACCTCATATTTCATAGTATCAAACCTTAACGTTCAGCCGATCAATAGTATTCTCTGTCAAGGTAGATACTTATTTGTTACAGATAAATAAAGAAATACTTATTCAATATCAATCTTACTATCAAGCACCTTTATAGAGAACTTGTTTACTTCTTTAGAGAGATTAAATGAATATAACAGAAATACAACTGGCAGGATTAAAATATAGTAAGTGATTTAGGCACTTTTTTAAGGCGCAGTGAAATTAATAATTCCCAGATTATAATCGGTCTTCGGGTTTTAGCTCCATTATCTCATTAATTTTTTTCAGGGCAGAATTTAGCATTTTCACCTTGAAATGATAAGGCTGGAAGGTGCTTTTAAACCCGAAAATTATTAAATTCTTTATCTCATCAAGGGTAAAATTAAGATGTTTGGAAGCCAGATAAAGCTCCTTGGTGACTGTTGTATTTGACATAAGCCGATTATCAGTATTTATGGTAACACGCAATCCATAGTCATAGTAAAACCTAAGTGGATGACGTTCATAATCCGGTACCGCCCTAGTATGGACATTACTTGACAGACAAATCTCCAGAGGGATGCGATGGTCATTTACGTAATTTAACAAATCTCCATCTTCTTTTAATCTCACAGCATGTCCCAATCTATGTGTCCGTAAGTAGTGTAGAGCCTGATGAATACTCTCAGGTCCATAGGATTCACCGGCATGAACAGTACAGTTAATGTTATTGTTTATGATTATATAAAATGCTTCCAAATGGTCTTTAGCTGGGTGTTCCTCTTCAGAGCCCGCCAGGTCAAAGCCCAGTACGCCTCGATGCTTATAAGCCACACAGAGTTCAGCCAGTTGCACTGAAATTTCAGGGCTGATATCTCTAATGCCACAAATAATTATACCCCATTTTACTCCAAAATCTTTCTCCCCGGAGGTTAATCCTTCAATTACTGCATCTAAAACTTGAATTGGCTTTAAACCTTTTCGTGTATGTAAGATAGGGGAGAAACGAACTTCAATATACCAGATATTTTCTTTGGCACAATCAGCTAAAAGTTCATAGGCAACCTGGGTGAGTGCTTTTTCGGTCTGCATTACTGCCAGGGTGATTTGAAATGCCTTAAGATAATCATCCAGACCCTGACACTTGTTCTGATTCATTATTACTAAATCTGCTAGTTTATCCGGGTCATCCGCTGGTAATTTTACCTTTTGCTCCTCAGCTAATTGTAAAATTGTTTCCAGACGAAGTGAGCCATCTAAATGGCAATGCAAATCTGTTTTAGGAAACTTTAATAATATGTCTTCTGAACAGGGCATTTTAACTTACCTTTTCAGTCTTTATTTAATTGTTCAAACAACAAATAATTAAATGAATCATTACACAGAAAACTCGGTAATGATGTCAAGTAGAATCGCAAAATTTACAACCAAAGATTAGCAATATAAAATTAGAGCCTTCTATTTGTGCTAATTTATTTGTAATACATTTTTTGCCAGAGTATTTGTATACTGTGATGAAGTTAGATATCTAATCCAACATAATAGTTTACTTCCGTTCTAAAGATTTAATTAATAGCTCCGGCTAATTCCTGATCTTCCCCCAAACTCCTAAACAATTAATTTTAAAATCATGGCTTTATTATGATTTCTTTCGGGATGGTTTTGTTTGCAAGAAGAATAAATAAGATCATTGGGGAAGTATTACTGGAATGCTGACATCAAAAGAAAGAAGAACTTCAGGAAGGCCAACGTATTAAGCTTTAACACGGCATATTATTGCTGAGAAATAAGAAAAATGATAATATTAAAAGCAAAAGAAAATATAAAATCAAAAGGCAGGAAACATTACCATTGAGGAATGATGTATAGAATACTTGCACCAGTTCGCTGGAGATTGCCCTTTTTAACTCCCCGATGAGTTTTAGCCAATGACATTGCTTCTATAATATTACGAGCTTTTATGTATAAAGCCCGTTCAAGATACTTACCACTACCATTATGCCCATATTTAACTATGCATTTATATAAATGCATATTATTAACTCCCATAACACCTATATTATACAAGCAAGAATAATACCAGAGTTTTTCAGAAAAACAAGAGTGCTTAACTTCAATAAAATGAAAGTATTACAAAAAATTCAAAAAATCGTAGGCAAAATGCAAAGGACAAGAATTTGCAAAATGCAATCTTGTTGCATTGCACAATGCAATTTTTGATGATTTGGGGGATTTATTGAACCCAAAATTCTGCATAATCTATCATTATGTAAATAAAGATAAAAATTTTAAAGATTAGGATAAATGACCAAGATAAATAAAATAAACTGCTTCTGTTATATATTAACCCAAATTTATCGTTCATATTTGTCTTAAAGTTCAAGATTTAGATTGCTTTTAATAGGTTAAGTTTTACATTTATATTATTTTGATGGTTTGTTTAAAGATTTAATACAATGAATAAGAAATGAATATCTTTACAGTAATTGCTACTTATAATGAGAGAGATAATCTGGAAAAATTAATTCCAGAAATATTTAGAATAGCCCCGGAGATTCATTTGTTGATTGTGGATGATAATTCACCTGATGGGACAGCACAATTAGTGAAAGAACTCCAAAAGCACAATCCCCGTTTACATTTGCTGACCCGTCCGAAGAAGCTGGGCTATGGTACTGCATTTATCGCCGGTTTTGATTACATGTTGCAAAAAAATGCAGATATAGTGATTACAATGGATGCTGATTTTTCACATGACCCGGCAGTGATTCCGCGAATGCTGGAAAGGATAAGAGAAGCAGATGTTATAATAGGTTCACGGTATATTAATGGAATCAGGATACTTAATTGGCCACTCAGGCGCCTGCTACTTAGTGCATTTGCCAATAGATACGTGAATTTGATTTTGCAACTGGGGATTAAAGATTGTACCAGCGGATATAGATGTTATCGGAGTGAAGTATTAAAGAGAGTGAATTACCGCAAAATAAAGTCGCGTGGATATGCATTTCTGGTGGAGATATTATTTCTAATAAAGAGTGCAGGGTTTAGAGTAGTTGAAGAGCCAATCATTTATACGGAACGCCGTGAAGGGCATTCCAAAATGTCAAAATCATTGATTATTGAGTCAATGTTTCGTCCCTGGCTATTACTGTTAAACAAAATCGTGGCTTCAATATTTAAACGGTCCAGCTAACGTTTCATTAGAATCAAATTTTGATGATTGGCTTGCCAATAACATATTCTTTATTAGGTCAATTTACTAACAGGTTCAGTGTAATAGGACAAGGGAATCAGGTTTATAAAAAGATGATTCAATTACCTTAATTGCTCCGAGTTGAAAAATTATGAATGATATTTCATTTAAATAAATAAAGACTGGCATCGGGGGGAAGAGGCTGAAGGCGCGGATAAGCTTCAATGCCTGATGTTCCAGCAGAGCCAGTGATTTCTACCGGGAATTTGCGACTGATGAGAGCAGTGTTAATAGCTTCAGAATATTGCTTGCGAGTATTGATTTCCTGCCAGAGGGAACAAAAGTGTTTAAAAATTTTCTCTTCAATAGCTACAGATAATTCAATCCCAGTATTTTTGTCTGTAAAACCAAAAGACGAATTTTTGTAAACTACAATCCCCTCTTGACTAATTTCACCATTGGATTTTTTACCATCAAGTAATTCAGGTAAGATCTTAAGTGTTTCGGTGAGAATAGGATTTTGCTTGAGCTCTGCATAATTCAGGCGACAGAGCGTGTTTTCTTCTTTGAGAACCTTTTTTAGTTCAAGTTGAGCTTTCTTACAGGCTTTTGTCTCCGGGTAGTGCTCTAAGATTGCAGACAATATGGTCTTTTTAAGAGCAAGGTCATCCTGTGTTAAGGCGAGGCGCAGAAGTTCAGCCGCAGATTGTTGTGTTAGACGACCATCAAGTTTGTCAGTCAATAAATCTGCCATTGCATAATATTTCCTCGCCAGATCAAATTGACGTTCACGGTGATAGATTTTGGCTAACCATAAAGTTGCTTTTTTAACATTTGCATCATTTTCATTACGGAAATTAGCCAGATTCACGTACTCTACAGCAGCAGACTTTGCTGCACGGATATCAACAGGGATTGAATAAAGAGATTGCACCCCACGGATAACAACATCAAACGCCAAGAATATTCCCAGATTAGCAGTGAAGTTTTTGGCATTATGAACAGCAACGGAGCTGGCAATAAAAGCTTGTTCGTCCAGTGTGCGTTGCCCGGTTAAAATGTAATTCCATAGTTCTTTGAGGTATTTTCTTTTTTGATAATTGTATTTGATTATCGGGTTTAAAGAGCAGGATTGCAGTAAACCACAGGATAATTTAGCTTCAGGCTGAGAACTGAATTTCCGGGTAATGTCCTCCAGCTGTTGTCTTCCCTTTTGCCATTGATTATGAGAGAAAGACCAGGCGGCATCATAAAGCATAATTTGTGCTTTGAATTCAGAAGGATGAGACTGCTTGACCCGGGTTCGCGTGATAAGAAATTCTTGCTCTTTTCCTGTAAGTAAAGCCTGAAGCAAATTGATGTTGCCCGCGTCATAGTTGATGTTAATGGCGACACTGCAATCAGCCAGCCAGAGACGTTGTTGTTGCCCTTCAGCATTAGCCAGTTTCCAGCGCCAGTTAGTTAAACGTTTTATTTCTTTCCCCTGGAGGCGGATGTTAGAAATGAGTTGTGAGCGCTGGTAGCCCTGAGCTAAATAAAATGACGCCGTTGCAAGTTCGCCGTTTCGGTAAAAGAAATGAACTCGTCTGAGATTTCTTTCGGTCTCGTGTTGATTATGTTTTTGAGAAAGGTGGTCAATTTTTTTTCGGAACTTTGCAACGGTTTGTGAGGAGAGGTTAATATTTTTCTTCAAAGCTTGCTTTAGAAGGAAATTTAATTTGTGCTCGCGGTCAATGACAGCGGGGGAATGAAAGAGAAAATATGCGGTGTTAATTCCGAGCTCGCCAAGGAATGCAGTGTTGCCACTGGCAAGTTCAGAAGTAGCAGCTGCAAGGTTATTGAAAATTGCTGTGGACCTCTGATAAAGAATTTGCTTTTTTAATTTCCTTATTTGATGGAGTTCAGTTTCGGCAAGTAGATAACGCGAGAGTTGCTTAAGTTCAGCTGAAGGATTAAATTGATTTATTTTTTGGGTAGTGCTGGCTAAAGCCTGATAATCACTTTTGCTGGCTGATAAAGCCAAAGTCAGCAGCAACAAATCATTTTTTATTGATTCTTGCTGTGCAGAAGTCTTCAGTAACTCCCAGAGGTGCTGTTCTTTGTTCAGCAGAGCAGAATAAATGGCGTCGGTTAATATTTGATTGGATGAGGATTCTGAAGCAGAAATTGTAGGTAAGAGAAAAATAAAGATTACACCAGAGCAGCATAGAAAAATTGCTGATGAGCATCGGTATAAAAAAATAAGCATAAGTTATATAGTGTTATTCAGAATTGACAAAGATATAAGAGTGAATAGAAAATAACGATTGAGATTTTTTAATGTACTTGTGCTAATAGCAATTGACGATTTAAGGTTACATTCATAATAATTTCAATTTGTGAAAAATGCTGTTAATGGTTGAGAATAAAATTTATAATATGCTGGTATAGTAATAGCTGTTAATCAATAAGAAATATCTTGCTTTATCCTGTTTATATCTGGCAAAATTAGAAAGTATCTAAGTTTTAAAAGAATCAAAAGAGGCGAGTAAAAAATGCCTGGTAGAAAACGCTGTGTTGGTGTTGACATCGGAGTATCCTCAATCAAGATAGCAGAGCTGGTTCAAGATAAAGAGACAATAAAAATCACAAAACTTGTTTATGAAGAGGTTGATTTAACACCAACAGCCACCGAGGAAGAGCGCCGTGCAGAATTGATAAATGCAGTGCGCCGAGCTTTAAAGAAAAACCGAATAACGACCAAGGAAGCAGTATTCTCATTACCGGGACAGGTAGTAATAATCCGCCGTGTAAAATTGCCTAAGACCTCGCCAGAAAGATTAGCACAATTAATTCAATACGAAGCACGTGAACAAATTCCTTTCCCGAGCGATTTATCCCGTCTTGAATATCAGGTGTTTGAAGGAGCCGGAGAGGGCGAAGAAAATGATGTGTTGATGATAGCTATCCGCCAAGACCATTTAACACATCATATGGAGATAATTAATCGCATCCCATTAAAAGCAGTAGGAATTGGAGTTAGTTCTCTGGCGTTATTCAATTACTATGCATATAATTTTGATACCAGTCATCAGCAGGTGACAGAAGAAGTTCCAGCCAAAAAAGCCAAAAAGCCGTTTTTGAAGTTGCCCAAACTCAGTCTTAAAAAGGAAAAAGGCAAAAAAGCAGAGACAGCTGTAGCTAAAGAGGCAGAAGCTGAAGGCGCAGTGCTAACAGAGGAGATTCCGTATGCGGAAATTAGAGCCTATGTGAATATTGGTGCGACTGGATTTGACCTAAGCATTGGACGCCATGAGAGGACTTCGCGATTTGGCTTCGGTAGAAGTGTGCCACGTGGTGGAATAGATATAACTGAGACTATTCGGGCACGCCTTGGATTAACTGACTTTAAAGAAGCAGAGCAAGTAAAACGAGAACGGACAGCAATCCTACCCATTAGAGATGAAAAGGTACTTGAAGAACGGGGTGTCAATAAAGAGGCAGCAGAAGCTGCGATAACTGCGGTTGATCGTATTATTGCAGATGTAAAACGTTCTCTGGATTTTTACATTTCTCAGCCTGATGGAGTAATGGTTGATAGTATTATATTATCAGGGGGTGTGGCACAACTGCCGGAATTATCCACGTATTTTGAGGAAAAGCTGGGTATTCCGGTAAATGTGCTGAGTAGTATAGACTCACCCAAATTGGTTCTTGATTCCTCCTTAACAGACGCAAAACTTGCTCTTTTCCCAGTTGCTATTGGGCTGGCACTTCAGGGATTAAGCGTAAGTAACATAAAAATAGATTTCCTTCCAAATGAATTAAAAGTTCTCCGGGAATTCAAGACAAAGAAACCTGTGTTACTAGCTATGTTCGGGGTGTTGGGGTTAATGATAGCCATCTCGTCGGTAGCAGGTAATAAATATATGAGCGAGATGCTGGAGCAACGAGATAGTTTTCTGGATGTGATTGAACGCAATAAGGCATTATCACAGAAAGCCAAGGAGGCGGAGGAAAAGCGGAAACAGGTTAAAGAGATGTATGATAAGCTGGCAAAGATTGCTGTCAAACGAGATTACTGGTTGGAATTTTTAGCTGACCTACAGAAGCAAAAACCGGAGGATGTGTGGATAGAATTATTAGTTCTAGACCCATTCGGTAAAGTGCGAATTGTGGGGCGTGCTGAAATAGAGAGCTCCGTCGCACAATTCACCGAAAACTTGAAAACCGCATTTAAGGATAAATTTTCAGAAGAACCCAAGCTCATAGATTTTAAAAGGGTTTATGATGATAATTTAAAGAAGGAAGTCTCCCGCTTTGACATTCGTGCAACCTGCAAGGACAAACGCTCAGTCTGGCAAGAAGAAGTCGTGGAAACAAGGCCGGGGACTCAAGTCGGACGTCCGGGCTTGCCGCCAGGTGTTGCTCCAGGTCCTGCTGGAGTGCCAGGGGAGATGCCACGCGGTGTAGGACGGACAAAGGAAGGTTTAGAATTTCTACCGTAATCTGATTGGCAATGGGAAAAGAAAAATTAATACTACTGGTTAATTGGGTAAAGACTCATCTTGAATTAAGTGTTCTGGGGCTACTGGTGATTTTTTTCCTGTATGTGGCAGGTCGGGTATATTTAGAATACAATTCAGAGCGAGAAGGCATAGAACCTTTACCACCCTGGAATCCTCAGGAGCTAATTCCTAATGAGAACTATGAGAAAGCTACCAAGGCGTTTAGCAAGAAAAGTAGTTCATTAGACGAAGATGAGCGATTGTATATGTTGAAATCCAATCCTTTTGACTATAAGACAGTGAGAGACCGAGATTTGATTCGGAAAGAAGTTGAGAATAAATTTGTTGAAGCTGAAAAATATTTTAATGAAGGCAATTTGACATACGCACTGAAGGTATTAAGAGAGATATTAGTTATCTGGCCCACACATCAACGCTCACGAGAGCTGCTGGCAAAAGTAGAGGCGCAGTTAAATCCACCGACGCCTACACCATCTCCAACTCCGCGTCCCGCTCCAGCTGCACCAATGCCAGGAGAACTACCGCCAGATATGCTTGTGAGGTAAATTTAAGTTTGCAGTATAAGTTATAGTTTTGTCTTGACAAAAGATTGGTAAAATAAGCAAAGTGCAAGTTATTGTATTTTTTTTATATTTTCAATAATTTCTCAAGGAGTGACAACAGACAATGATGAGAACATTTGATTTGAAAAGGTGCACAATATCGGTGATGGCTGGATTGTGTGCTCTATTTTTAATATGTTATGTTACCAGCTGGGGACAAACTCCGTCCGTGAAGGGAACACCTGAAAATAATAAAAAGAAGGTGGGCGAGTTAAAACAAAAGGCTGCTGAATATTACAAGAATGCCGATTTTACCCTGGCGTTAAATTATTATCAGGAAGCTCAGAGATTGGCTACAGACGATGCCGAAATAAAAGCCAGGATTGAAGATTGTCAACGCAAGATTCAGGAGAAAAAAGATTTGTTAACAAACATTCCAGTAGACCCACGAAAAAAAGAAGAATCCCTGGCACAAAAGTATAATCGGGCAAAGGAGCTATATGACGCAAAGAAATTCACTGAAGCACGTAAGGAATTTTATGAACTGTGGATAATAGCAGGGAGATATAAAAAGACACTCTCATATCTGGAAGATATTGATAAGCGCACAAAAGAATCGGAGAAAAAAACTCAGCAGGCGAAAGCTGAGCCCGCTAAGGTAGCAAAGAAAGAGGCTGAAAAGAAGATGGCTCAACAGGCTGCCGAAGAAGCGAAGAAAAAAGAGAAGGTCAAAAAATTATTACAACAAGGAGACCAGGATTTTACCAATGGTAAATACGAAAAAGCTATAGCGGCATATACAGAAGCTCTTGAACTGGATAAAGAAAATAAGGAGGCAGGACAGAAGTTAGAACAGGCAAAAATAGCACAAGAGCAAGCACGGCAGGCACAGAAAAAAGAAGAGGAACAAAAATTGCAAATAAAGAATCATCTGGAGAAGGGTAAAACTTTGTATAATGGCGGTAATTACCAAGAGGCTTTAAAAGAATTTCAAGCAGTGCTGAGTCTGGACAATACACATAAACAAGCAAAGGAATATGTTGAAAAGACCAACAGCAAAATAATGGAACTCCAGAAAGAAGAGGAAGCACGAAAGACAAAAGAAGAAAAGATTAAGGCGAGTTTAGCGCGGGCAAATGAGTTGGCAGGGAAAGAAAATTACAAGGAAGCATTAAAGGAATATGAAAATGTACTTAAGTTAGATAAAAACAACAAAAAAGCGCGTGAGGGACAGGAAAAAGTTAAGCAATTAATGGTTACCCGGGAAGCAAAAGCTAAAGAGGAACAAAAGCTTAGAGAGATGGAAGCAGAGAAGCAAGCAAAACTCTCAGGTTATCTGAAAAAAGGAGAGACAGCGTTAAAGGAAGGCAACGTCACCAAGGCAATAGAAAATTATCAGGAAGCCTTAAGATTAGATGCCAATAATCAGACAGCAAAAGAAGGGATTGAGAAAGCGAAAGCCTTGAGGGAGGCGAAAGAAAAAGAACTGGCTGAAAAGAAGAGAGCTGAAGAAGAAAAGAAAGCTCAAGAAGTGGCAAAGGCAAAGAAAGAGAAAGAAGAAGCGGAGCAGAAGAGAAAAGCTGAGGAAGAGCGCAAAGCCCAGGAGTTAGCCAGGGCGAAAAAGGAAAAAGAAGAAGCAGAACAGAAGCGAAAGGCTGAAGAAGAACGCAAGGCGCAGGAATTAGCCAAAGCAAAAAAGGAAAAAGAGGAAGCGGAACAAAAACAAAAAGCCGAGGAGGAAAAAAAGGCACAAGAGATAGCCAGAGCCAAAAAAGATATAGAAATCGCCCAGAAAACAGAGCCTGAAAAAGAAAAGAAAGAGCTGGAGCAGATAGAAAAAATAAAACGTGAACAGCAGAAAAAAGCAGATGACCTGACAAAGAAAGGGAAAGATTTGTTCCAGCGCGGGAAATATGAAGAGGCATTAAAGAACTTTGAAGAGGCATTGCAGTTGAATCCATTGAATGCTGAGGCAGCAGAGTATAAGACTAAGACTGAAGCACAGCTGGAAGAAATGAAACGTGCTGAAGAGAAAAAGAAAGAAGAAGAGAGGTTAAAGAAAGAAGCCCAGCAGAAGGCTGAGGCACTGTATGCTGAGGCATTGGAGGCATTCCGTGGACGACGATACGATCTGGCAGAGCAAAAGGCAACAGAAGCATTAAAAGTTTTACCGGGCTGGGCAAAAGCTAATCAGCTGCTGCAGGATATTGAGAATGCTAAGAAAACTACCGAAAAAGATAGAGTTTCGCAGATAATTGCCGAAGGAAAGGATTTATATAATAAAGGACTGTATAGCGAGGCAATTGAGAAGTTTAAAGAAGCACTGAATATAATGCCGGTGAATGAAGAGGCGAGTCGGTATATTTCGCTGTGTAATCAGCGGATTGCAGAGAGACAAAGAGATTTAGATAGGAGACAGAGGGAAACCAAGAAGTCAGAGGCAATGCGATTATTCCAGGCGGGTCTCAGTGCTTATCGCGATAAGAGATTAGACGAGGCTGTGGCTAAGTGGGAAGAGGCATTAAGGGTATATCCTGAACTGGAAGACGCAAAACGCTATCTTGAGCAAACAAGAGATGAGTATCAACAATATTTGACAGCAAAGTTAGAGAAAGAGACCTTTGCACAAAGAGAAGAAACAGCACAAAAGAAATTAAACACGCTGATTACTATGGTGACAAAGAAGCCGATTCCCCTTAGAGATTTTCTTAAAAACCTTTATATAATTTCTGACATTGATTTTTATGTAGCAGAAGGAGTGGAGGCACAGATTGAAGTTAAGTTTGAAGATAAGCCACTCTATGAAGTGCTGGATACCGTACTTCTACCAATAGGATTGAAATGGGAGCGCAAGCCCGGCACAGACATAATTATTGTCTCACCTGATTTGAGTACCCGTGTGTTTGAATTAACACCAGCCCAGTTAACAAAAATCAAATCATTAATGGATAGCAAATTTATCCAGCGGATGCTCTGGGGCGCAACAGGTGAGCCGAGTTTGAAAGGTGTAGAGTTAACACTGGATGAAAGAGAATCAGTGTTAATAATGGTGGATTCCAAACAGAATCTTCAAAAAATGGAGGCTTTTATTCGCGATTTGCAAAAGGAAGCCCCGCCTGAACTTATCTGGAAGAGCTACAAAATTGAACCGCAGTTTGGCGAAAAGATAAAAGCAATTCTTGAGGCAATGCTGGAAGTAGAAAAGCCCACGCCATATTCTCGCGAGCGGCGGATAATGATTTCTGGCGATGAGCTGGTAATTAAGGATATTCCAGAAAACATCAAGAAAGCCGAGCAGATTTTGACGGATCGGAATTTTATCAAGAAAATTAAGGAAGAGAAACTGGTGGCTGAAGTTTTTGACATTACCCCACAGGGTATTTCTCAGGAAAACATTGCACAAGCCGAGGACTTTGGCAAATATGTGACAACAGTGGTAGAAAATATGCTATATGCTAAGACAGGTAAAAGTGCTGCTGAAGCTGAAGGCCGACGTCTCTGGTTGCGCTCTTATGTTGAGCCACCCAATACTCCCAAAATGACACTGACAGTAGTAGACTATCCGTCCAATATTGAGGCAGTAGCGGACCTGATTGCCCGTTTGCCTGAGATCAAAAAAGGCGAGCGCTCGGAGATAATTTATTTAAAATATGCTAAAGCATCTGATATGTCATCTTATCTGGATACCGTTTTAGGAGTAAGTGCTGCACCAGCAGTTAGCGCGGTGGCAGGTGCACAGCAGGTTACCAAATCACTGCGCGTTAATCAGGAGATTGTGTTCAGAGAGCTCAGTTTCCGTCTGACCAGAGTCAATGAAAATGATATAGCAAATGAAAATGATGATAGTGCCGAGTTCGTGGCAAGAACTCCCACCACCAGTCAGGATATAACAATTGAGGAATTCCGTTCAGAATTTATTGACGAGTATGAGATTATTGTTGAGGACATTAAGCCGTCAGGCACTCCGGGACAGGGACGTGCCCGTGTAACGTTGCGTTACAATCCAGCTGGTAGAACAGGTATGACTATAATGGCAACACCGACCGGTACTCCGGCACCGGCAATGGCTGAAGAATTGCCACCACTTTCAATAGAGCCTTTTGATGACCTTAATGCCTTGTTGATTAAATATACTGACCCGGCAAAATTTTCCGAAGTAAAGAAGTGGATTGATAAATTTGATATGCCAATTCCACAGGTGTCTATTGAGACAAAGTTTGTGGAAGTACTTGAGAACAGGGCTAAAGAATATAGTGCTGAATTTTCCTGGTTAAATATGGGGAAAGGTATAGACCTGGATTCTTCGGTATTTAATACACGTTTTGGTCAGTATATGGACGAGTTTCGCGATGAGCTGGAGCCGCCGATAGAAACCACTCAAATGTCCAATCTCCTCAAAGGTACGACCATTTTTAACTGGATAATTGGTGGTGGAGCATCAGCAATAAATTATCAGTTACGTTTGCTGGAGGCAGAGGGGATTATTAATGTAGTAAGTGGTCCAATGGTGACCGTGTTAAATGGTGAATCAGCAGATTTCTTGATTGAACGACAATTTGGTTTACCTCAAGTAACCGCAGAAGGTACTGCAGCTACTGGTCAATATTATACTTCTTTAACACAGGTGGATATGAGCGTTACTCCCACGGTAACCTATCTTGGCTCCATTACGCTTGATATACAAGCAGTGATTAGAGATTTTGAGTCAAATATGGGTTCTGTAGTTTTTTACCAACGTCCTTATGCAGCCGACGGTATTGGACCCCGTACGGTATATCACAACAATACAGACAAAAGTATAATCCGCAAAGACTTAAATACGATTGCTCGTGTACAGGATGGTGGAACTATTGTTCTTGGAGGCTGGACAGGAGAACATGTAGGCAATTATCACTCCGGCGTTCCGATATTACGTAATCTTCCCTATATCGGGCAAATCCTTTTTGGTCGTAATTTGCAGACTGTTGAAAAGACAACCTTGCTAATATTCTTGACGGCAAATATCGTTAAGTAATATACTATTAGTCAGTTAATTTTTATTCATTACAAACAGGATTCCACAATTTAGGAAATTCATTTAAACTGTGTTGGATTAATTTATTACCTTCCATAATCAAACACAAGAAAATAAATAAAATAATCTTTAAATGAATTTCCTTTTATAACCTGCGTTTTAGTAAAGAGTTAAATTAAACATCAATTAAACTATCTGCAAAAACAGGGCTCTGAAAATTGTAGCAACAGTAAATTTAGTCCTTAGAATTAGGGCATTCTACTAAAAAAAATATTTTACCTGAGTTATAGTTGCACTCCGAATGACGCCAAAAATTTTATACATCATTGATGGGCATTCTCAGCTGTTTAAGGCGTATTATGCTATTAAACGTCTTTCAAATTCGCGTGGTTTACCAACTAATGCGATTTATGGTTTTGTCCAGATGCTTAACAAATTACTGCGAGAACAAAACCCAGAATATCTGGTAGTAGTATTTGACGCGCCTGGACCTACTTTCAGAGACCAGCTTTATAAGGAATACAAAGCAAACCGTCCGCCCACACCACCAGACTTAAATGTGCAGATGCCCTGGGTCAAGAAAATTCTGTCAGCTATGGGCATTATGCAACTTGAAGTACCTGGAGTAGAAGCAGATGACATCATCGGAGCGCTGGCACAGCAGGCTGCTAATGCTGGCATTGAAACTATTATTGTATCTGCAGATAAAGACCTGTTTCAGCTAATTAATGATAAAGTTAAAGTGTTGCGACAACAACACGATGAGTTCAAACTATATACGCCGGAAGAAGTAAAAGCTGAGATGGGAGTGCCTCCTGAAAAAATTACAGACCTTCTGGGGTTAGTCGGGGATCCTACTGACAATATACCGGGAGTTCCACAAATAGGACCCAAGACGGCGGCTAAAATTCTTGCCAATTTCAGCTCAGTTGAAGAGTTATATGATAAACTGGAAAAGGTGGATAATCAAAAATGGCATGAGTTGTTACTCAAACATAAAGAAGATGCCTTAGTCAGTAAAAAATTAGCTACAATAAGAAAGGATATTCCTCTGGAGCAGATTTTAGGGCAATCTGAATTTACTCTGGAACAATTTCGGCGGTTAGCTGAACCACATCCGGAGCTAATTGAGATTTATCGCGAGCTGGAGTTTCAATCTCTACTGAAGCAACAACATAAGCCGTCAGTAGAACGAAAGTTGGACTATCAATTAATTACTACAAGCGAAGGACTTAAAGATTTGGTGGAAAAGATGTGGCAGGCGGAATTAATGGCCTTTGACACAGAAACCACTTCCCCCAACCCTATGGAAGCTTCGCTGGTGGGTATTTCCTTTAGTATGGCTCACAACACAGGTTATTATATTCCTACAGGCCACAAATCAGACTTTTTTGCAGGGGGGGAGGGACAATTACCCAAAAAGGAGGTTCTCTGCGTTCTTAAGCCTGTATTAGAATCACCACAGTTAAAAAAGACGGCGCATAATGCCAAATATGACATAATTGTTTTAACTCGCGAAGGCGTAAGACCTCAGGGAATATATTTTGACACAATGGTGGCTTCTTATTTATTACATCCAGAGCGGCAGAGCCATAATCTTAAGGAACTGGCGCATGATTTTCTGGGCATCCAGATGACTCCCATAAAAGAATTGATTGGCACAGGTAAAGACACAAAAACAATGGATGCAGTGGAACCAGAAAAAGCCGGGATGTATGCCTGTCAGGATGCAGATACTGCCTGGCAATTAACGCAATTGCTTCAGCGGGAACTACAGGAGACTAAACTATGGGAGCTCTTCACCTCGCTGGAAATGCCACTAATGGAAGTATTGGTGGATATGGAGATGGCAGGAGTCCGAATAGACAGGGAACATTTTCAGCAGCTCTCCTATGAGGTCGGACAAAAGTTAAAGGAGCTTGCACAAAAAATTTATGCAGTAGCAGGTTGCGGATTTAATATAAGTTCGCCCAAACAGGTGGCGGAGGTTTTGTTTAATAAGCTGAAACTTAAACCGATAAAAAGTGGCAAAACTGGATATTCCACCGATACGGGTGTGCTGGAACAGCTCAGTTCCCAGCATCCATTGCCCGGCTTATTAGTAGAGTATCGGACCTATGAAAAGCTAAAGACAACATATATAGACACACTTCCCCAGATAGTTAATCCCCGAACAGGCAAAATACATACAACCTTTAATCAATCAGGAGCAGCCACGGGCCGGCTGATCTCCAGTGACCCCAATTTGCAAAATATTCCTGTGCGGACGCCTATCGGCAAGGAGATACGGCGCGGTTTTATACCCAGTTATGACGATTGGATATTGTTGAGTGCAGATTATTCACAGATAGATTTGCGGA
>CAYRXI010000004.1:44605-48777 GCA_964428255.1 uncultured Candidatus Sumerlaeota bacterium
TAGCACATTTGTCTGGAGATAGGGAGCTGGTAAATGCCTTTAAGAGTGGCCGTGATATTCACTGCACCACTGCCAGTAAGATATTTGGCGTGCCAGAAGAGGCAGTGACAGAAGAAATGCGGCAACAGGCAAAGGTTATAAATTTTGGTATAATTTATGGGATGGGTGCACCCCGTTTAATGAAGGAGTTAAAGGTCACCAAGAAACAGGCAGAAAAATTTATTGTTGATTATTTTAATGCCTATGGCGGCGTAAAAAAGTGGATAGAACAGGTGCTGGCTGGGGCCAGAAAGAATGGATATGTGACGACCGTTCTTAATCGGCGCCGTTATCTCCCAGACATAAATTCGCCAAATCCAGCACTGAGAAGCGCAGCCGAGCGTATCGCAATCAATACGCCGGTGCAAGGCTCCAGCGCTGACTTAATTAAACGGGCAATGCTTGGTATTCATCGGCGATTGAAGCAAGCTAACTTACTGGCACGAATGATAATTCAGATTCATGATGAGCTAATTTTTGACTTACCGGAAACCGAGCTGGAAACCGTAAAGCAGCTGGTCAAGGAAGAGATGGAACAAGCCCTGGAGCTGGCTGTCCCGCTTATCGCTACAGTTAAGTGGGGGAAAAACTGGGCAGCCTGGTAGAAAAGAAAAACGATTAGAAGCACAATGATAATTGGGCTGACAGGTTCTTATGGCAGTGGAAAAACTATGGTAACAGAGATGTTTCGTACGCTGGGTGCTCGTATCATTGATGCAGACGTGATTGCGCGTGAGATCGTGCAACCAACTATGACAGCCTATCATGAGATCGTTGCCGAATTCGGAAAGGAAGTGGTGCAGGAAGACGGACAATTAAATCGGCGCAAAATAAAAGAAATAATCTTTGCCCAGCCTGAGTTACGGCAGAAATTGAATCAAATTATGCATCCCAGAATCAGGGAAATTGAATTAGAACGCCTGCGAGATTGGCAAACAGAGCCGTTAGTGGTATTATCAGCACCACTGTTGCTGGAAAATCGGCTGGATCAGTACGTAGATAAGGTGGTTGTAGTGACCGTCTCAGACGAAAAAAGAATTGAACGATTAAAAAAACGCGATAATGTTACAGAAGAGGAAATAAATCGTGTCTTAGCAGCACAGATGCCGGAGGCAGAAAAGATAAAACGTGCAGATTTTGTGATAGACAATAGTGGAACACTGGAAGAAACATTCAAGATGGTTCAGCAAATAGTTAAACAATTGGGAGTTCAGCTCCCTTAATAATAAAGCTTTAGGAGAATACTAATATAAATTTAAATAATGAGGTGTATGATGGGAAAAAAGAGGACAAATAATCAGGAAAACAAGGTCGTTAGCGAAAATGGTTCCCAAAACAATGTTAATAATAATCAGCCAGAAGGTGAAGTTATTGTAGAAGAAAAAGCGAAACTGGATATCGATGAATTAAAAAAGATGACGATTTCCCGCTTGCAAAAAATTGCCCGCGATCTCGGGATTGATGGGTATTATAATTTGCGCAAACAGGATTTAATTTTTCACATTCTCAAAGCCAGTGCTGAAAAAGAAGGATATATGTTCGGTCAGGGTGTACTGGAAATTCTTAATGATGGCTTTGGGTTCCTGCGTTCTCCTAACTATAATTATCTTCCCGGTCCAGATGATATTTATGTTTCGCCATCCCAAATCAGGCGGTTCAACTTACGCACTGGCGATACGGTGTCAGGGATAATTAGACCTCCAAAGGATAATGAACGGTATTTTGCACTGCTAAAAGTGGAAGCAGTAAATGGTGAGAATCCGGACAAGGCGAAATTGATAACCATTTTTGACAATTTGACACCGCTCTATCCGATGCAGAGAATTAAGCTGGAAACCGTTCCGGAAAAGCTAACTACACGTGTTATGGATTTGCTGACACCAATAGGCAAAGGACAACGCGGGTTGATAGTGGCACCACCTCGTACTGGTAAGACCATTATCTTGCAAGACATAGCCAATGGCATAACTACCAATCATACTGAGGTTTATTTAATCGTGTTGCTGATTGATGAGCGCCCGGAGGAAGTAACTGATATGGAGCGTAACGTTAAGGGCGAAGTCATTTCCTCTACATTTGATGAACCGGCTGATAGACATGTTCAGGTGGCAGAGATGGTGATTGAGAAGGCAAAACGCCTGGTAGAGTATAAACGCGATGTGGTAATTCTGCTTGACAGTATAACGCGGCTGGCACGTGCTTATAATACTATTACACCTTCTTCAGGCAGGGTATTGTCCGGAGGCGTAGAAGCTACAGCGTTACAAAGACCTAAGCGCTTTTTCGGTGCTGCACGAAATATAGAGGAAGGTGGTAGTCTCACCATCGTAGCGACGGCACTTATAGAGACTGGCAGCAGGATGGATGAAGTTATCTTTGAAGAGTTTAAAGGCACCGGCAATATGGAAATTCATCTGGACCGCAAATTGGCAGACCGCAGAATTTTCCCTGCTATTGATATTACCCGCTCTGGTACCAGAAAGGAAGAATTACTCCTGCCTCCGAAAGACCTTAATCGTATCTGGCTGTTACGTAAAGTCTTGAGTGATATGAACCCGATTGAGGCTATGGAACAATTACTGGAGCGCCTGCGCAAGACCAAAAACAATCAGGAATTTCTTGACAGGCTCAGCCATCTTTAAAGAAAATACTTCGTTTGTTTCTTTGCTATCAGGAAAAGAATGTTATGATAAAAAATAAGACAAGTAATTATTAAATGATAAACTGGAGGTAATGGTGAAAAAAGATATACATCCAAAGTTTGTTGAATGCCGGGTCGTCTGCGCCTGTGGAAACTCTTTTGTTACTCGCTCCACCAAAAAAGAAATCCATCTGGAGATTTGTTCCAATTGTCATCCATTCTTTACAGGTAAACATAAATTTGTGGATACTGCTGGTAGGGTGGAGAAATTTTATCGGCGCTATGGTATCAAAAATCCTGAAGGCGAAAATACAGAAAAATCAAAGAAGCAGTAAAAATAGAAAAGTTAAGTTGAGGGGCGCCGTCAATGTTTCTCAATAAAGAAGGTTATGTAAATATTAGCAATTGTGAAAATCAAGACGGCGATTAAGAGAAGAAGTCCCACCACATTTACCCGCAATTTAATTTTTTTGGTAGTTTCCTCTACTGCGGGGTCCAGGCGTTTTGGTAGTTCTTCATCCAATTCCTTACTGGCTAATTCTTTGACCACCTTTGGTAGTGTGGTCACAGCCATAGTGGAGAACTGACGTTCAATAATCTGCGGGAGCCGTTCTCGGGAAACCTTGGGCACTATGCGTTGAGCTGCTTGTTCTACAATCTGCACGATTTTGTTTGAGATATCTGCAACCTGTTCAGTAACAGCCTTTTGCACCCGGGATTGGATTTCACGCGGGAGAAGGTTATCCAGATTCTCGCGAATTTTTTCGCGAATCATAGTTGGGAGTAATGTATCCGCGGTTTGTTTTACTGTGCGTTCAGTTTGTTCTACCAGAATGGTGTCCATAGCTTCATTAACTTTCCGTTCAGCCAGTTTTTCTACCATAGCTCTCGCCACTTCATGAACCGTCATTCTCACCAGCTCCTGTTCTCGCTCGGCGGTAAGAGAAGTAATTTTTTCTTCCACTTCTTTTCGTGCGCGCTGGTCTACCAGTGTAACGATTTGCTGAATAACCTTTTCCACAATAAGTTGAGTTTTCATCTCCAGAGCTTCTGCGATATGTTTTTCAGCAACTTTGCTCATATACTCTTCGGCAGCTTCGCGAAGATGACGCTGTGCCATCTCGTACATCTTTCGTTCCTCAATAAATGCGCGAACCTTAGCCAACAGCTGGCGCGGGTCAAAGGGTTTCAGAAGATATGCATTAGCGCCAAAGAGAGTCTGACTTGCCCGGTCTTCAGCTTCCTCTTCGGGAATCAGTAGAATAATGGGGATTGGATGAGTATCAGGATTGGTTCGCAGAAGTTTGGTAATTGTCGGACCATCCACTCCATCCAGACTCTTATCAAGGATAATCAGGTCAAATTGCGAAAGGTCATTGTGGTAGAGTGCGGCAAGGCCATTACTCGCAAGCGTCACACGATAGCCCTGTTCCTGAAGTGTATGCTTACAGATTTCCTGAATTGCCACACTCTTATCAACCACCAATATTTT
>CAYRXI010000005.1:0-3181 GCA_964428255.1 uncultured Candidatus Sumerlaeota bacterium
GTTAACCAACGACGTTTTTCTTATGAACAAATATTAACTTTGCAACAAAGCATAGCAAAAGAATTTGTTAGGGGAAAACAGCAAATCTTATTGCTGGTTCTCAATGAACAACGCATAATTGACTTTGTATTTACAAGGAGGTCAGCGCGAGAAATGTCACGTATCACAATTATAATTGCATTGATTATCGTGATGACCATGATGGCTTGTAGCTGGAGGGAGCGAGATTTTTGCTGGATAAGCGATACTTATTACAATAAGGCACGTGAACTATACTTGAAGACCGGCTCATTGGAAATAGTTAAACAAACACTAAGAGACAATTACTGGACTCCTGGAGAGATTAACGAGGCAGTCTACAGATTGAAGAAGGAGTTTCATTTAGAAGAGGAATGATCCGCTACTGAAGTTATTAAGGGCTGTCCAAATTTTTGAAGAATTCAACACTTTAGATAATTTATGGTGAGAACTTTAGAAGTTACCGCATATGCTAAAATAAATCTGTATTTGCGAGTGCTTTCACGCCGTCCAGATGGTTATCATAACATTGAGACGATATATCAGAGCATTGACCTGTCAGACCGTTTAGAATTTAGTGTGGATGAGAGTATTTGTAATGTGAGTCTCGCTCTTGAACCCAGTTCCACCTTCAAAGTTCCTGCTGATAGCTCAAATCTTATTCTTAAAGCCTTTAAGATGTTAAAGGAGAGGAAGGGGGATGAAATCCGCAATTTGCGGATAATCTTAACCAAAAATATACCTATTGGTGCAGGACTGGGTGGAGGCTCGGCTGATGCAGCAGCCACACTGGTTGCCATTAACAGGTTATTTTCATTGGGTCTGAAAATAGAAGAACTGCGCGAACTGGCGGCTCAGGTCGGGGCAGATGTCCCGTTTTTCCTACAGGGAGGAACGGCTCTGGGAACAGGGCGAGGCGATGTGCTTAAATCGCTGGAAAACAATCTCATGTATTATGTGATAGTAGTGTTTCCGGGATGCTCCATTGCCACAGCTGAGGCTTATAAGCTGTATGATATGGAATCTGCGCAAAAAAACGTTGAAACAATTACAGAACACATTTCCCCGACAGTTGCTTCAATGGTTGATATTTTACGTCAAGGCTCGTTAGCTGAACTTTGTTCTTTGCTGACTAATGACTTTACTGAAGTTATAGAAAAAAAATACCCTGAGATAGCAGTGGTACGAAATGAATTAATATCTGCGGGTTGTAGTGTAGCTCAGATTTCAGGTTCGGGTTCGGCGGTGTTCGGGATATGTATGACTCCCATACAAGCCCAAAAGGTGCAGGAACAGGTCAGGAAAAAATACAGATATACTTACTTATGTAAGCCTACAGCTAAGGCTATGGAGATAAACTTTAAGGAGTGAGAGAGATATGGGCTATTGGGTGTTGGTAACAAGACAAATTCCTTCGGAGGGAATGGAGATACTCAAGGGAAAATGCGAGAAAATCACGCTGAACACAGAAAACCGAAGCTGGTCCAAATCTGAATTGATAAAAAATCTGGAAGGCAACGATGCAGTACTCTGCCTGTTAACTGACAAAATTGATAAGGAGGTGTTGATTGCGGCAAAGCAGGCGGAGATAAAGGGGTTTGCCAATATGGCGGTTGGCTATGATAATATTGATGTGGATACAGCAACTCAGCTGGGGATTATGATTACTAACACGCCCGGCGTATTGACGGAGACTACAGCAGAGCTTGCCTGGGCATTGATTTTTGCCGTGGCACGCCGTATTGTTGAAGCAGACAAATTTACACGTGCCGGTAAATTCAAAGGCTGGGAACCACTTCTGTTCCTCGGGCAGGATATCAGTCATAAAACCCTGGGACTCATTGGAGCCGGTAGAATCGGGAGTGCTGTGGCTTATATGTCACGCGGTTTTAATATGCGGATTTTGTATTATGATGTAGTTCGGCGCCCGGAATTGGAGACAGAGCTCAATGCAAAACAAACCTCGCTAACCGAATTACTCTCCACAGCAGATATAATCAGCATTCATACGCCATTAACCAGAGAGACCTACCATCTAATAGGAGCTGCAGAGATTAAATTGATGAAACCAACGGCAATTCTAATCAATACTTCTCGCGGACCGGTGATAGATGAAGCAGCGCTGGCATTAGCATTAAAAAATCGGCAAATAGCCGGTGCGGGACTGGATGTCTATGAAAACGAGCCTCAAATTCATCCTGACCTTCTAGACCTGGACAATGTGGTGTTATTGCCACATATCGGAAGTGCCAGTGTCGGCACACGTGGAAAAATGGCGCGAATGGCAGCGGAAAATTTGCTTGCCATACTGGAGGGTCACCGCCCCCCAAATCTCGTTAATCCCCAAGTACTTGGATAAAGTATTGTAGCAGTTCCTAAAACCAGTATAAATAATCTCAAAGTTCTGCCGAATTTTCCTCAGACAAATTTTCATAAAAGGGCGGCATTTGATAATTGACATTTTGCCACAGGCGGTGGGAAAATAGGTATGTTATTTTGTGGCTGATTAAAGTTAGGCGACGTAGCCAAGTGGCTTAAGGCGGTGGTCTGCAAAACCACTATTCGGCGGTTCGAATCCGCCCGTCGCCTCCAGTTGTAAGATATCTGGGTTATAATTTTTTAAGATCATCTGTTTTACCCTCCACGTATTGATAGTGCCGGGATGGTGGAACTGGTAGACACAAGGGACTTAAAATCCCTCGGGGTTTACGCCCTGTGCGGGTTCGAGTCCCGCTCCCGGCACCACTTTAATTCCCCGAATTGCGTGAATTGATTAATTGCTTTCTGTGAATGAGCTCAGGCATACCCCATCCAGTTTAGCTCAATTTCTTGATTTCCCCAAGAATCAGTATTAGTATTTTGGGCAGAGAAACAAATACAAATTTATTTGACATTGCAGGGGATTTAAAGATATTCAATTACATTATTTTTGGATAACCCCTAAAAAAAAATATTTATTGACTAATTTCGGGTCGGATAAGTGATGGTTTAATTGTGGGGTTATCAGAAAATAATTGGAGAAAGGAGGCATACTATGAAGAAGTCTGTTATGGTTTTACTGATGCTTGCCTGCGTAGTTTTATTTGCATTGAGAGGTTATGCCCAGCTGGGAGAGTCCGAGGTGCCAGCGAAGCCGGCTCAAAAGGCTCCCATCAAAATTGGT
>CAYRXI010000005.1:3191-8264 GCA_964428255.1 uncultured Candidatus Sumerlaeota bacterium
GCTGTCTATCAGTGGTCCAGCCTCGTGGCTTGGTGAGCCTGAACGCAAAACGCTGGTTATGTATGTAGAGGAAATCAACAATGCCGGAGGAGTCAAGGGACATCCAATTGAACTGATTGTAGAAGATGACGAGGGTGTAGAGACCAAGGCAGTAAATGCGGTAAACAAGCTCATAACCAATGACAAGGTTATGGCCATTATAGGGTCATCCCGAAGTGGGACTTCGCTGGCGATGATTCCAGTTGTGGAACGTTACAAAATCCCTATGATTTCATTAGCTGCCGCAGCAGCGATAACAGAACCAGTCAAACCTTACGTCTTTAAAACGCCGCAGAAGGATTCGGATGCAGCCTTAAGGATACTGGAGCATATGAAAAAGAAGGGATATAAAAAGATTGCGGTTATAGCCGAGGCTGCTGCTTTTGGCGACCAGGGACGTAAGCAATTAAAAGAACTGGCTCCGCAATTTGGCATTGAAATTGTGGCAGATGAAGGCTATGATGCCAAGGCAGCGGATATGACGGCGCAATTAACCAAGATAAAGGAGAGCGGAGCAGAGGCTCTGGTAAACTGGTCAATCGTACCAGCCCAGTCTATTGTACCAAAGAATATGAAGCAGCTGGAAATGAAAATACCGATATATCAGAGTCATGGGTTTGGTAATGTACGTTATCTGGAAGCTGCAGGACCGGCTGCAGAAGGGATAATCTTTCCTGCCGGCAGATTGCTGGCAGCAGA
The DNA here is from genome assembly GCA_964428255.1 of uncultured Candidatus Sumerlaeota bacterium. Classification (GTDB taxonomy): domain Bacteria; phylum Sumerlaeota; class Sumerlaeia; order MWCT01; family JAGHBZ01; genus CAYRXI01. The sequence goes on from CAYRXI010000005.1 coordinate 3,930, forward strand.
CAGCCTGCCGGATGACCATCCACAGAAAAAGGTATTAATGGACTATAAGAAGAAATATGAAGAACGCTTCAAAGAACCAGTTAGCACCTTTGGAGGACATGCTTATGATGCCCTATTCATGGTTGTGGAGGCGATTAAGCGGATAGAGGGTGAGATTACTCCGGATAAGCTGCGTGATGAACTTGAGAAAACCAAGGAGTTTGTGGGAACTGGCGGTATTTTCAATATGAGTGAGCAAGACCACACCGGTTTGCAAAAGGATGCGTTTGAACTGCTGACTGTTAAAGATGGCAAGTTCGTTGTGTTAAAAGAAGATTAGGTCAGATTTCTATTCATACTTTTGAAGGAGGAAGGAATAACCTTCCTCCTTAATATTGTTTGCTACAGAGGCCTTTTTGTTTTGAAATGGTAAGGTTACCCGAGCAGTTATGATAAAAAACTAACTGAGAGCAAAGGAAGGGTTTAGAACGAAAAACTCTTAGCTATATCGTTCTTCCAGCCAGGGGTCGCCGTGGTTATGGTAGCCACGCGATTCCCAGAATCCAGGCTGATCGTTCGCCATAAATTTAATGCCTTTAACCCATTTTGCACTTTTCCAGAAATATAGACGCGGGACAATCAGGCGCACAGGATATCCATATTCTGGCGTCAGCGTTGCCTCATTAAACTTCATTGCCAGAATGACATCTTCCGCAAAGAAATCCTCCAGAGAGAGATTTGTATAGTAACCATCTGCGGAATAAATCATTACAAATTTTGCAGCTGGCAGGATTTGCACCAGGTGTTTTAGTTCGCTGGTGCTGACCCCTTCCCAGATTGTATTAAGGATAGACCAATCTGTGACACAGTGAATGTCTGCAATTAATTTAACCTGTGGAAGAGCAGTGAATTGCTGGAAATTAAGAGTTATTTCTTGCTTGACCAAGCCAGAGATGGTTAATGACCAGTTGGCAGGGGAAATGTGCATCGTTTGCCGATAGTGCAGGACTGGAAGCTTATCCACCAATCTCTGACCAGGAGGAACTCTTTGTGTTCTCAAAGTGTCTGGACTTCTTATAATTTTTAGTGTTTCACCCATCACAAAATTCAGAGACTCTCATTGATTTCTCATTTTTGTTGGACTATTATGTTAATTAAGGCAATTAAATAAAGTATAGATTTCAGCCAGAACGCAGACAATGTTTTTCTAAACAGCAATTAAAATGGTTGTTAAAACTTTAACCTGCGATGACTTAAGGAAAGGCTCATAATGCGCTCAATGAAAGCCACATTATTGGTCTGGTATTTTATAATTCAACTGATAATCTATCCTTCATTACTTGGCATCCTGTATTATAAAGCTCACAAGACATTATATGAACAGCTTGATGAACGACTGGAGGAAATAGCCGAACAAATCCAGTGTGATGTTAAGGTAGGGTTGGATGGAAAAATACAATTAGCAGAAAGCCCACTAATCAAGGATTTAATAAGTGAACAAGATGAAGGTTTGAGTTTAGTTGACCTGACTACCGGAGAAAAGGTAGTGAGTTCACCTTTATTTCAGCATAAGACCTTTAATCTGCCTAACAAAATTGCCCGACGACTGAAATCGCGGAATGAATATTTCTGGAATATGCGCATTGGCGACCAGCTGGTACGCGTTATAGCAGTTAAGTGGCGACTGTCTGGAGTCACGCCTGGAAAAGAAGCTCAGTTATTCGTTGCTCTTAATTGTAGGGATGTAGTATATCGCCTTAAGGGGTTACTGCAGTATGCCGCGCGTCTGCTGGTGCTGGCACTGGTTTTAACTTTATTTGCTGCATTATTAATTTCCAATCAAACTTTACGTCCGCTAAAGACACTCTCGCGACAGTTAGACCAAATAACCGCACAAAATTTAGCCTTCCGATTCTCACCAACCCGGCATTCAGAATTAAAACCTCTCACAGAAGCTATCAATAGCCTGCTTGAGAGAATTGAACACGCCTTTAACCGTGAACGCCAGTTGACCGCTGATATAGCTCATGAACTACGAACACCAATTGCGGGTTTACGCTCAATGATAGAAGTTGCCCTGCGTAAACCACGAGCTGAAGCAGAATATCGGCAGACTTTAGAAGAAGCAAAGATGGTTCTATCACAAACCCAGCAATTAATTGAAAACCTGTTAATGTTAGCCCAGCTTGAGGGAGGACAAATCTCGGTGAAAGAAGAGACGGTGCCATTGCGGGACATAATTGATACAGCCTGGTCACTTATAACAGAGAAAGCCAAGGAGAAAAAACTACAACTGGCAAATCTGGTCCCAGCAGAGCTCTTGATTATAACGGATAAAAACAAGTTCCAGATTATTGTGAATAATATATTACATAATGCGGTTGAATACGCTAAAACAGCCAGTGAGGTAACTGCTTCAGTAGAGATTGACAAACAGAGAGGAACAGCCGAGTTAAGCATAATAAACAGGGGAGAATTGATTCCCGCAGAACATCTCCCGCATCTTTTTGAGCGCTTCTGGCGCGGTGATGCGGCTCGCAGTGAGACCGGTTCGCACTATGGCTTGGGGCTGGCAATAGTGAAGGCATTGGCTCAACTATTATCCATTAGTGTCCAACCGTTAAATCTCCCACCAGAAAGAGCTTGTTTTCGTATTTCTAACCTGAAACTTCATTCCAGAGAATAAAATTCATTATGGCGATAGTCGTGGGTGAAGATAAGAATTTCGGGTAAAGGTGTTGACAGATATAAGCAGAAAAATTAAACTATTGGTTTTTTCATTATTTGAGCAACAGTAGAGGAATGCTGAATCTTATGCGGAGTACATACATATTTTGTGGATGGCTGTTAGGCGTAGTATTTTTATTATGCAGTCTACAAGCAGGAGCTGTGCAGGATACAGACCAGACAACCACAACCATCCGTTTGATAAAATACATTGATGAGCGAAAGCGTGACCTATCAGGTGATGGGCAAATTGGCATCGTCAATGCTACTCTCTCAAATCCGCTGATGCTACGGGCGGTTGATCACAACAATAATCCAGTTGCAGGGATTAAAATCAACTATACCATTTTAAGTCAGCCAGAAGGATTAACCACTCCATTAGAACTGGTGCCATTAAATAAGGGCTTAACTGATGAAAATGGTGTGTATCGCGCTAACTGCAGATTGGGAGATAAGGAAGGACAATATGAGCTGCTGGTTTATACTCAGCCAGGAATCGGGGTTTCTCCTGCTTATATAACCCTGAGACTTACCGCAAAGACCCCTTCGTGGTTAAACTGGGTGTTGATTGGTGTTATAGGTGGGCTGGCGATTTTCCTGTTCGGGATGCGAGTGGCAGCTGAAGGAATGCAGGCATATGCTGGAGTGCAGATGCGCAAGATACTTACCAGTATGACTAAAAACCCTTTTGCCGGGCTGGGAATGGGCACATTAATTACCTTTTTGATGCAGAGTAGTAGTGCTTCAACTTCAATGCTGGTCTCTTTAGTCAGTTCCCGGATGATGAGTCTTCAGCAGGCGTTATTACTAATTCCGGGTGCAGCAATTGGCACCACATTAACCGTGCAGCTAATTTCGTTTAATATCCTCATATATTCCTTGCCTCTGATTGCTATTGGATTTTTTCTCTCTGTCATCTCCCGTAGTCGGCGAACCACTGCTCTGGGGAAAATGGTGATGGGATTTGGTTTAATTTTCTTTGGTATGAAAGTTATGAGCGAGACAGTTATTCCGTTAAAATCCCTGCCCTTTTTTATCAATGCTATGACAGCATTGAGCGGTAATAGATTCTGGGCTTTAATCTTCAGTGCATTATTTACCATTCTCATTCAGAGTAGTGGAGCAACTCTGGGAATTGTAATAGCACTCGCACATCAAGGAGCGATTGACTTACGCGGTGCTATTCCTATTATCTTTGGTGCCAACATTGGCACGTGCATCACCGCTATATTAGCCAGTATGGGAACCTCGCGAGAAGCAAAACGAGTGGCTTGGGCACACTTTTTATATAAGCTGCTGGGAGTAGTGATTTTTTATCCATTCATTACCCATCTGGCGCTTCTTGTGGAGTGGCTGACGCGTTTATTAGGAATGATACCCGGCTTGAGTGATGTGTCGGTTGCCCGGCAGGTAGCCAATGCTGATACATTGTACAATATAATTGTTGCCCTGATATTTATTCCGTTTGTGAAACAGTTTGAGATGCTTACTCGCCAGTTTCTACCGCAAAAAGTAGAAGAGACTCAAGAAGTGCGCCCCAAGTATTTGGATCTCCAGATTATGGACTCTCCGGTAATTGCCATTGGCTCCGTAATGCGGGAAATCAGCCGTATGGGAAGATTTGTGCAG
>CAYRXI010000005.1:8297-9524 GCA_964428255.1 uncultured Candidatus Sumerlaeota bacterium
AATCAGAAATAGACTTTATTATCCGGCGCGATGATAAGGTTGACCAGCTCCATCACTCTATTACTTGCTTTCTGGCGAATTTAACCCAGAGAAATCTATCCGAAGATGAATTAGAAAAGAGTATTGGTTTGTTATATATTGTCACAGATTTAGAGAATATCGGCGATTTGATTGTAAAAAATTTAATGCCCTTAGGCAGGAAGATTATTCAAAATGACCTTCATTTTTCAGCAGAGGGACAGGAAGAATTAAAGGATTTGTATAGACAGGTAGAAGAGGACCTGGCACGTGTGGTAATCAGCTGTAGCACCTGGGATAAAAAACTGGCTCTGGAAGTAATGGAACATCGAGAGCTACTCAAACACCTTGGGCAAGAGTTAATACTAAAGCATTTAGCACGTCTTCAGCAAGAGCGGGAGGACTCGCTGCAGACCAGTTCGGTGCATCTGGATATTATCAATTATCTGTTACGGCTTGAGTTTCATCTATATCACATTGCAAGTGTAGTTGCCGGACGAGTAGAGTTTAAGCCCAAAGAAGAAATTCTCCGCCACCCCCAAGAACCATTAGTAGAATAAACCACAAGTCCTTGTTGAGTATTAACTACATTTAATTTTCTTTTTTAAGTATTGCCAACCAGTAAAAGTGCAGCATTAATCTGCGATTATCCTGACTTGCTGAATTCATTTCGGAGGGACGACGCCAATCTCCATCCAGCGTGATTTTAATTTTATTTTTAGTCACTGGATTAGAATACAAGACTTGCAGGTAATAAAAGTCAGGTTTAGCACAACTCCATTTTCCCACTAATTGCTCATCAACATATAGCAGTAAATTATAAGGCAGCGGGTTTGGGAATTCGGAAACTCGGACCTTGAAGATTATAATATATTCTGCGGGTAAAAAATTCCCGGCGATGTCAATTGGCACCGGTGGATTATGCAGCCAGCAGAAAACCTCCAGCCCTTCATCTAATTGTAATGGGGCAAAATGAGTAAAATTTTTCTGCTGTGCCAGCTCTTCCACGGGTGTAAATACTACTGGATTTAACTGTAAAATCATCTCACGTTGCCAGAGACGCCCTTTAACATACCATTTTCTCAGCTGTTCATAATTTATATCTTCATATTTAATTAAAGTATACCATTGGTCGGAAAACAGTATAGAGTTCTTGGAGGTGCGGTTCATAAATTGTAGAGTCATCCAGGGGAAAAATGGATTATGGGG
>CAYRXI010000005.1:9534-12191 GCA_964428255.1 uncultured Candidatus Sumerlaeota bacterium
GTCAGTTTGGGTAAGGTTATAGATTAAATGAAAGAGCCGAGCGGGCTGATTTTTGGATTGAATGAATTCACCGAATTCTGTAAATTGGTGATCGCGCCGGGAATAATAGAAATAAGCATTTCCCCAGTACAGAGGAGTTACGATTAACGTGTCTTCTTCGGCAACGTTGCGGTCAATAATTTCTGTGAGTCTTTTCCAATCAGGCTTTTCTCGGGTTGTGATTAATATAGAGATAGCGGTGGTTTCAATCCCGATAATAAAAAGAATTAGGGCATGACGAATAAGTGCGAACCTGAGCTGAAGTAGCATCACTGATAATAAACCCAGGAATGGTGCGAGCCCCAGGATGGTGTAACGTTTCAACGAAAAAAATTTGATTGGAGAAAAGGATAATAAAAACATAAGAGTTACTGGTAATATGGCTGTGAGAATAAGAAGTATTCGTAAAGACGAAATGTCAGGGGAAACCGGTTCGTTAGTTTTGATAAAGCGTTTTTTCCAGTTTCCTCTAATATAAGGAAGCAAAAAAACTCCCACAAGGAGCAACGGGATAATATAAGTTAATAATGGCTGAACCAGTGGAGAAAATTTTTGTGGTGCAAAACTTAAATAATCTTCTATGAAGCAAGTATAAAGCGCATACCACTTTGGTGAAGGTAGCCATTTGATATTTCCCATGCTGTTAAGAATCTGGTTTATAATTAACCCTAACAGCGGGCTTGAAAGAAATATAATTCCACAACTTACGCGAAAGAGTATTTTGAAAGATGATTTAAGTTGTAGTTTCTGCGCAATAATTAATAGTGCGAATAATTCGGCGACAATAAAAAAAATAGCATGAAAATGTGTCCAAATAGCAAGTGCATTCAATACTGTACTCAGCAACCACCAGATGAACCTGTTGGTGCGCAATGCGAGAATCAAAACTGTTGCTCCCCACCATAGCAATGCCGGGTACATTGTGTACATCCGCACTTCCTGGGCATAAGTAAACCAGAATGGACTAAAAGCAAGGAAGAGAGCGGATAGAATTGCAGAAGACTTGCCAAAACTCCAGAGTAGCCAGAAGAAACAACCTATAATTCCTACTATTGCCCAGAAGGCTGAAAGCCAGCGAAAATTCAGGATGCGAGCTTCAGCAAACTTCAGAAAGTAATGCAGATTCCAGAAATACAGGGGACCGAGGGTATCGGTCTTTAATCTCTCCCAGATAGCGGAAGCAGAAGGCAATTTTGCCACTTCATAGGTGAAGATTTCATCAGCCCAGTAATCCTCCAGTTCTATTGTTTTAAGATGGAGAAAGAACACGCCACTGCATAACCACAATAAGAAAATGAAATGAAGATTACGGAGTAATATTCTCTTAATCATAATTAAATTTGTGCGTGTGAATTTATTTAAGATTTAACGCTGACTACATCTTTCAGCGAATTCCAGCAAGATTACTTTTGTTCGGTAATTATTTGATATACCGCATATTTACACGGGTATAGTTCATTGCCACGTATATCTGCGATTTTTTTAAGCACCGAATCCGGGTACCCCGGTACATCCATCACCGTGGCATAGTCTGTGGTTATGGTCCATTCATTATCAATCAGGTATGTTAGACCAAGAGATTTAATATAGCTCCAGAGTGTTCGTTTTTTCAGCGCTGGCAAAACATCATTATTTGCTGTTCCATCCAGATTAATTACTTTGCAGTGTGAATAATAAGTCAGGATACCGGCGTTGAAGGAGCCGATTCTTTCGCCCGGTTGAAGGTGCCTGTTAGTCCAGAGCGCCTCTGCATAGTGATAAGATTGATTATTGTAGTATCCAGCGAGGCAAACTTTAAGCCGTGGATAGAAACCAAAAAGCAGGAAGATAATAATTACAAGTCCTGCAAGGAGATTATGCCTGATTAATCTGGAAAGAAGGGAATAAAGATTTCCCAGTATTAGAGCTCCAAGGGGAATAAATCCTGCAAAATACCAATGCCGTGGATACAAGCGGAAAAAACAATGGATTATGATTAAACATCCCAAGCCAATCAGTGGGAATAGTAGTAACCTAAGGGTTTTGAGCCGGAGTTCTTGTGAGGAATTTTGTGAGGTTCTGGGAAAAAAGATACTCAAAATTAACCAGAGCAAAAATCCAAACCAGAATATACGAGATTCCAGCAGTAAATTGGGAATTTTGTAAAATATTGCCTCGCGGAGTGCTATAAATCCGAAGGGTATCCTTGACCAGAAATCAGGATAGCCATTATCTTCAGCATGATGAATAATGATTAGGGGATAAGCCTGAGCGCTTGCCTGAATGATTGTGCCCGTATGGATAACATTCCATATTAACCAGGGCAGAACTACGAGAAGCGCAACACCACAACTCTTTAGCAACCACAACCGGGCTGAAATGTTTCCCACGATAAAAATATACAGCCAGACAGGTAGTAGATAAAAAATCTGGTCTGTTCGTGCCAGAAACACGCTTGCAGCTGAAATACCTGCCAGAACAGCAAAGCCCGTGGTAAGTTTCTTATAGTGCCAGATATGTAATGAAATAAGATAAAAGACACATATTGTTAATACAGCCAGTCCAGTCTCCAGGCCATTAAAGCCTTCCCAGATAACAGGCGGAGAGAGAAAAAAAATTAGACTGGCGACTATGGCTGG
>CAYRXI010000005.1:12201-18580 GCA_964428255.1 uncultured Candidatus Sumerlaeota bacterium
AGAGGTTTCTTGCGAGCAGGAAAATAAGGTAAGCAGTGAGAAGCTGAAATAAGGCAGATAAACCCAGTGTAAATTTTATCGCCGCTTCTGTCGCCCCCCCGAATAACTTGAACACCCCCATCGCGCACAACATCCACAATGGATGATAACCGTTGGTGAAATGTTCCCGGTCAAAAGTTGAACCATACCCCTGAATCCAGTTGTTTGCAGTTACGTAGTAATAAAAGGCATCGTCACTGACCGAGAGCTGGATTAATTTTGGCAGGGGATTACTGAGAATTAAGCCCACGCGCGCACCAGTTCCCACAAGAATGCCACAAATTAGAATTGTCAACCACGTAATACCCAGTTTCTGCATTTGATAATTTACCCGGGGAATTTAGCAATTTTAGAGCTCATTATAAGTATAAATTAGAATAAGGTTCAAATCAAAATGGATTCAGGGTTGCTTGAATATTTGCGATTAAACACATTGTAGTAAGGGCTATTATTGTTTGAACTGGTTAAGTAGATTAGTTTAAAATCATCGGTGTTATTAAATCGTCTTACTTAGTAACTTTACTTATGAGAGTCATCAACATCAACTTGCTGAAGTTCTGCTGTCTGTTCTGGATACTCCTGTTATCTGTATATGGAGCAGAAGAGAAACAATCAACCTCCACGTTAACAAATGACAGCATTACTTCTCTGGTTAGAAGTATTCAAGCAGAAGTAGAAGAATTGCGAGGGTTAAAATTTATAGCGCCGGTCTCAATTAGGCTTGTCAATGACGAAGAGATAAGACAGCATGTTCAGTCAGCACTGGAGGTTGAGCTGGCATCAAAATCAGAGGCAGATTTTAACGCAGTTGCCAGATTTTTCGGGTTTCTGAGGAATCATATAAATTTTCGTCAAACATATCTGGACTTATTTAGCGAGCAGGCAGCGGGTATCTATGATGAACGCTCACGGCAGCTGCTGCTCACCCGGAGTTTTATGGAAGATGATTTTATCGCCCGGATAATCATTGCCCACGAGCTCTGTCATGCATTGCAGGACCAGCACTTTAACCTTCAATCGTTGCTTCAGTCACGACGGGATAATGATGACAAATTACTGGCATTAATGGCAGTGATTGAAGGAGATGCAACTGTGCTGATGAATGATTACATTGTGCGCCGATTTACGCTGAAAACACTTATGAGCTGGGCTAAACTTTTCACCTACGACCAGCAGGCATTTCTAACGGCTCCTTATTTCATCCAGCAAACACTGGTCTTTCCCTATATTCAAGGAGCAAGTTTTGTTAATCGGGCGCTTTTATCATATGAACAGGCAGAGAGTAGAAATATGCTGTTTCGTTTTCCACCTCAGAGCACCGAACAGGTACTACATCCGGAAAAATACTTTTCACCGGGATTACGAGATGAGCCCACAAGTATTACCTTACCTCTATTAACACAATTTTTACCTGATGGAAACTGGGAACTGGGAATGCAAAATAATTTGGGGGAGTTAATGCTCCGTTCGCTTTTTGAACAAAATGAATTGCGGGAGGTTGCAGGAGAGGTAGTAGCCGGATGGGATGGAGACTGGTATCACCTGTATCGCCGAAAGCAAGGCACAGACATTAAGTATTTGTTAATCTGGCGAGCAATGTGGGACTCAGAAAAAGATGCACAGGAATTTGTGCGTGAATTTTTCAATCTGCAGATGAAGTTATATCCTGAAGCCAACTCTAAGAAAGAGGCAAATCATATTGTTTTTTCTTGTGATGGTCTTGCAGGTAAACTACGCTGGCACAATTCTGTGGTTGACTTCTGGATTAGTGATGCAGATGCTTCTATCTTAAGTGTAGCCGAAGAGGCACTGAAGAAATACTTTGTGACTGGCAAAAAACACTAATTCAGTATCTTTGATTTTTATTAGGCGGGGCTGAAATGTCTTTATGTACTTGGCTTTGTTTTAAATCAAACGTTAATTAATAAATTAATCGGGAGGAGATAAAATGGAAGCTTTGGGAATGATTGAGACCAAGGGACTGGTCCCGATGATTGAAGCTGCCGATGCTATGGTCAAGGCAGCGCAAGTTGTACTGGTAGCCTATGAAAAGATTGGGGGGGGATATGTAACCGCCATTGTGCGCGGAGATGTGGCTGCTTGCAAAGCGGCGACTGATGCCGGTGCTGCTGCTGCGCGGAAGGTGGGTGAAGTTGTTTCAGTTCACGTAATTCCACATCCACACGCACAACTGGAAGACGTGCTACCTATACGAATTCCTGGTGAGAAACATAAAAAATAAACCCTACGCACTTGTTTAAATTCTGGCTACGGTTATGTAATTTTGCTAAGCAACTGAAAGCCGTTAAGCTGAAGGAGGTAATGATGATATTCTCAACCTACAGGTTGCAGGTAATATCAGGTTTGTTGATTCTGCTTGTGGCTTATGTATCTTGCTGGGGCGGTTTAATCTCCGCCACTGGAGAAAACGGACTCGCTGTTAGCTTACCTGGCAAGCCAATAAAACTGAAGATTTCTCTAACGCCCGATATTATTACCAGCCCCCCTGCTACAATTAACCTTAGAGTTATAGACCATCATCAGCGAGAGCAAATTGTCAGAGACATAATTCCGGGCGATAAACTTACTTCAGAGGTAGTTCTGGAACCACTAAATTTGCCACGCCTGGGTTATTTTCGGGTAATGGCTGCTTTTAAAGACAAAGCCGGGAGGGTGATTACCGAAGATGAGACAGCCTTTGCGATTATACCGGATGTAGAGTTAAAAAAACCGCAGCCAGAGTCACCATTTGGAATTGGTGCGTATTATGCAGTGCGTTTTAATGCTGAGGAGCTAAAAATAGCCACCCAATTGCAACGGCTTCTGGGCGCTACCTGGAACCGTGAGGAATTACTCTGGGATATTGGTGAACCCCAGCCCGGGCATTGGGAGTGGGAGCGGTTTGACCGAACGATTGATGCCTGCCGTGATAATAACATCTTGGTGCTGGGGTTGCTGGATTATTGGGGCAAATGGGCGCTCCCCCTGACTGAGGCTGGGTACACCGCGTTTGCCAATTATGCCCGAACCGTTGCTGAGCGCTATAAGCCCAATGGTAAATTTGCTCGGGCGCAGAACTGGAATGATAACTATGGCATTGCGCACTGGGAAGTCTGGAATGAACCGGCAACTTTCTGGAGTGGAACTGGGGAGCAATTTGGTATTCTGCTCGGGCGGTCGTATCAGGCACTTAAACAGGTTGACCCTAAGGCAATGGTTTTTTTCGCAAACTGGGGTGAGTCGTTTGATACCAAAGTCATAACCACGGCTGGCAAAGATAGTTTTGATGGCATAGCTCCGCATTATTACTGCCCCCCCCGAAGCCCTGAAGATGCTGCTCTGGATGAGGCAATGCAAAAAACGGTGGAATTCTTTCATCGTCAGGGAATCTACCGCCCGTTCTGGATAACTGAAATGGGCTGGGAAGCAGATAATACGTTACTGCGGCAGCGTGACCAGGCAAATTTCCTGGTGCGTTCCTACGTGATGGCGCTTGCTGCAGAGATGGACAAGGTCTTCTGGTATAATTTTGTTAACGATGGAAGAGACAAACATAAATTGGAATTCGGGCTGGTAAATCGCGAAGACTGGACGCCGAAAGTGGGTTATGCCGCATATGCCAGTATGGTAAAGCGCTTGAGTGGCGCTAAATTTTACCGAACTGTGGAAAAAGGGCGACCGGTACGTTTTTACATTTTTACGCGAGATGGCAAGACAGTTGCAGTGCTCTGGAGTCTTAAAACTGAAGGACGGCTCAATGCTAATCTTCCGCTCAAAAGCTGCCGTGTGTATGATATTATGGGCAATGAACTGGAATTAAAATCGGTGGCGGTGGGGAATTTTGAGTTGCCTTTAAGTCCTGAGCCAATTTACCTGGATAGCGAGCTTGAGGCAGAAAAAATAGAACAGATTCTTAAGGAGAGTGAACTACAAGGCATAGCGCTAATGGGCATTAAAGTTCTACCTCTGAGCGGTGCGCTGGACAGAGGCACAACGGTAAGTGTGGAAATTGAAAATTATTCCTCACGTGGTGTGAGTGGAACCGCATTCATTAAAGCCCCGGAAAGCTGGGTGGCGAAAAAGGATTTGGTGCAGTTTTCAGACATTCCCCCGGTCGGGAAAAGATTGGTGCATTTTGAATTTACTCAAACTCCCCGCAATCCAGATAATCTCTATCTCTTTAAAATTAAAGTGACTACTACCGACAACAATCAAATGGAGGAAAGCACGGAACTTGCCGAGCTGGTTGCGACTTATGGCACCCCTGTAATTGATGGTAATCTTGCCGAGTGGCAAAATGTGCGCTGGATTTATTTAAACAAGGAAACACAAGCAGTTGGACTTCAACCGTATGCTGATTTTAATTTGAGTGCCAGAATAGCAACGCAGTGGAACGAGGCTGGATTTTATTTTGCTGGAATTGTCACCGATAACGCATTTCACCAACCCTTTAATGGTGATATTGTCTGGCAAGGTGATAACTTTCAGCTGGCTTTTGATACCACGCTCAATAGAGGAGCCGTTCCAGAGTCACCAGCTGAATACTTATACGGCCTCAGTCTTACTTCAACCGGTCCTGAAGTTTATCGCTGGCGCGGTGGTAGCCAGCCCCCCGGAATAGTTAGTGAAGCGAAATTATCAGTGGTAAAAACGCCTGAGGGGAAGATTGTTTACGAATGCTTTCTTCCAGCCGTGCTCCTGAAACCAATGAAATTTGAAGCTGATTCTCAATTTGGCTTTTCCTTCATATTAAATGATAATGATGGGGGGGGAAGACGAGGCTGGCTGGAATGGACTCCCGGCATCGGCACCGGATTCAATTCACTTTATTTCACTATCTGGACACTCACAAAATAACATTATAGTAGGTGTATATCAAAAATCGTAATATTTTTTGTGATGGCGTTAGCATTGTATTGGCATTTTTCCTTAGCCATAAACTAATTGACCTCTTTCCTCCTGATTTTATAACTTGATTTTAAAATCTAATGAGTCAGAGTATAAGCATAGATGAATAAAATAAAAGTAATTAAACATTTGGGTTTAATTATATTTTGTCTTCTGCTGCTGTGGAGTTCTGTGCCAGCATTGGACTACTATGTTTCTGCATTTTGGGGCAGCGACGCTACTGGAGATGGTTCAACAACAGCGCCCTGGGCAACCATTCAATATGCGATAAATCGAGCGGTGGTTAATCCACCTAATCCAACAAATATCAAAGTAGACCTTGGCACCTACACAGAGAATATTGTGCTTAAAAACAATATGCACTTGTATGGAGGCTACAACTCTCAGCTGGGCTGGCAGAGGGACGTCAACCGCTTCACCAGCAGAATCAAGGCTGCCAGCGCAACACCAGGAGCGAGAACCGTTTATCTCAAGCCTGATACACGCCTGGATGGCTTCACTATCAGCGATGGTTTCTTTGGTATATATTGCGATGCAAATGCGCCGATGACAATCTTTAACAATGTAATAGAGAAGCATTTTCATTATGGGATTGTGAGCCTGAACGGAGCCAGACCACTTATTGAGAAAAATACGATTCGCAATAATAAGGGGGGGGTATTATGCGTGACAAATGCCGCCCCAATACTAATTGAAAACACCATCAGCTCCAATAATGAGCATGGTGTTTATTGTAATCTGGCTGCGCCAATCATCTTCCAGAATCTTATCCTCAACAATTTCGGCTCTGGGGTGGAGCTGGCGGATTTTGCCAGTGCCACAATTGTGGCTAATTTTATCTATTATAACTGGGGTAATGGCATACTGTGCGCGAACTCTCAGCCACTGATTGCACAAAATTTCATCGCCAATAATAGTCAGGGTATCCAGTGCAAAAACCAGTCTCAGGTATTTGTGGAAAACAACACGTTGGTCGGAAACCTGGGCAGCGGCATTTTGTTAAAAGAGTCAGGGGGTGAATTACGAAACAACATTTTTGCAAACAATTTGAGCTACGGGATTGAGGAAGCGGATGAATTTAGCGACCCGGCAGTGATTTATAACTGCTTTTATAATAATCTGCTGGCTGATTATCTTGACGAGGGAACCACTGCAAGCATCGGTGCTATAGCTATCAATACACGAGTAATAAATACACCACAACCAGTAGAAAACAACATTGGCGGAGATCCGCTTTTTGCCGACCCATATCTGGATAATTTTCATCTGACCAGCGGCTCTGTGTGTATTGATGCTGGCACTACCACTACGTATTCTTTTGACATTGATTTAGAGAGCCGTCCTTTTGATGTCCCGGACATTGATAATAATGGCGTCTTGCCAGAGGTAGACATCGGAGCCGATGAATTTGTAAATTACTGGAGCTATGAAT
>CAYRXI010000005.1:18590-19761 GCA_964428255.1 uncultured Candidatus Sumerlaeota bacterium
GCCAGACCCACAAGGGTGGATGTATGGCAATGCTGCACCGGTATATAGTGCGGCTATTCCTCTCCAGGGTGCCGGTTATATCGGACTCAGAGCTACAGACCATAATTGTTTTAGCTTCTGGACCTCTCTGCCGGAAGTAAAAGTTTTACCCGGTTTTATATACAGATTGCAATTTACGGTGAGAAGCGAAGAGACCAATCCCGCACAGGTACCGGGCTCGAGATTGCGTGTGAACCGCAAGAGCTATAAGACAGCTGCGGACACCATCGTGCTTAGTACAGGGGGGGGCGAAAACTCACCAACCATTACCCCGGTCACTTACCAGCTGTTTGTAGAGCCAATTCAGGGTCCCATTGCACAGAATCCTGCATGGAGCGACCGGATGCTCATTTCATTTGACATTTTAAACTTTGATCCTGGTGATAATCCAGCAGGTGCAATATATCTTGATTTAGTGACAGTGGACAGTTTCCCGACAGGTGCCCTGAAGGATAAATGGGTGACAGAGGCGATATATAGTTTTGACAATGGAGCTCAGGGCTGGCAACAGGGAGGAGCGCCCGGTGTATTTGATTTGCCGGAGTTTTCGGCACGAAATGGTGTGTTGTATCTAAAAGCCAAAAATAACACCAATACCTTTGGCTACTGGTATAGCCCACCACTGCCCGCAGTTGCTGATAAACTCTATCGTGCACAATTATTTATCTCTACAGACCAGTCCAGTCGTGTTCTGACGCCGACATTCCGGTTGCGCCTTAATGACGTCAATGGACAGCTGGCTGGAACATACTGCGTGTACAGTCTGGATGATGCTGATGCCTCGCCCAATAGAAATGAATCGCTGGAATATCACCTTTATCTGGCAATGCGAGATCATATCCCGGCACAGGTGGCATCAGTTGATATAATTAACTTAGACCCTGATGATGCAGTCACAGGCGAGATTATTGTTTATCATTTCTGCTTGGAAAGTTGCTCATTATCGGTTTTGCCCTAATAAAATATAAAATTGCGTTACAATCAAACGGAGCAATAGAAAATGAATTTAGAGAAATTAAAGTTACCTAATGAAATTACCGAGCGAATAAAATTCTGGCTGAGTGATGAATTTGATACTGCGACAAGAGAAGAAATTACCTCGCTGATCCAGCAGGGAAATAGAGATGAGTTA
>CAYRXI010000005.1:19771-27494 GCA_964428255.1 uncultured Candidatus Sumerlaeota bacterium
TTGATTTTGGCACCGGTGGATTGCGTGGCATTATAGGTGCAGGCACAAACCGAATGAATAAATATGTGATGCGGATGACCACGCAAGGACTGGCAAATTATATTTTACAGCAAACCCAAACAGCCGAAGAGAGAAAAATTGTGATTGCTTATGATTCGCGGCATTTTAGTCGTGAGTTTGCTGAAGAGACTGCAGCTGTAATGGCTGGCAATGGAATTAAAGCATATGTGTTTGAAGATTTACGCCCGACACCGGAACTGTCGTTTGCTGTGCGTCATCTTCAGGCAATAGCCGGGGTGGTGATAACTGCCAGTCACAATCCCAAGGAGTATAATGGATATAAGGTGTACTGGTCAGATGGAGCACAAATAGTCCCCCCCCATGATACTAAAATTATTGCAGAGGTACGCAAAATTCGCTCCATCAGAGAAGTTAAACGCCTGGAATTCACCGCAGGCTTGAGCAGCGGGATGATTAAATTATTGGGCAGTAATATTGATGAAGAGTTTTTATCATCCATTTATAGATATGCTATCATCCCGGTTGATTCTCAAAAGTATGGTAAAGAGTTACGTATAATTTATACTCCGCTTCATGGCACAGGGATCAAGTTGGTGCCGGCGGCGCTGAAAAAATGGGGATTTACCAATGTGATAATCTGCGAAGAGCAAGCTCAGCCTGATGGTAATTTCCCCTCAGTCGCATCACCCAATCCTGAAGAGCATACGGCGTTACTTCCAGCCATTAATATTGCTCGCAAATATCAGGGGGATATTTTACTGGCAAATGATCCGGACTGCGACCGGCTTGGTGTGGTGGTGCGTCAGCGCGATGGCACATACGAGATTCTTTCAGGGAATCAAGTTTTAAGTTTGCTGGGCTACTTCTTGCTTAGTCAGTTAAAAGCGCAAGGTAGAATGCCAGCGCGGCCTGCAGTTGTTACTACTATCGTTTCCACACGGATGCTGGAGGCGATTGCAAGGTCGTTTGGTGTGCACACCGAATACGTACTAACCGGTTTTAAATGGATTTGCGAAAAGGCGCGTCTGTGGGAAAATTTACCTGCGGACTCGCCCCAGCGCTATGACTTCCTGTATGGGACAGAAGAAAGTCTGGGATATGTGATTGGTACTGCTGTGCGTGACAAGGATGGAGTGCAGGCTGCCTGTGCTGTGGCAGAACTGGCTCTCTGGACAAAAATTACAAAAGGTAAAAATCTGGTGGAGTTTATGGACGAACTCTACCAGCAATATGGCGTGTTCATTGAGGAGCCGCATCAAATTTATAAAACTGGTTTGGAAGGGCAGGAGCAGATAAAAAATATGATGGATTTACTTCGGCATCATCCGCCCGAGGCAATTGGTGGGCTGGAAGTAGAATATATCACGGATGTGCAACAGCATAAGCGCTTTGAACGTCGTTCCGGGAGAAAAATTGCCGATATTAATTTACCGACTTCCAACGTCTTAATTTTAGAACTTACCGGCGGGAACAAAATTATAGCTCGCCCTTCAGGCACTGAACCCAAAATTAAATTTTACTTTCTCTTTCAGGATCAGGAAAGCCTACCTATTCCGACGATAGAAGAATTGTACAGACGAAAAGCGGCACTGAAGTCAAAACTACTTGAGGTTAAAAATAGTTTTATTGCGTTATTAAATCACGAGTAAAAAAATGAAAAATTTGCTTACCGATTTGAAAGGTTAAAGATGGTTTATTATCATAGGATTTATTGAAGAAGTTGGTATTGTTAAAATCTTTTGTGAACATTGACTCCGCAGAAGCTGTAATTTGGCAGGTAGATTAATCAGATCCGGAAATTCAAATAGCAAAAGTAGCGGAGATGGGCAATAGACGGATGATTTAAAGATTGAGGTGAAAAAAGATATGACAGCAAAACGCGCATCAAATTTAATCCCCGTGCGAGTGACCACGATGGAAGTGGTGATTATATGTGTGATTGCGCTGTGTGTTCTGTTGCTAGTAACCAACAACGTAGAGACGTTTATCCGAGTGCTATACAGTCCAATTTCATTTTTAGTACTGGTTGTGGTTCTGGGGGAATATATAATTTTAAAGAGCGCAGACCGAAGCCGAATATATAAAATTGAACTGGAGCAGTTGCGTAGACGCCAGTTAGAATACCTGAAGGTTTTTCATCTTTTGGAACAGGAATTGGATAATTTATCCGCAAAAGTAGGGACTTTACAGGGCAGCAATATGTCAGAGCCCATAAAAAATACAGTTGCAGATTTAGAAAAGCAAATCAAAAACATTAAAGAACGTTTGCACTCGTCACTATAAACATTAAATACGAGGCTGAAGAATGCAAATTATGATTTTTATTGCTTGAATTATTGTTTGAGGATTTGACCGTTTTTCAAAAGGAGCTCGGATAATGAATTTTGAACCCGTCATCGGTATGGAAATACACGTAGAGTTAATGACCGCGTCCAAGGTATTCTGTGGTTGTCCTACGAAATTTGGTGCACTGCCCAATTCTCAGGTCTGTCCAGTGTGTCTGGGGATGCCCGGGGTGTTGCCAGTACTCAACAAAAAAGCGCTGGAGCTGGCTCTGCGGGTAGCACTGGCACTAAATTGCAAGATTAATGAACACACTCAATTTGACCGGAAAAATTATTACTATCCTGACCTGCCCAAAAACTATCAGATTTCGCAAAACTACAAAAATCTTGGTGTTAACGGCTGGATAATCATTGATGTAAAAGGTGAAAAAAAACGTATCGGTATCATTAATGTTCATCTGGAAGAAGATGCCGGGAAACTTCTCCATCCGGGAGAAGGCACTGCTAATTATAGCCTGGTAGACCTGAATCGCGCTGGCGTTCCTCTGCTGGAAATTGTCACAGCGCCGGATGTGCATTCTATAGATGAGGCATATACATTTATGCATACGTTGAGAAATTTTCTGCAGTATCTGCAGGTTAGTGACTGCAAGATGCAGGAAGGCTCACTGCGATTTGAAGTTAACATTTCCCTGCGACCGGCCGGCGCAGAAAAACTCGGAACCAAAGTGGAAATCAAAAATCTAAATTCAATTAAGACTGCAATTAAATGTATTGAGTATGAGATAAAACGGCAGAGCAAAATATTGAGTGAGGGGGGGACTGTTGAGCAAGAAACACGGTTGTGGGATGAGCTAACAGGCACCACTATGGCAATGCGGTCAAAGGAATTTGCTCACGATTATCGTTACTTTCCAGAGCCAGACCTCGTTGAGGTATA
Source organism: uncultured Candidatus Sumerlaeota bacterium (assembly GCA_964428255.1). Taxonomy (GTDB): domain Bacteria; phylum Sumerlaeota; class Sumerlaeia; order MWCT01; family JAGHBZ01; genus CAYRXI01. Next base: position 23,018 of record CAYRXI010000005.1, read on the forward strand.
TATCAGTCAGGAATGGCAGGATGATATAAAGCGAAATTTGCCTGAACTGGCTGATGCTAAACGCGAACGCTTTATGCGTGAATACGGCTTGCCAGAATATGATGCACGAATACTCACGCAATCCAGAATGCTGGCGGATTATTATGAGGCGTGTGTGAAAGCTCATAATAATCCCAAAGCTGCCAGCAACTGGATTATGACGGAACTGTTGCGAGAGCTTAAAGAGCGCGAGGAGGAGCTGGAGGATTCATCTCTGGCAGAGTGGCTTCCGCCGGAAAATCTCGCCAGACTGATTAAACTAATTGATGAAGGCACTATCAGTGGCAAGATAGCCAAAACTGTATTTGCTGAAATGCTGGAAAGCCATAAAGACCCTGATACCATTGTGAAAGAAAGAGGACTAATTCAGATTACTGACCAGGCGGAAATTGAGAAGATAGTTGACAAAGTTTTAGCCGAGAATCCCGATCCAGTGCAGCAAGTTCTGCAGGGCAGAGACCGTGCGCTTGGCTTTCTGGTGGGACAGGTAATGAAGCTCACCCACGGCAAAGCCAATCCCCAACTCGTCAATGAATTACTCAAGAAAAAGATAAGCCAGCTCCCCAGATAAACTTCGGATACAGGACGTTTAACCCGGAAATTACGGATTGATAATTGCCTCCTGAATGCTTACAGAATCAAGAATAAGCCACGAGTTTTCATCATCACTGGCATCTTAACTCATTATATCATAGGAGAAAATAACCTGATTGTCTTCGCTGCCAGTTATGCGTGGGTTGAAAAATACCGGATAAACTTTTGGTATCTCACTGGAGGGTGCATTGTTAAGGTAGCTATTGACTACTCTATCCCAGGCAGACCACGCACCTATTTGATTGGCCCTTAGTCTGAATTGCACCGCAGAATCTGGATTGGTGAGGCTACTGCCAATAAACCACCTGGCGCGATATAAGTTTTCGTCAGTTTTAAACGGAAGCAACTGTATTCCCTGACTATACCAGTAAGAGAAGCAATTAGTAGACCCAGCCGGCGATAATCCGAGTTTACCAGCGCCCGTGTTAGACTGAGGCATATAAAAGAGCGTGATTTTTCCGGCAAATTGCCAGCCCTCTTCACCGCTATCAAAGGTGTAATGGATAAGGGGAATAGGCGTTGGTAGTGGCGTTTCTGTGGGCGTGGGTGTGGGGGTTAATGTCGGAGTTGCTGTCGGTGTCGGCCGAACGGCATTAGTGCAATATCTGAGGTCACGGCTGACCGGCACACTGGAGTTATCATAATAACTGATATGTACCTTATCATTATGGTCAACAGCGATTGATAAATATTGTCCCACCGCTCCATTACCATCAGCCGTGATGGTTACCCAGCTGCCAGAGGCATTAGTCGCATATTTAAGGTCGTGGTTCCAATTATCATAGTAAGAGATATGGGCTTTATCCTGTGAATCTATTGCAATCGCGGTGTTCGTCCCAAAGCCATAGAATATTGTGTCAATAACAGATCTAATCCAATTACCAGAAGCATTCGTGGCATATTTAATGTCACCGGTATTAACATCAAAATAACTTATGTGTGCTTTACTGGATGAATCCACCGCAAGGCAGTAATACATCACAGAGTCTTCGCCTGTATCCACTACTTTATTGACCCAGGTGCCAGAGACATTAGTGGCATATTTCAGGTATCCATTAGTAAAATCGCTATAGATGATACGGACTTTATCCTTTGAATCAATGGCAATGGCGGTATATAGTCCCACCCCGCCGGAATCAATAGTAGTTATCACCCAGGTACCAGAAGCGTTGGTAGCATATCTTAGCGAATATTCTCCATAATAGCTGATATGCAGTTTATTTTTGGAATCAATGGCGATAGAAGCATAGGCGCCAACATAAGCAGAAGAGTCCACTGTCTCAGTCTGGCATTTTTAGCCATCAAAATAAGCATGATATAACTTGTTGCCGCATAGGCTATATGGGAGATATTAGTTGTGTGCTCAACAGCAATCGCGCGGGGATAGAATCTAAAAAAAGACCTGTGCTCATCCACTATCTCGTATTCCCAATCTGCATTAACTTTGCATAGAAAACAACCAAATAAAACTATTGTTAGTAAATATAAAAAACTGCATGAATACAAAAAAACGAATTTGAGTTTTGAGTGATTTTTTTTTGCATTTCGGTTCCTTCTTTTATCATAAGGTTCCGTCTGTAATAAGTGATAAACTAACGAATGCAACTATTTTTTTACTGAAGGATAATTTTTTTGTTGCAGGTGGGGCTTACCGATATTTAACCTTTGATTCCGGTTAAGGTGATACCTTCAATGAAATAGCGCTGGGCAAAGAAGAATAGGATAATGACGGGAATCGTCATCATTACAGAAGCTGCCATTACCAGGCTCCACTCGGCGCCATGAACGAGATTGAATGCCTGAAGTCCAATAGTCAGGGTCATCTTTTCTTTATCATGAATGTAAATGAGGGGATTAACAAAGTCGTTCCACGCCCACATAAATTGAAACACAATGACGCCAAGCAATGCCGGTTTAATCAGGGGAAGCATTATTGATAAAAAGATTCTCCCATAACCTGAACCATCAATTTTGGCGGCCTCTTCCAGGTCCCTGGGAATGGTAAGGAAAAATTGTCGTAACATAAAAATGAAAAATGCGGTGCCAAGAAACGAAGGAACATAAAGCGCCATCAAGGTGTTAACCAGTCCTAAATTTTTGTAAATCAGGAACACCGGGATCATTGTCACCTGGGGTGGTAACATCATTGTGCTCAGCATTACAAGAAAACAAATATCGCGTCCAGGCCATTTCAAGCGGGCAAACGCATACGCCACCATTGTGCAAGATACGACGCTCCCGAGTATGCACATCAATGTGACTGTTAAAGAGTTCAGAAAATAACGCGGGTAATCAATATAGGTGAGGACTTTAAGATAATTTTTAAATGCCACCGGATTGGGGATGAGGATTCGTCCCAGCGAAGAAATGTCTTGAATCTGGGCATCAGTTTTAAGCGACGTGGCTACAGTCCACAGGAATGGCACCATAAACACCAGTGAGCCAGCTATAAGCAGGATATGGATAATAATGCGTTTTATTTTTTTATGGATGTTCATCTGCCGGCACCATCTTCCGCACCTTCGTAGTAAACCCAGCGAGGTGCCAGTTTTATCTGAATTAGAGTCAAAAATAAAGTAATAACAAATAAAATCCATGCCAGAGCCGAGGCATAGCCCATTTTGAAATAGGAGAAGGCATTGTTAAATAGATAGAACACCAGAAATAACAGTGAATCACCGGGACCTGCAGTTGGTGGTGAACTCACTACAAAGGCTTGGGTGAATATCTGAAGATAGCCAATAATGCCCATAATTAAATTAAAGAAAATATAAGGCGTGAGTAATGGAAGCGTAACATTCAGAAATGCCTGAAAACTATTACAGCCATCAATGGCAGCAGCTTCGTAGTAATGTCTGGGGATGCCCTTCAGTCCCGCCAGCCAGATAATCATTGATGAGCCTGAACCCCACAACAGCATCAGAATAAGTGCTGGTTTAGCCGAGCGCGCATCATCAAACCAGTTCGGACTTTCTATCCCCAGCCAGCGTAAAAAAGCACTTACCCAGCCAATTTGTGGATTTAAAAGCCACATCCAGAGAATAGCTGTGGCAACAATCGGCACAATGGAGGGCAAATAAAAACACGTCCTATAAATAGAGATGCCACGAATTTCAGTGTTAAGTAACATAGCAATAGCCAGACCCAGCACCAGCCCCAGGGGAACGCCAATTATCGTTATATAGAATGTGTTCCATAGACTTTTCCAGAAATAAGGATCAGCGGGCAATATGCTACGAGTTTCATCACCAGCCACGTTTATAAACCCGAACATTTTTTTGAAGTTTTCCAGCCCGACAAATTTGGCTGGATGGAGGACATCATATTCACAGAAGCAGAATACCAGTGAGACGAACATCGGTCCGAGCATAAAGATAATAAAACCTAAGAACCAGGGCGTGGCAAATAATAAGCCTGCCGTGGCTTCACTGCGGTATAAGCGCGTGCTTCTAAAAAAACGGAACAGCCTGGTAATAATGTAAAACAAAATGGAACCAAACAAAACTCCGGCAATGACAATTACAAGATTCCAGTTTAACAGGGGGTATTGGGGCGGATTCCAGTAGCGGTCAAGTTCAGCCTGCACGCGGCGATTGGCGTCATTTAGAGCCTGCGCGGGTGTTTTTTGTTTCAGCAGTGCCTCGGTCATTGCCCGCACGTGCTCATCCCATAACATAGCCCCTACAGGCGTCACGGGACGATAGCGGCTGGTTTCCATCATTGACAGAAAGGTTTTCAACGCCTCTTGAATATTCTTATTAGGACCGGGATATTTCTCAAACAGAATCTGGTTAACCTTACGATTGGCAGTCATACGCGGAATGTAATACTCCTTCCCGACGGA
>CAYRXI010000005.1:27538-27918 GCA_964428255.1 uncultured Candidatus Sumerlaeota bacterium
TGCAAACCCCCCGGACCAGGTGAGTGATTTTTTGCCTTTAGGGGGGGGAGGAGGCACCACCCCGAAATCCAGATCCGGCTTGTAACGCACAATATCATCCAGACTCCAGTTGCCATTGATCACCATTGCCACTTTGCCAATAATAAACGGATCAACAATTCCGCCCATTCCGCTACTTCGTTCAAAGCCGACCACCCTGGTGAACCCTCCGATGGCATCGTAGGTATCGCACATAAATTGTAATGCCTCAATAATGCGGGGGTCGTTTAAGGTGACTTTCCGCCCGTCAGGTGACATAAATTCGCCGCCATTTAGCCAGCCATATAAGTACAACCAGGCATTTCCAAAATTAGGCGCAAAGCCTACCTGTTCATAGTAAC
>CAYRXI010000005.1:27928-47767 GCA_964428255.1 uncultured Candidatus Sumerlaeota bacterium
ACCTTTTTCCTTCAGGATGGTTAATTTTTTGGCATAATCTACCAATTCATCCCAGTCCCGCGGAGGCTTATCAGGGTCAAGTCCAAATTTCCTGAAAATTTCACGATTATAATATAAACCGCGACAGTCTGTGTCCCAGGGTAAACCATATAGTTTCCCTTCATAACAGGCTTCTTCCCAGCAGGCTGGATAAAAATCTTCTTTGTTAATATTATCCCGTTCCACCAGGTCATTCAGATCGCGGAACGCACCACGTGCAGCCCAGCCACTGATAGTAAAACGGTCCTGCCAGATTAAATTGGGGGGGGTGCCACCGGCAATAGCTGTCATTAACTTTTGCGGGTCAATACCTGCCTGGCCACCAGGTGTCCCCATTATTACCTGAATGTGCGGATGCCGACGTTCAAACTCTTTAACCGCCTCATGAACACCGCGAAACGACTCCTGCTCGGGAAATCCCCAGACGTGTAGTTTAATTTTTCTTTCGGCACGAGCCAGCCCTGGAATGAACAACAAAAAGATGATTAAATACCGGATAGCGATTTTTATTGAATGGCGGTTGTAAGGATTTACCCGCTTGTTCATAATCAAGATAAAATAACCAGGTTTTTACCAGACAAAATTTGTCTCAACTTACTGTGTCTACACACAATTTCCCACGCTCAAACATTATAGCAGTGTAGTCTTTTACAGTGTCATTATGGACTTTTCACAGCTTAAGATTCATCTGAATTGTGAGGTATGAATCTATTTAACCTCAGATGACACAACAAAATAACAATAACTATCAATTAGTAGCTGCCAGAGTGTTAATCAAGCAAAATTTATCTAAATGTAAGAGAAAGGTATGCTTCTGCTTTACTTTAAATAGTAAAGGGGATTACACTTATCTATTTGAAACCATTTGCGCAGTGTGCCGAATAAAATGCCAGAAAAAGAACCAGAGTTGTTAAAACCACTCAAGCCAGAACGCAGATTTCAACCAATGGCTGGCTTCTGGATGAGGACTGCTGCCCTATTACTTGATTTAATTTTTTTGCGCTTCTTCCTGTATGCCCTCGTGTTTCTTGGTAAAGAGTTTTTCTTTCAGCTCGGCAACATTAGTGTATTTGTGGGGTTGTTTATAATTCTGGGGTATTTTGCCTTGCTTGACGGTCCCCTGGGAAAGGGTAAAACTATTGGCAAGGCACTGCTGAATATTACTGTGAGAAACTATGATGCCCAGCTGTTAGAACCCGGTGCCGCTTTTTTGCGCAGCGTCATTTGTTTAAATGTTTTTGTGTTCTCGGTCCTGATCGGAATTGCTTTTAAACAAATAGAGACACAGGCACAATTATTCGCTTTAAACCTTTTTTCTGCCTTTATCTGGGGTTTTTTAATTGCTAATAGTATTTTGATTGGCGTGCATCCATTAAAGCAAGGCATTCACGACCTCTTGACACAAACTCTCGTAAGCAAGGTTGGCTTTACTGACAGATATAATGCTTTTAAAGACTCGCTACCGGAATTTCAACGGTGGCAAACCAGTGCTTTTCAGTCTGCCACTATTGGCTTTATCGTGATGGTGATTTTAGCCAGCATTCTGAATTACAAAGCAACCTTCAATCAAGAGGAACAAGAACGACTGAGATTATTCCGCGAGGTTAGTAGCAAGTTCCAGGTAAAGGGCTTTGAGCTGGTGGAATTTAATACCAGGTTCTTGTGGGAAGTACCTTTAGCTACTGCTCAACCTGCTTCTTCATCAAGCCAGACACCAACAACGTCTACTTTAGAGCAAAGGAATGCAGTCAGCAAACAGGCACAGCAGAAGGCGACAGATATACATCCGGAAGACCTTAAGTATACTGCAGTATTCTTTTACCGTACTTATCATTCGTTTGACGAAAATCAGATTAAGACCAGTGAGGAGATAAGACAGCTAATGCTTGCCGCCCGGGAATGGGTAAAACAAAATCTCCCAGAACGTCCCTTGCCACTTGACCCTCGCGTTGCTGCTCAAACTGGCAAAGGAGAGAAGTCCGAGCGGGAACAATCCTCAACCAAGCCCCAGCCAGTACGCAAACCAGAAAAAATTTTCTTCGTTTTTGAAAAACGCATCAATCTAACTCTTCTTTATCAATATGCAGATGAGATTAAGCTGGAACTGGATATAACGAATTAAAGATGCTGAAAGTAAATTGGAGACTTCAAGAGTATACACCCATTCAAAGAGTTTAATGGCTATAATGCTCTTATTTACCCGATTTCACAGCACTTAATGCAGCGCGACGACTCAAGCGTATTTTTCCTGTTTCTTCATCAATTCCGATTACTTTTACCAGCACCATATCCCCCTCATTACAAACATCCTCAACTCTGGTTACTCGCCGATTATCCATTTCTGAGATGTGAAGTAAGCCCACTTTGCCGGGCAAGATTTCTACCAGGGCTCCGAAATCCATCAGCTTGACCACTTTCCCGGTGTAAATCTTGTTTATTTCCACATCTGCCGTAATTGCCTGAATCATTCTCACCGCTTCATTTAAAGCCTCCTGTTGGGTAGAGGCAACATATACCTTGCCATCATCTTCAACGTCAATTTTCACTCCCGTCTTCTCAATAATACCTTTAATAACTTTGCCAGCAGGACCGATTAAATCGCCAATTTTGTCACGGCTTATCTGTAAGACCTGAATGCGTGGGGCATACGGTGAAAGTGATGCCCGCGGTTTATCAATGACTGACAGCATAATATCCAGGATGCGGTTGCGCGCCGCTCTGGCACGCTGGAAAGCCTCTTCCAGCAAGCTAAACTCAATCCCGGGGATTTTTAAGTCCATCTGGATTGCAGTAACACCTTCCCGGGTACCAGCTATTTTTAAATCCATATCACCATAGTGGTCTTCCAATCCAATAATATCGGTTAACAGGACACTTTTTGCTGGCTCTTTTATTAAACCGAGGGCAATGCCCGCAACGGGAGTCACCAATGGTACGCCTGCATCCATCAGACTTAAACAGCCGGCACAGACTGTTGCCATTGATGACGAGCCGTTGGATTCCAGGATCTCCGCAACAATTCTGGTCGTGTAGGGGAATTTCTCCTTGGGTGGCATCACGGCTTCCAGAGCCTTCTCAGCCAGTGCTCCGTGGCCAATTTCACGGCGCCCGGGTCCGCGCACTGGACGCACTTCACCTACAGAAAATGCCGGGAAATTGTAATGTAGCATAAACCACTTTTTACTGATGCCCATCAAGTCATCAATCAGCTGCTCATCCTCGGGCGTGCCCAGAGTAACTGTTGCCAGAGCTTGCGTCTGTCCCCTGGTAAATAGAGCTGAACCATGCGTGCGCGGTAGCACCCCTACCTCACACTGAACAGGACGAATATCATCCAGTCCTCGTCCGTCAATGCGACGTCCCGTCTCTAAAATCATCTTCCGCATTTCCTGACGAAAGAGCTCGTTAAGCACATAGGTAATGTTTTCCTCTTGTTCCGGGAACTTCTCCACCAGTCGGGATTTCAACTGCTCTTCCAGCTGTTTGGACCTTTCCTGTCGCAGCTGTTTGTCAGCGATGTTTAACAGCTCTACAATCCCGGGTAAACCTTCGTTAATCACTTCCTCACGCAATTCAGGCAAAATTTCTCGAATAGGCACCGGATATTTAGACTTTCTTTTGTCACTGCAGAACTCTTCCATCCGGGGTATCAGTTTTGCGATTTCCTGCTGGGCAAGATTTATTGCCTCAAGAATGTAGCTCTCATTAATGTCCTTGGCACTTCCTTCAACCATAATTATACCTTCATCGCTGCCAGCTACCACCAGCTCCAGACTACTTTTTTCCAACTCGCTGGCTGTTGGATTCACCACTGGTTTTCCATACAGTAAACCCACACGCACCGCTGCAACTTGTTTGGTAAAAGGCACTGCAGATAAATTCAGGGCAATTGACGTGCCGATAATTGCTGGAACTTCCGGTAAATTCTCCTGGTCCATTGAGAGGATAGAGACATATACCTGTACTTCATTGCGAAAATCTTCGGGGAAAAGCGGGCGTAGTGCACGGTCAATTAATCGTGCCTTTAAGATTTCACTTTCACCGGGCTTTCCTTCGCGCCGGAAAAAACTCCCTGGAATACGTCCGGCAGCATAAAACCGTTCTCGGTAATCAACCGTCAACGGAAAGAAATCTGCCGCTTCACTTGGCTGCTCGGCACAAGTTACTGCTACCAGTACCACCGTTTCGCCTACCTGCATCGTTACTGAGCCGCTGGCTTGTTTCGCTACCTTCCCCGTTTCTACGATTAAGTCGGTCTTCCCGAAAGGAAGAACCAGTCGTTCTATCATTTTAACCTCCTTAGCGGTGACAGGAGACAACTTGAAATGCTGATTGGAATTTGTGCCAAGCTATAAATACTAACTCCAGGAAAAGAACTGAGGCAGGCATATCGCTTTCTCTGGCAGTCGGACGGTGGGTATCGCCAGATAAATTGTGTTCGGGGTTTTGAGCTTCCGTGTCGTATGATACACGAAACCCCAAAATCCCGAACCCGCACGGCGATAGCCTGACTCCAACATAAATCCAGAGTTATGTCTTCCCTCTTTACCTACTCCTGTTTAGCTCCTCCTGTCGCCGTTTCATCTAAATTTTCAAAGAAAAGTTTTTTATCTTGAATTACATTGTAAAATCGCACTATACTAAATTTTGTATTTTTGCGTCAAGCTGTAATCCACTTCTGCAGGTACATTATAAATTTTACGCAGGTGCCGGGATGGTGGAACTGGTAGACACACCATCTTGAGGGGGTGGCAGGCGCAAGCCTATGCGGGTTCAAGTCCCGCTCCCGGCACCAGTTTTTTTTAGAAACGAAATACATTCTCTAAACCTTACCTCCAATTTTATTAGTTTGCTTTTACCCTGTTAGTTTTTCCTCTGGTGCGATTCTATTTGACAAGTGTCAGGGGAGAATTTCAGATATAGCTTTTATATTGTGGTCGCAGTGTAAAAAAGAAAAAAATAGGTCCTCATTATCCTCTGATGTCAGACAGAAGCGAAATATTTCTGCTAATACTCACCACGGCATTGGTTGTTTTACTATTTGGCATAGCAATGCTCACCCAAACTGGCGGTCATCCAATGGCGCCTCTGGATGATACCTTTATATTTTTGCAATATGCCAAACAGCTCAGCCGCGGACATCTTTTTGAATATACTCCTGGGGGGGGATTTTCAACGGGAGCGTCCAGTCCACTTTATCCTTTTTTGCTGATGCCATTTTTCTGGCTGGGGCTGAAAGGCGTAGAGATGCTCGTAATTACGTTTGGTTTCGGTGCCCTGTGTTTATTACTCTCGGCACTGCTACTATGGAAGCTGGCAAATTCCTGGTTTAGCCACAAAAGCATGGGCTTGTTTACCGCTCTATTTCTGCTACTTAATGGGAATCTCCTGTGGGGATTTCTCTCCGGAATGGATGCTGCATTATTTGCTACACTGATTTTGCTGACAATTTACGCAGTAGACCGCTGGCTGAATCATAGAAGCAAAAAATCTTTTTTACAGGTTCTACTACTGCTGGTTTTGCTAAGTATAGCAAGACCCGAGGGTATTGCCTTGGCGATTGTTGCGGTTTTATTTTTTACCGCCCTGGTGCTCAGACAACAGCTTAAACCACCACAATTACTGTGGATTGTTCTGGCAGCCTTTGTTCCTAACATTTTACTATTGATGCTTAACTGGCTTTACACCGGAAGTCTCAAATCTAATGGGCTTCTGGCAAAAGCCATTTTTTATCACCCGTATTATAATCTCTGGGACATTCTTCGTGTCAGCAGCACAAACTTTATCCAGATATGGTCAGGCTATTATGCCAACATAATGCCAGATGAGCTATATCGGCAGTTTAAACACACCTTGATTTTTCCCTATTTCCCACCATTTGCCTTGGTCTTTTTCTTGCTGGGTCTACTAGCTCTATTTACCTCTCCCACCTCATCAACTTCTTCTTATTTTTCAAGAATTTTGCTGTTTTTGTTCTTTATTGGTGGCATTAGTTCCCTGTGTTTTCTGGATACTATTTTTGCCCACAGTCAGCGTTATTTTCACCCGTACCAGCCGATATTCTTACTGGTGATGACCACCGGAATATACTGGCTTGCCGAATTATTTAAAAGCAAATCCCGTGATCCCGCTACCTCCTCGCCGCAAAAGCCGGTAGTCCGCCTGTTTGCATTAGTACTGTTGATAAGTAGCATTCCCTCTGTTTTTTACTGGGCTTCTGAATATGGGGAAAACTGTAACGATTTGTATAACCAGCATCGGCGAATGTCGTGGTGGGTAAAAGACGCTACGCCTCCGAATGCGGTTATCGGGCTTACTGATAGCGGATTAATCCCCTATTATGTTGAGCGTCGCTATCTGGATTTCGTGGGATTGGTCAGCAATGATATGGCGCAATGGTGGCGCCAGGGCACCGGCACCGTTTTTGAAAAAATGGAACGACTCCCTAAAACCTGGTTACCAGTCTATATCATCACCCATCCTGCAGTATGGGGCAAACAAAATTTCCTCGGTAAACCTGTGTATCAGGTTGAGTTGCTGGACAATTCAGTATCACTGGGACCGGCTCTGGTCGCATACCAGCAGGACTGGAGTATACTTAATTCCGGAAGATTCCCCGCATTGAAATATAACTTTTTGATTAACGAACAGATTGTGCCAGCCCGCGTGGTTGATGAACTTGATGTGGCGGACCTGGAAAGTGAACTTCAGCATAATTATCGCTGGCGTCCTGACCCGGAGCGGTACTCACCCCATCTCTGGCCCCCCCCTCAAAACCTGTTTAATGCACATAAATATCATTCTTCAGATAAATTTGTTGCTGATGGTGGCAGAAAAATTACCGACTTAGAAGAATTCACACTGAGCGCAGTTCCGCATCAGCCAGCAAAATTAGTTCTTCGCACAACAGATAATGTTTCTACAATTACACTCGTGGTGCTGGTCAATGCGCGTTATGCAGGAGAATGGGTAATTAGAGGTAAAGGTTCCGAGAGTGCAGGAGAGGGGGTTTTTTCTGCCTGGCAGGAATCCGAATTCTCTCTGCCAGCAGCTCTGATTGAGCAGGATAAAATCAAGATTACTTTACGCTGTAACTGGTCGCATATAAGCCATGATGATATTCATCACTCGTATCATTATTGGTTATTGCAACCAGCTACAAAATAATTGTTTTAAGAAAAGAGAAACTACAAAATTTTTTAAGTATAAGAGATTCCCATTTAGAAAAACACAAGCGAGGTTAAATTATGGTGCATAGATGTTTAGTCATATTGATAAAAATAATGCTAATAATATCTCTGCCTTCTTTAGCAATTGGTGAAGAGAAGTTAAAGGCGGAAAAAAATAACTCTGCGAAGCAAGAGAACCAGCGTTCAAATAATAATTCAGCACCCTCATTGTCGGCTAACTGTTTTTATCACGGACCACGCGAGTTAAAACTGGTGGCATTGACTTATGATGATGGTCCTAATCGCCGCTTCACTCCTCGCTTATTAGAGTTGCTCAAGCAAGAAAGAGTCACCGCCACATTTTTTCTACTGGGAGAACAGGTGAAAAATTATACAGCAGAAGCCAGACAAATAGCAGAACTGGGGTTTGAAATTGGCAACCATACCTTTACACATAAGAACTTAGCCAGACTTACCCGTGAGGAAATCTACACCGAAATCACTTCTACCCAGGAGATAATAAATAAGACCACTGGCGTTATACCCAAGATTATTCGTCCACCTTATGGTGCTTTGAATCAGACGGTTGTAGACGTGAGCAAAGAGCTAGGGCTCCACATAATTATGTGGCAACTGGACACGGATGACTATCGCCAGAACGTGACCAAAGAAAAAATTGTAGCAACTGTGGTAAAGAATGTTAAAGGCGGTGATATCATACTGATGCATGACCGCAATACCAAGACTCTGGAAGCCACCGCTGAAATTATCCCTGCTTTGCGCAGTCGTGGTTTCCGCTTTGTAACTGTAAGTGATCTGCTCCGTGCTCAAAAAATGGTAAACGAATACAAAACTCTTCACAGTAGTCCTTCCTATAACATATTGCTGAAGTCTCTACCCGAAATATTTTTCCCCGCAACTCCACGAAGGTAATAACCAAATTACTTCCTGCTTTTAATTTTAATCAGCTTGCTGGGATTCTGCTTTTACATGCTTCAGGAACAGATAATTTATAGGCAAGTGGTTTAATCAATAAATTCCCGTGGCGCAATATGGAGTCCACTGAAAATAAAGACTCAGGATGTCTTTTTAATATGTAGATTTTGCATAATAATTAATAAGTTGTTTATTGTCAGAAAAAAGGAATATCAGATGTTTATTATTGACCGCATTGTCACCAGGATAACCCATGAGCTCAAATTTCGGAAATACAAAAATTTTGAGCAGCGCATTTCCAGATACGTCTCTAAAGAGCTGCAGCAGAATTTCTTACCCTTTGCTGAAGGGATAAAGGACATAAACGATCTTTCTGGAGGGAAGAACAGCGTTCTTCACCTTGTAGAAAATAATAAGGGAGAAAAATTTGTCCTCCGTATTTTCCTTATGCTCCGGATCAAGGAGATGCACAAGAGGATTGCCTAGTTGCCAAGATGTTTAAACAGTGTGGAGTAAACGTACCTCAAATATTATTTTGTGGTAATAGTAAAAAGATAAGAAAAAAGTGTAAATTTGATGCAATACTTGAAGAATATATTGAAGCTCCGCCTTTAAGTGGAGAAATTATATCTACCCCGCTTTTGATAAGGCAAAAACTGGTGCAAAAGATTGCCTCCTTACATCAGATGACCAATCACCTCTCGGGCAAAATCTGACAACCCGTCAATGAACGTCAACAGTCTTTGAAGTATTTTGCCGAGCGTATTAATCTCTATTTTACACGTCTTAGCACATATTACCCACAGTTCACTCCATCACAGAAAAAACTTTTTACAGATAAAATGCAAGATGCCTTCAAGCCACTTCGCGAGATAAGCTCCTATAATCTTATCCACGGAGAACTTCAGTCTCTAAATTTACTGCTTCATCCCAATCGGGAGATTATATTTCTGGATTTTGAACGCAGCTGTTTTGGTTATCTGGGAGAAGATTTAGTTTGTATCCGGAAAACTACTTTTGGGATTCGGAAGACGATTTTCAGCTGTTTTTTAAGTGAATATTATCAAGCTTTTGGTAGTGACTTACATAAGCGAGTATCAGAGAACCTTAGATTCTTTATTGCTTTTTATCATCTGGAAAAAGCCTCACAATCTGTGGTTAAACTAAAAAATTTTCAACAGGTAAAACGGTTCCCGCAAACTATATTAATAGATACGTAAAAGATTAAAGCCGATAACCCTTGAAGAGGTTTATATCTACCCTTGAGCAGTCTGGCTGATTGTTAGTAATCGTCCTCTCGCAAAAAAAAATCAAAGTTAAGTTGACTGCCCAGCAGTTCAAACAAAATTGATAGAACGGAATTTTACGTTTAATTTTTTCTCTTATAGTAGCGGAAGGTTAACGTCCCCGATGCAGTAGCAGTATAATTTTGATAACCTGGAATTTGTGAGACATCAAGATTAACCTCCTGTAACTGATAATTAGCGTAGAAGGAATCCTCCTGTCCTATTTCCAGGTCAGATAAGAAAATAGGTTGAGTTATCAAATTCCCCTCGGCATAGCCGATTATTATATAGTCCGGACTTCGTGAAAGCACATATTTACCATCGCCTTTCTCGTGTCCCGGGGCAAATTGCCAGGGAAGAACTCGGTTGGTAGTTTTTCGGCGAGCAATTGTTTTATCATTCAACCCCAGCATATCAATAAATTGCATATTTATCGCGTAATAAGGGGTGGAGCCTGCAGTATTCAAGGCGATAAGACTGCCGGGCGGGAATGTCCGTGCAATGTATTTCCCCACTATACTTCCTACAAAGGCTGCTGCATCCATTTTCTCTGCCTGTTTTAATGCCTTGCCTGGAACAATGACCTGCAAACTTATAGTGACTATCACCAGCAGAAGAGCAAGCTGCAAATTTATGACGCCGGTCTTCAGAATATGAAATACTGCAAGTGCAAGAATTGGTATAAGATGAGCAAAAAATCTGAATGCTGGCATATGGTCCCCCCCAACTGTCAGAACATAAAACACATAACCCACAATACAACAGAGTAAATACAGGAATTTATCCTCCAGTTTCTTTTTTAGATACACATAACCAGCACCCAGAGCAACCAAAGGTATTAAATAGGGGGGGGTAAGTGAAAATTCCCGGTAGTATTTTATACCGGATGCCAGTTTCCATAAGTCAAAGCCGGTTTTTACAAAGTAAGGATTGGGCAGCAATGTGCCATAATAAATAACTCGCCATAACAGATAACTTCCGAAAATAATTCCAAAGGTCAGAAGAAAAACGATTCCAAAACCATAAATCTTTTTACCACTTCGCTTAGTTAGAATAAACAAACAGGCTATCAAAAAGAATAACACGCCTTCAGGCCGGGTTATTGCTAAGAGGCTGAAACAAATTCCAACGAATAAACCCGCGCGGGATGTGGTATTTATAACTTCTGAAAACACGCCCAGAGCAATGAAACATAATAAAGCAAATAAACACGTTTCCAAACCTCCCAGCGACCAGATTATTAAAGGATATGAGGTGGCAGTCAGCATCACAGGAATGAACCAAAAAAATGCAGGATATTTTATGGAGTAAAATCGCTTCAGGAACAGCACAAAGCAGATGATAATTCCACAATACGAGACTAAACCAATCAGACGGGCGCTTGTGAGTAAATCAACTCCCAATTTCCCCAGAACGCTTGTAAGTAACAAAAACAAAAAACTGGTATAACCCTCAACATATTCTCCAGCGTTCCATACAATTCCCTTTCCATTGATAAAATTGTGGCTGTATCTCAACGTTATAAACGCATCATCATGTAAAAAGGAGCGATATGTATAAAATCCGTAGTTGGAGATAAAAAGCACAAAGATCGTCAGTACACCTATCCAGAAATGTTTCATTTTTATGGGACCGAACATTTTTTAGAGCGGGAGACGTTTTACTTGTAATTATATTTTTTACTTATCCTTCGTAATGCGCTTTCTGACTTTATCCCAGCTCTTTGTAATTAGAAAACTTTCGCCCATATTATCAATCATTCGTACAAACTTGCAGAGCGGCACAGAGAAACTGATAACATTAGCTGGCAGAAAGGGTCTGGCAGACGGGTCAAACATTCCTATAATACATCGCGGGCGTGCGGAGTCCCTCTCCAGGTAAGGGTATTGCACAATCGTAGCGCATCCGGCGCCAAATGGCGCAATCACGCAATCAGTTTCTTCCTCATCAAAATTAGCCAGAGTATACAGTCCAGCCAGGACATCTGCCGTGGCAAAAAATATGACAACTTCTGGTTCATCAGTATTATTTAATAAATCCCAGCGTTTGAACACGATGAATTCTTTAGGGGCACTGAACTGTGGGATTTTTGCCATCCGCCGCGTAACTAGCTCCGTAGTTTTTAGATAACGCTCACCTTCTAATTTACCCGGAATGCCACAGGAAAGAAAGTAATCAAAGTTTGGCATAATTACACTGGGAAAGCCCAGGTATCGCTTCCCGCCAGGACAACCGATTGAATTGACGCTAAATCTCAGCGCCTTGCCTGCCATAACCTCTGACAGCCTGGCTATAAAGCAGGGTTCAGTAGCTGGCAATGAAGGTTCAGGCACAACTTCTTCATCTGTGTAATAAAAAACAATGGGTAGATTCGCACCGTTAAAGTATTTCTCCCATTGTTTGAGAAAAATTTCTTTCAACTCATGTTTCATAGACACCTCCAGTATATGGTTGTTTTTTTACCACACTTACCCCTCACTTCCTGTAATAATTTTTCTTAATTCTTATTTTTCATATATCTTTAGACAGTTACTTCTGATAGCTACAGGTACAGCTCTTTTTGTATTAAATCTGCTTGTTTTGAGGCACTTCTTTATTTAATGTTGCTATATTAGTTTATTTTATGCCCCATAAGCAACTGTGAGTTATAGAGATAAAATCTTACCATAGTACTGAAAGTAATAGATAACATACTCATTTGAAATTATAATGTTTTGTTGAGAAAATTAATTATCTGAGAGGGCAGATGTAGTTTTATTAATATTAGAGGAAGAAATAGTACTCATTATGCGACTGGCATTACTTGCGACAGTAGATAATCCTCATACCCAGCGGTGGCTTAGTTTTCTCGCCAAACAGCCGAATCTGGAGGTCTTTGTTTTGAGTGACCCCCCCGTGCGTGCAAAGATTGACGGCATCAAGCTTATTCACCCGCAAATGAGTTTGCTAACCAAAGTCCTTGCCTTTAAGGTTTTTCCTAAACCTTTTGGCAACAACGTCTTTAAATTTATTTCTTATCGGCAAGTTCTTCACTGGATTCAGCCGGATATTATTCATGGCATTGAAATTATGGGATATGGCTTGGCTACAGTGTGGTCAGGTTTACAGGCGCCAAAAATACTTACCCCGTGGGGAAATGACATCTTTGATTGGCCCAAACGCTCACGCCTTGCACAATGGATTGTTCGCACAGCTTTAAATCGCGCAGATGTTATAACAACCAATATGGTCAATTTAGCTGAGTATCTGGCTCAAGAATTCAACATTATTCCGCAAAAGGTCAGGTGTTTTTCCTGGGGAGTGGACACAGAAATCTTCCACCCCGGTTATATTACCGAGGTTCAGCAACTGCGAGAACGGCTCCAGATTCCTCCCGAAGCAATGATAGTAATCAGTGTGCGTCAGATGCAGGCTTACTGGGGAATTGAGCATATCGTTCGCAGCGCAGCACTGGTGAAGCAACAGGCATCTCGCCCGGCATATTTCATTTTTCTGCGAGGCGCAGGCACAGCAGAATACGAGCAACAGATGAAGATGCTGGCTAATGAACTCGGAATTGCGGAATATACACGCTTTATCTCAGACTACCTCTCGTCACGGGAAATGGCGATTTTTCTCAATCTGGCAGATGTTTTTGTCTCTGTGCCTGAAACTGATTTGTTGTCAATCAGTGTGCTGGAAGGAATGGCTTGTGGTTGTCTGCCAATTCTGGCAGACCTACCGGCATATCGTCCCAGGGTTCAGGATGGGGTAAATGGTTTTTTACTTTCAGAAGTATCGCCTCCCGCCATTGCAGAAAAGATACTCTACGTTCTGTACCATCCAAAACTAAAGCAGCGCTTTGCTGAAAAAAATGTTGAACTGATTAATTCCCACGACAACTGGCATAAAAATGCCTCGTTGATGCTTGAGCTGTATGTTGAAATGATGAGAAAATCTAAGGAATAAAAAATATTCATAGGTAATTCATATGTCCAAAATGAAAACCAATATCCTTATAACTCTCTTGAGCTGCATAACTTCATTTGTCCTTGCAGCTACCTTAACGCTGGACTGGGCAGTGACGTTCTATGACCAGAAAACCAAAGACATCAATTCTGCTATTTTCGACCCCGTAGCGCAGGAAATTATCGTCTCAAACTACGGCACAGATTTATCACTTGAACGGTATAATAAAGATAATGGTGAATATATCGGTTCAGTAACGTTAACGCGTTTAGAGTCATCACCGCCATTGGTTGACCTGTCAGGTTTTGCTATTGGTGTGGCGCCCAATGGTAACATCTATCTTTCTGACAATACTCCATATCTCCCCTTATGGAAAACCCCCTCGGTTACTAATGGATTCATTGTCAATGTTGCAGCTCCGGGGAATCAGTTTCCTTTTTCCCGCAACCTCTCTATAGTGGGCTCCGGCGAGAATACCTACATTGGCGCTACGGGCTCGGCGAATAATGGTCCGATTGTTATCTGGAAGGCTGACAATGCTGAGTGTACATCATTCAGTCCCTGGCGAAGTATTACTGGTCTATCGCTCAGTCCTACGGGCGCTGCCAAGGCTGGTGTGGGATTGTCTCCTGTGGAAGATAATCAGCCACCACAATGGGTTGTGGGCTGTGATGTCGTTGGGGGCATTGGTCGGTTACGTGTGTTCAAATATAACCCTGAGACCGGAGAGTATGAATGGAAAAGCGATGCCAATGATACTACTTATAGATGTTATGATGCTAAATTTGATTTTACTCCGGGCTATCGTCCAGTAGTAGCAGTAGAAGCACCAGTAAGTGGCACCAGCGGTCCGGTTAAAGTGGAGTTATTTGAGTTAGATACTGCCACGGGAAGGCTTACCCTTGTAGCAACTCTTGATTTAACCACAGCGGGAGTGACTGCCGGGAATCGTGGCTCGCTGTCTATTGATACGCAAAACAAGAAAATTTATGTGATTAATCGGGCGTCGGAGAATAGTACTACTGCGCTATCAATGGCGCGTCTTTCGTATGCGCTGGACATCCCGACACCAGTTCCCACACCTACACCAACCGGTACTCCTACCCCGACACCGGCGCCCAATCCTGCGATTGAGTGGCGAGCACTCTGGGTTACGCGGTGGGATTACGTCTCTCCGACAGATGTTGAGCGAATAATGACAAATGCAGCCAATTATCATTTCAATGTGGTACTCTTTCAGGTGCGTGGGAATGCAACCACCTTCTACCCCTCGCAATATGAGCCCTGGGCGTGGGAGCTTACCGGTACTGACCCGAGCACATTGGGCACCGACCCGGGCTGGGACCCTCTGGCAGTGGCAGTCCAGAAAGCTCACGAACGTAATTTGACAATTCATGCGTGGGTTAATATCTTCCCTGCCTGGAAAGAAACAATTCCTCCGCCACCAGCAGTCAATCAGCTCTGGAATACCCACAGGGAGTGGTTTATGTGCGACATAAATGGCATGGTGATGTGGCCCCGTGACTGGTGGTCATACTGGTATACTTTTATTGACCCCTGCATTCCCGAAGTTCAGGCACATCTCAATAATGTATTTGTAGAAATTATGCAGAATTATAATGTTGATGGAGTGCATTATGATTACTGCCGCTATCCCTCAGAGGTTGGTGACTATTCTTATAATCCGATAAGTGTGGCGCGCTTTCAGGAGAAATACGGTGGGTCACCATCTCAACTCCCGAACGAATGGGCACAATGGAAGCGCGACCACATTTCGCTGTTTGTTGAAAACACATATACCAGTGCCTCGCGAATCCGCGCCAATATTGTCTGCAGTTGTGCGGTTCTGGGCAATTATACTGCGGGATATGCAAATTATTTTCAGGATAGTCGCGGTTGGTTGCAACGCGGTATTATTGATGCTACGACACCGATGATTTATACCACCGATATGAATACCTTTACCCAGCAAGCTCGGTCAGCCATACAGAATGCCTATGGGCGCTATATATTTCCGGGCATAAATGCCGGGACTAACTCGGCTGCGGGCGTCGTCCAGCAAATTGCTATCAGTCGCAATCTCGGCGCTCCTGGTGTTACAATCTTCAGCTATAGTGGACTCTTCCCCGGACACACTCCAAATAGCAAAGCAGAAGCACTGCTCAATGGACCATTTTCAAATATCGCCACAGTTCCGGCCTTCCCCTGGAAACACACCCGTCTGGATGACTGGTTTGTCTTCAGATGATTGAATCAAAAAAAGCCAAAGAAACGTTGACCAAGCGGGACACCGCAAAAATGGTTGTAATATATGAAGGCTAACGTACAGAGACATTGCGATACAATTAAAGTTATGAGCAGGTAGCGCCTCCACTTACTCCGGATTAGATTGCTCGCCAGAAGTACCACAATAAATTGAAGCCCGACCGAGTGCAGAGAAAATAAATCCCAGTCTTTGGGATATGGATATAGCGGAGAAACCAATAGGGCAGTAATAATAAGAAACCAGCCTGTTAACGCCAGAGAAAGCCAGGTAAAATTTCTTAATATTTTCCCGAGACAGAGCACGCACAGGGCTAAAAATAGCGGTATCACGAGAGGAGCCAGAAACATCCATTCAGCAAAGGTCTGACTGAGATGAGAATAACTGCCCAATATATAAATATGAGGATAAACTATACTCTGAGTGTTCAATAAAAAGGAGTTTTTCAGGCGATGAGATTTACCTCCGTATAGAAATTCCAGCCCATATTGATTTATTTTAAAACAATACTGGCTCAGATCAAAGTCATAACGAAGTAATAAAAGGAAAAACAAACATTGAGCCCAGATAAAGATGGCAATGAAGAGGGTAATTAAAATTGCTTTCACACCAAGCCAGCCACGCTTGAAAATTCCACCGCGGAGTTGTGCCAGATAGCGGAACCACCCGGCTGCGACCAGCGGGAAAAACACGGCAGTAGACAGGTGATGCAGATAGTTAAAGAATGCCCCGCTACTAAAAGTAACGATTGATACCTTTCCGGCTAAATGTTTTCTGAACAACAGCAGTACAAATAGCGATAGGGAAATAACTGACGCATACACTTCAGCGTAGCCGAAAAACTGGGCAATGGCAGGAAGCGACAGCAGGGCGAGAAAGATTAGCCACTTCTCTACGGCATTCCTGCCCCAGTTTTTACTTAATTTTATCAGCACGAACAAAAATATCATTCCCCACAGGGTTGAGTATATCGGAATGCTTTTGGTCCAATCATTAAGCAATTGCGGGAAAAACAAGCGCACGGCTTTCATATATAAATCATAAAGCACGATTGCCAGCGGATTGTGATACTCATAGCCCATAGACAAAGGTCCATAGCCATCTCCATAAATTGCATTACTGCGCCAGGACCAGAAGACATATCCCCCCCCGCAAATTAGAATCAAATAAAACAAAGCGCGTGAAAAAGTGCCACTTTTTCGCTGACACCAGCTCGCCAGTCCTTTTAACCAGTCATAAAATTTGCAGGAAACCGATGGCACACAGAGTAGTAAGGTGAGAAGATGCGTTCCCCACAGCCAGTAATTCGGCATCCGCGGGAAAAAGAAGCCAGACCAACGCTGAGAGGTCGGCGCCAGACCGGACAACCAGCGCCATATCAGGACCAACACCACTAACGCCAGATACGGAGCAATAGTTACACGCCGGTAAATGGAATATATCAGAGATAAGACAAACAAGCCCGCACCAGCGGTGTATAGTATTTTATAGCGCCTTTCTGAAGCATCCACAGGTGATTCAACGTATACACACAGCTCCGAAGTCAAAGGGAAATTGCCCTTCTCAAACTTATTGCTTCCGGAAGCATTATAAAAAAAAGTTGAGCTCAATGGTGAAAACCACCAGTACTCCTTCTCTGCCCAGAAAGTCTTAATTTCCGGCGGACTTTCTAAACCAATAAATATTCGAGAGGACCACTCTTCCTTAACTTTTACCTGTTCTTCAAACCAGTGTAAATGGTCATTTCCTTCAGCCATTCTTCCTTTATACAACTCTGTCTCGGGGACTCCATCGCCATCCCGGTCTTCATATATCACTATTCGTATTCTTCCGCTGGGTCCATAGTATAAATAACGCGCCTTTATCCGAAGCAATTGTCCCGGTTTTAGTGGTGTGCCAGTGTATTCCCATAGTAAAATTGTAGCATTGCCGGTAGGATTAGCGCGCGTAATGGCTTGCGTTAGGTTAAAGTCATTTTTATACTGTTGATAAAAGCCCCATCCTAGCAGCGTGCCGCTAACAACCAGCAATAAATATACTATATTGGCGTCTCTTCTATGTGACTGAACAGCCATCTAAAAATGTTTTTCTTTACTTTTTTAATGAAAGGCTGAATTGCTATAAATCGGAGTTATTCTGCTGATAATTTCAGGACTCAATTCATCTATAGTAATCGGGCTAAAATTATTCTCACCGGGTTTGCGCCACTGGATTTTTACACCACTCCCGTACGTAAACGAATTTAAACATATCTCAATGCTCCTCCATCCGGGCGTCAGCTCAATTCCGGTTATGGTTTTTACGGTCCAGTTTCTATTATCCCAGTAATCTGCTACTTTTAAACCATCCCAGTACAGCACCAATCCATCCTTAAAGCGCAGAGAAAAGTCATATTTGCCGGCTTTCTCCACCTTAATCTTTCCTAAAAGTCGGCAGGAAAAATACCAGCTCCGAATCTCGGCTCCGGGGAGATCATCCTCTGGAATTCTTAGATTTAAACCCTTATCGTAATAACAGATTTTCTTAAGCTCCTTTAGTTCCGTATCGTAGTAAATTAATAAGAAGAGTCCCCCAGGGATTTTTTCTTTACCCGGCAGAATAATATTCTTAACGCCATAGCCATTCTTCTGAAGCCGATAAATGCAGTAACTCCCTTCTACCACCAGGACAATTATTAAAAAGCAGAACAGAACCCGTTTCATCTCTAATCCTGACACTTAATCGTTAAATTAGAAACATAATATCTATAAAAGGATAGTGTCCCGAATTTGGTGGAATAGTAAGGCTTATCCTTTTTTACTTAAAGAAAGGAGATAACCCCAAGTAAACAAACCATTTAGAGTGTAAGCCAGTTTTAGTATAAAAGCAAGAAGGAAGTTTAGAAGAAATGGTCAGTTGTGAAGAGAATAGGATGTAAAGCAGAGAGGGTAGAGAAGAAATTAGAGGCAACTTTTAGAGCAGAAAGAAACGCCCGTAATGCTGAACGCTTCAACTGTTGAAACAAGTGACGCCGGCAAAGATTCAACAGCGTGGTTGAACATTATATTGTAATCACCGATATATGGAAACAAAAAGAAGAAAGAAAGGCATAAGCAAGCTACTTTCTTGTTATCATCGGCGGATAAAAGATAAGGAAGATTTGTCCGTTAAAAGTAGTGCAAAAATAATATTCTATAGAAAGCTTTCAGTCAGAATAATCCGAGTAAATCGGATTAGTGGACATGTAGAACCCATTGAATATAATGGTTGCGGCAAAATTATGAAAGAGCAATCTAAAGAGGTTAAATCAATCAGTTGAAATGAGGGGAAAATTTAACTAAACAAATCTTGTGTGGTAAACTAATTTTCCAAAATTTTATGACACTACCAAAGTTATTTTTGCAACCCATCGAGTTTAGATATATACTGGAGTGTAACTTGCTAATGTACAAGGGAAAACAAATTCCCCCAAATGAAAATTAATTAAACTCTTTTCCTGATCTACGATTTTATATTCTGCACGGTAATAGAAATAAACCTTTCCTATATCAGATTCTTCAAAGAAGTTGCCTTTATAAGGAGCAGCATTCCCTACCGCTAATCCGATTTCAGAGGTCCTATCTTCTAATCTGCTTTCTATAATTATGCAATCATGACCAAGTATATTGAACAGGGCTGCAGCTAGTATAACCAAAGATTCAATTGTGCCTGTTTTATTGCATAAGGTTTCAATCGGGTAAGCAGCTTTATATGGAAGGTCCGTCAAACAGGTGAATTGTCCAATGAATGACAAAACATTAGCGATTTCTTCAATCTTGTCATAATTATATTTGATTGAAATTTCTCTAAGTTTCACGCTGCACTCACGAACTTAATGATCCAAATTATCCAACACAAAACGACGCAGTTCATCAATTGATTTAATTTCATGATCTCGCTGTGCGAATTCAATATAACGTTGCAAATTGATATTTATTGAAAAATAGAAGCTCCGAATTTTGGGAATCCTTTGATATGGCTTTTCATCGAAATTCCATTTATAATCCTGTTTTAGAAATTCTTTGTTTTTTTCTACTTCAGGAGAAGGTTCTTTGATGTTTGCTGTTGCTGAGAGGATATTGACTGGTGTAATAAAAACAAACTGACATTCTTGATCTAAATTAAACAGCAGTTTTGCAAAAAACTGATTTAGAATCAAGAGACACAGAGGAATTCTGCC
>CAYRXI010000006.1:0-2419 GCA_964428255.1 uncultured Candidatus Sumerlaeota bacterium
GTTCAGTAAAATAAAGCGGCTGAGATAGTCCAAAAGCAGAAGCCCTTAGTCCTTCTGGTATATCGCGGTCGCTGATAAAAGTTTGCTGCCAGGTTCCGCTATAGCCATATTTTAATACAGGGTAAGGCGAGGTTTTAACTTTAAATGCTCTGCCAACAATTGGCTCACCATGCTGAGCACCAGCATAGAGAACATTGTGAAGGGCAATGAAATTCAGTCCCTTACGTAGCTCAGCACTGACGATTTCACGTGGTCCACCCGTAGCTGTGTCAAATAGAAATGTCCCCGCGCCGATGTAGGTGTCATTACTACCACCTATTAATTCAGTAGAATACGGACCGAAGAACTCGGGGTCAGTCATTGAATATATATCCTCAACTGGTCCAAATATCCAGGTGTCTACATCAGTTGGGGAGTATTTCCATCTGGTATCAACGACTATGATCTCTCCCGGAGAGACTTTATCAGGTGCGATATCGTAGAAGAACAGTTTCCAATCACCTGATTCGTAGCGCCAAGTCCAGTAAAAGCCACCAGAGAGATGTCCATTATCATAGGGCAGGTTGCCGATTGGTTCATCAAGCGAGATGGCACCGAACTCAAAGTTCGGTGATTTTGCTGCCACATTCACAACCACCGGAATAATACTGGTATTAACCCCATCGTTTACTTCTATTGCTCCCTGGTAGATACCGAGGCGAGTATCGGAAGGAATGCTAATTGTAGCATTAATTGTGGCTTTTCCACCTGGCGTAACTTCAATTTGTGACGGATTTACAGTAAGCCAGTTCCAATCGCTCTTTTTATAATAAGTAATGCGAACCTTTAAAGTGACCGCGGCAGTTCCAGTTCGTCGCTGTAGTCCCAGGAATATACCATTGTGACGGCGAGAAATGGTATCACGTCCGATGCTAGCTTCCAGATAATTGCCGGTATTGTAACCCATAGTGATGCGATTATATTCATATTTCCCCGTAATCGGGTCTATGTCAATTTCTCCACTGTCAACTATACCGTTACCATTATTGTCGGTCCATAAATTACCATCGCCATTTAAATCTGTCCAGTCATAAATTAGCACTCGCCAGCGGTTGTCGTAACTATAGTCTTCACCAGCATCAAACACATTAAAAGGAAAGACTACCTCTGCACGAATTAGGTCAGGGTCATACATATTTATACGATTGGTTAAATCATACACCCATGTTGGCGTTCTAAAATCAGAGGGATTTCCTGCGGCAAAACTGATGTCAAAAGTATCTTCAGAGACCCGTGTTAGTTGGGTATCTTTTATGTTGTAAACGGTTTTATCTGCTCTGGAAGCAGATTTTGCTGGGCTGACCAAGTAGAATGTTTGTTGAGAGCTTTCTCCGGGGAACATTATGGAGGGGAAAGATTCGTATTTCGATCCGTGATAATCACCCGGGTTCCACTGCGGTGGATAAATGGCATTAGTAATGCCGGCTGCAATGTCAGTAGAGCGGTCGGCATCTAAATTTCCCGAGCCCTGGGTGAGGACATCATAGCCCAGGTCCTGAGACCCATTAGCCAGCAGAGTTTTAGCTTCTTGCCAGGTGGGATATCTTCCAGTATTATTTAAAAATGCCTGATATACCAGAGCCAGTATTCCACTTGCAACCGGAGTAGACATAGAAGTCCCGCCGAAGTAATCGTATGCTGCTTGCCCGGTGCAATAGTTATAATAAATCGGGATGATATTGAGAGGATTAGCACCAGTACCAAAAGCGCCGACTGCAACAACGTCCGGTGCAATATCACTGGTCATACCCGGTCCACGATTTGACCACGGAATAACTGAACCCCAGACAAATTGATTGACCCCGACATATTCAAAAATCCTCAAACTGCCAAACGAGGTGCTGGCACCAACTTGAATAAATGTAGTACCGTTTGGTGAACAATCTGTGCCATAGCCATGTCCGCCATTACCTGTAGAAACTACAAAAGTAGTCTGGGGTGCAAAGTTATTATTTAAATATTGGGCAAAGCGCGACTGTTTATCCCAGCCATCATTAATGATTGAGCTGTCTCCCCAGGAATTGCTGCAAATGTGAACTTCATCACCCGTTTCTGGAACACCATCAAATCCCAGAGCTGTTAGCGTCCAGGCAAAAAAAGGCAAATTAAATCCATTCTGAAAAGCGGCGATTTTAGCCTGTGGTGCCATTCCAGCCAGAACGGGTCCGCCTACGCCACCCACACTACTACCGCCGGCAAATAATTGATTTATAGGACCTTTACAATAGGGGTCGGAAATTACCATTTGTGCCGCAATATCACTGGCACAATTGGTGCCGTGAGTCTCAGAATCACCGATAAAGCAAAGTAATCTACCCTGGAGGGGAATGAGTGACTGGCCAGGATAGAGAGCTTCCAAACCAGGGGGGGGATTAATACC
>CAYRXI010000006.1:2429-24948 GCA_964428255.1 uncultured Candidatus Sumerlaeota bacterium
TCCAGCTCAACATACCTGCTGATAAGTCCCAGACACCATCTCGCCCTGGATTACCAGCAGCGTCCCGTATATCTGCTCCAGCCAGTTCGTTGCCCTTTCTCATCGGTTTATCATCTCTGAAATCCTGATTAAAATTTACGTCAACGTATATTGTATCGTACACTCCAGGAGTTGTTTCATCCACAACAAGTACTGCAGGGGGAGCAATATAACTATAAGCATAGCCAAGCCTTAGTACATATCCAGCATATAATAAGTAATAATCCGGATGAACTGTATAACGATACTGCCCGCTTTTTGATGTATCATTCCAGGTGAAAGGCAAAACCACCGGAGTTCCAGCCGGCTTCGGTTCCATAATCAATCTTTAGATTAGCAGTGCAGACACCACCTGCGCGATTAACATTTGTCACCGGCAAGGTATGGGCATACCAGGTGTTTTGAAAAAGATCCCAATATGTGTTCGGTCCAACGGTATAAGTCGGATCAAATATATAATTTATACCTGAGATGGTGTCATAAGCAAAGGGCCACCCATCATATGGACCACCACTTACTCTAGCTTGGGTTCCCTGCAAATCCGGATGTGCAAAATCCACTCCTGTATCAACTACACCAACTACTAATCCCGCACCAGTATATCCCTTTGCCCAGGCTTGCGGTGCTTTATGAATATTCTTCACTTGCTGATTCTTAAGTAAATCAGTCTCTGAGGAATTGCTCGTTATTGGAATATTTTGATTGTCTATATCTGGTGTAGTTGGTTGTAGCTCATTGAATCTTTGTCTTAACAGGCTTTTCCCACCTTTTTTAAGGATAGTGTTAATCTCTTTAGCAGATAAAGATTTACGACTGGCTTTTAATTCTTCGTCTAAAGGGTCTTTCAGCGGTTGGTAAGTTTCAGTAGAGATTATAGAGAGAACACCGGTAATACTGGCTAATTTAATCAGGGTTCTATCCAAAACCTCACCGGTAATCCACTGTAGTTCACCCACGGGTCTGCTGATGGCATAACGTAGCATCAGGTCTTCCACAACTGTGCCTGTTTTGACCAGTATACTCACGAGGATAACTTCATCTCTGGGCGTGACGGCTTTTTCTCTCAAGTCAGGACTTAACCTGACGAACGTGCGGTCAGTTGCAGTTTTAACCTCAGCTGTAACTTTAACCTGCGGAACCAGAATACACAGGGTGATAAAAATTAACACTCTACACCAAGCAGTAAAGTTTACTTTTTTCATTATTTTCTCCTTTCTTACTTGTTTAAAAAAATTAAATCATAAAATTTGGTTTAAGCTAAAGATGATTTAGAAAGACCTTAGGTTTAGCAGAGGTACACACTGGAACGCAATAAGAAAAATGGAGTTCTTAGAATGTTCAATCAACAGAATTATCTTTGCTAAAAAAGACTATTTGGTATTGGACAGCCAGGGCGCTTCACCACCAATGCGCACAATATACCAGCCGTCTTTATCAAAATATAAGTATACGGGCATATTGGAGACTAGTTTTTGTGGTTTAAATGTTCTTTCAACTACAACAACTGCTTTATCTCCGATTATTTCCTCATTTATAATTTTGTATTCAGCGTCTTTCGCCATTAGCTCTTCAGTGACAATCATAACTTCAAGAACTGTATTGCCAATAGCTGGTAGAACTTTAGCAGTTGTTCCAAGATATTTATCAGTCACATATAAACGAGTTTGTTTTCGGTCGCCTTTTTGAAGTGCAGTGTAAAACTTCAACACAATATCAGCGGGTTTCTCTTTGGTCCTGGCGATTTTTTCTTCCTTACTGGTGCAGGAGAGGATAGTTGATATCGCAAATAGCACCAATGCTTTATATAATGTCTTATTCATTGTCCTTTTACTAATGCCTTTTGCTGTTCAGCCACTACGCCGGACAATTAAATCGGCTAACAACCCTATTACCAGGACTTGCACCGCAGTGAGGCTAAGAACAGCCACAGTGCCATCCATTATTCTGGGAGTAAACAAACCGCTAATGACTAACACCAGAATTGCCAGAATTACCAGTATCGAGCTTAGAGGAACACAAACCTTCAAGGGATTAAAATAAACTATGGTGCGCAAAATTGTCAGTAAAATATTTTGAGTATCATATAGGGGGCGGATTTTGGATTTCCCTACACGCGGGAGATAATTTATGGGTATGTATTCTACGAGTAAATCACTGCTAAGGTAAGCCAGTGTAAGTGTAGCAGTTAATGAAAATCCCCTCGGTAAAAGATGCAAAAATTTTTCTGCATCTTTTTTTCGGAAGGCACGAAGCCCCGAATTAAGGTCTGGAATTTTTTCACCGGCAAGATAATTAGCTAATTTGGTTAACACAAATTTTGCCGGCTGACGTAGAAGCGGTATCTTAACAACTTCTCCAGTCCTGGCACCCACAACCATATCGCAGTTTTTTAATCTCTCAATTAGTCGTGGGATATCAGACACAGCATAGGTGCCATCAGCATCAATTATAACGATAACTTCACCATTAGCATGACGCATACCAGTCTTGATAGCAGCACCATATCCTATATTGTGAGGATGCACAAGTAGCTGGTCTACCAGAGGACGAATTTTTTCATGCTCCAGCCCATCCGAAGACCCATCATCCACCAAGATTACCTCGTATCTATCATTCTCCTGCTTAATCTTATTTATTTCTTCCAGGATTTTTCCAACGCTTTTCCGTTCATTGAATACAGGTAGTATTATGGAAACATATTTGTTCATACTATGTCTTCTATTTATGATGAATTTGTTTATTTAAAAAGCCTACTAAATTTTGCCTGCTTTTTGTCAGAATAGTAACGATGATTTCTATTTTGCAATTTTAACATAATTTTTTAAATAAAAACGTAATCCGCTTTTAAGATGCTCCCATGCCATCCGATTGAAGCTTCCTGCACTGGAACGCTGGACATAGTGAATAATGGCTGGATATGGTATATACATTATCTTCCAGCCTGCTTTTTTTGCCCGATAACACCAGTCTACGTCTTCAAAGCCAAAATAAAAATTTTCATCAAATACTCCAATCTGTTCAATGGTCTTACGCCGCATTAAATAACAAGCGCCAGCCACCCAATCACATTCAAAGAGCTGATTATGGTCCTTATCTAACATTAGATGCTGTCTATTCCAGCGATTTTCAGGGAAAAGTCGTCCGAGTGGCGTGCGTCGCATAAGGATTGTTGTCAGGGTATAAAAGCGTTTGGCATTGTATTCAAGTGAACCGTCGGGGCGTAATGTTTTAGCGCCAGCTCCTCCCACATCTGGATGTGTGTCCATAAATTCCACCATTCTATCAAATGCAGATTTCAGCAGAATGGTATCTGCATCCAGCATTAATACGTAACGCCCAGCAGAGTGACGAATTCCTACATTTCGCATCTCGGCAATCCCAAAGCGTTGGTATTCTATCAATTTAACTTCAGGAAAGCTTTGCCGGATAAATTCCGCTGTCCCATCTTCACTTGGTTTATTAACAAGAATTATCTCAAAGGAATACTGATGCTTCTGATTAAAGATTGAAGGTAAGCATTGTTCTAAATGCTGCCGCATCCGGTAATTAATCATTACTACTGATAAGTCCAGAGAAGGTGGATATTCAAATATTTTTCTATTATCAATAACTGACATTGAGTAAAGCTGTTAACCCTTTATTGTTACCGAGTTTTTAATACAAGTAGCTTATGAAATTCCACTTGAAAATGAAACAACTAATTGTCATTTTAAGAACATATTTATTAAATATAACTAACTAAATCGTAAAAAAATCGGAGTTTCAAGATGAAACGACAGGAAATGCGTAGTGAGGTGATGAAACAAGGGCTGGAACGAGCACCACATCGTGCCCTGATGAAAGCTACTGGTTTGACTGATGAAGAAATATCGCGTCCGCTCGTTGGTGTAGTAAATTCTTATAATGAAGTAATTCCGGGGCATATTCATCTTGATAAAATTGCTGAGGCTGTTAAAGCCGGTATTCGCATGGCTGGCGGGACACCCATTGAGTTCTCCACTATTGGTGTTTGTGATGGTATTGCAATGAATCACGTCGGGATGAAGTATTCGCTTGCCAGTCGGGAGCTGATTGCTGATTCCGTTGAAGTAATGGCAATGGCACATCCGTTTGATGCACTGGTGTTTATCCCCAATTGTGATAAAATCATTCCCGGAATGCTCCTGGCAGCTGCGCGGCTGAATCTGCCAAGCATTTTTATCAGTGGCGGTCCAATGCTTGCAGGTCATTTCAATGGTAAAAAAGTTGACCTGATTGATGTGTTTGAAGGGATAGCTGAAGTGAAGGTGGGCAAACTTAGCCTCCGGGCTTTGAATGAATTGGAAAATGTTGCCTGTGCTGGCTGTGGGAGTTGTGCAGGTCTCTTTACAGCGAATTCTATGAATTGCATGTTGGAAGTGCTGGGACTGGCATTGCCCTATAATGGCACCATTCCTGCTCCCCTGGCAGCGCGGTATCACCTCGCTAAGCAAGCCGGGATGCAGATAATGCAGCTCTGGCGTCGGAATATTCGCGTTAGCGATATTTTGACCAAAGAGGCACTCTTAAATGCTTTTGCCGTAGATATGGCACTGGGTTGTTCTACCAACACCGTGCTTCATTTACTTGCCCTGGCTTATGAGGCTGGGATTGACTTAACGCTGAAAGACATTGATGCCATTAGCCGTAAGGCTGTTAATATCTGCAAAATAAGCCCTGCTGCAGAAGTGTTTATGGAAGATTTTCACAACGCAGGAGGAGTGCCAGCCGTGATGAAAGAACTAACTAAGCTGGGGCTAATAAATACTGAATTGCTGACAGTCACCGGGAAAAAAATTAAAGAGAATATTGCCGGTGCCAGAATTAAAAACCCCGAGGTAATACGCTCGGTAGACAATCCGTTCTATTCCAGCGGAGGCATAGCGGTTCTATGGGGTTCACTGGCACCGGACGGGGCTGTAGTAAAAGCCTCGGCAGTGGCACCAGAAATGATGCAATATCAGGGAAAGGCGCGCGTATTTAACAGCGAGCCCGACGCTGCTGACGCCATTTATGGTGGTAAGATAAAAGCCGGAGATGTAATCGTCATACGCTATGAAGGACCACGCGGCGGTCCAGGTATGCAGGAAATGCTGACGCCAACCAGTGCGGTAGCTGGAATGGGGATTGATAAAGAAGTAGCGCTGATTACTGACGGCAGATTTTCAGGCGGGACACGTGGCGCAGCTATCGGACATATTTCTCCAGAAGCAATGGATGGAGGTCCAATTGCAATTGTACAGGACGGCGATATTATTGAGATAGATATTCCGGGGCGCCGTCTGGAGCTACTCGTAAGTCAGGCTGAAATTGCCAGGCGTCTCCGCCGCTGGCAGCCGCCTGCACCAAAGATAAAAACCGGTTATTTAGCACGGTATGCCAGTATGGTAAGTTCTGCGGATAAAGGAGCGGTGTTGCCGCGAGAAGTTTATCCGCTTCAGTCCGGCAAATCAAACCGTAAAAGAAAAGACAAAAAATGGCATTAAAACGCACGATTCTTTACGATTGGCACGTTGAGCAAAAAGCCAGAATGGTAGAGTTCGCTGGTTGGGAGATGCCTTTGACTTATAGCACCATTATGGAAGAGCATCAGGTTGTGCGTAATTTTGCCGGAATTTTTGATCTAAATCATATGTTATGCAATAAGCAGGGGGGGGTAATTGATGATATTACAGTCTATCGCACGGAAGATTATTATTTGCTGGTAGTTAATGCTTGTAATACCGAGATAGTACTCTCCTGGTTAAATCAGCAGCGCCCACAATTTGGCGATGTTACTATAGAAGACATTTCTATCTCGCTGGGGATGATTGCTATCCAGGGTCCACAGGCAGAGGCAATATTGCAACCTTTTGTCTCTGAAAATCTGGCAAAGAACAAGTATTATTATTTCAGTTCAATGGGAATTGAAGGTGTGCGGGCAATAGTTTCGCGTACAGGCTATACAGGTGAAGATGGATTTGAAATCTATATGAGTGCTATAAGCATTCCAGGTGTCTGGCGGCGCTTACTTCAGGCAACAAAAGATAAGGGTTTATTGCCAATAGGTTTAGGTGCACGGGATACATTGAGACTGGAAGCCTGTTATCCCTTATACGGAAATGAGCTCAATAATTTTACCACTCCGCTGGAAGCCGGACTGGGGAAATTCGTTAAATTAGAAAAATCGGATTTTATTGGGAAAAAAGCGCTCTTGCACAGCACCACCAGTGAGTTTGCGCGGCGATTGGTTGCTTTTGAAATGCTGGATAATAGCGTGCCGCGAAAGGATTCTCCGGTGGTGATGAACGAAACTCAAATTGGCAAAGTTACCAGCGGTACATTTTCTCCAACACTTCGCAAAGGCATTGGTATGGCTTATGTGCCGCAATATAAATCCATTCCCGGTACTGAAATAAGTATTGTTATCAATAATAAAAATCATCCGGGGGTTATAGTTAACAAACCATTTTATAAAAGGAGGAAAGTTTAAATGACCGCCAATATTCCGGCGAATTTATATTACACCAAAAGCCACGAATGGGCAAAAATTGAAGACGACCGCGTAAGTGTTGGCATTACTGAATTTGCTATAGAACAGATGAACCGTGAAATAATTAATCTTGACCTGCCTGAAGTAGGCAGAAAAGTTAAACAAAACGAAGTTTTCGGAATCATTGACTCGGTCAAAGCCGCATTTGAATTGTATGCACCGATAAGTGGCGAAATCGTTGAGGTGAACGCTCCCTTGAACACCCATCCAGAAGTTGTGGCAAATTCACCTTACGACCAGGGTTGGATAGTCAAGATTAAGCCATCTAACCTTAAAGAAGAGCTGGCTCAATTGATAACACCGGAACAGTATAAATCCTTGATTGAAAAGGGGTAAAAGATTTTTTTGATTAATTATTTTCTGGTTTAGTGTTTTCGCTATACGTTTAACTTAATGAATAATTTGAGGTGCAAGATGCCGGAAAAAGATTCTTTGCCCGCAGAGCTTCAGGAAATTATACAGGAAGTTGTTCAAAATGTGCTTGCTAAATTATCCGTGGATAAGGAGGCAATAACCACTGGTAAGGAAGAAGCGGAGCAGAAAAAATCCGTAGTTAGCACAGTCATCCCTGCACCTGCAGAAAAAACTTTAAGTTTATGCAGTTCTGTAGCGCAAAATTGTTCGGGTTGTGGTGCTTGTGTTACCAAGCGGAGTGAAGACGCTGATAAATTGATAAAACTTGGAGCTGAGAGGCTTGGCTTTGCTCCGAGCGATAAGGCTTTTAGTTGTAAGAATCTGGCACCATTTATTGACCACACACTCTTGAAGGCAGATGCTCGTGATGAAGAAATTATAAATCTGTGTAAAGAAGCCATTGAATATGGTTTTGCAGCCGTGTGTATTAAT
Organism: uncultured Candidatus Sumerlaeota bacterium; assembly: GCA_964428255.1. Taxonomy (GTDB): domain Bacteria; phylum Sumerlaeota; class Sumerlaeia; order MWCT01; family JAGHBZ01; genus CAYRXI01. Next base: position 9,865 of record CAYRXI010000006.1, read on the forward strand.
CCTGCCTTTGTGCCTCTTGCAGCCGGAATACTTAAAGGTACCCCAGTAAAGGTTGCTACTGTAGTGGGCTTCCCTCTGGGTGCAATGTCCACCGAAGCAAAGGCGTTTGAGACTCGTGATGCTGTGGCTAAAGGTGCTGACGAAATAGATATGGTTATCAATATTGGCAAGTTAAAAGCCGGTGATTATCAGTACGTTTACAACGACATCTTGGCTGTAGTAAAAGCAGCCCAGGGTAGGGTAGTAAAGGTTATTATTGAAGCTGCAATGTTGACGGAAGAAGAAAAGATTGTAGCCTGCATTCTTGCCAAGGCAGCAGGCGCTCATTTTGTTAAAACGTCCACCGGTTTTGGTCCCGGTGGTGCAACTGCAGAAGATGTGGCATTAATGCGTGCCGTCGTTGGACCAAAAATGGGCGTTAAAGCTTCTGGTGGTATTCGTGATTGTAATAAAGCCATTGAGATGCTTCAGGCTGGTGCAACTCGTATCGGTGCTTCTGCCAGTGTTAGCATAGTTAGTCTGCAAAAGTAAAATAAACAGCAAATCAGAGGCAAAATACAAAAATAGAAAAACGCATCAATTCAAGAATACCTTAAAGTGACAATATTCTCACCTTATAACTCCAAGTCAAAGTACGGTAAATGATTTTTCCCCGAAAAACTGCCAATTAGAATAGAAATTTTTAGACCGATAAGCATCTATTTATGGAGTTCTTATCTGGCTTGTTGTGTAGCCTCTTGAAGTTGTAACACGCCCCAATTAGCGGGATCTCGCCAGTTCATCTCTGTGCCGTTCCACATTAAGACAAAGTCTTTTTCCTGAGCCGTGGGCTCATTCAAGTCATTTAGCGCCACGTCAAATCCTAACAACATATTGGGTTTAATTTTATCAACAACGCCAAATACCGAGAGCGGAATCTGAACCTCCAGCGTATAACCCTTTTCAGATTTTTGCACAGCGATGATGGCTTCGTTAAGTCTTCTATCAGTTCTCCCGACCTGCCATAACCAGCAATGTGGCTCAATATTATTATGCCCCGGTGAAATACCAATTTGAAAGTCCTGCTCCTCATACCAGTGTTCTGTGCGAGGTCCAGCAAACCCCAGATAGACTTCCGCTCCATCTCCGCGCCATAAATTACTTCCTTCATACGGATTTAGCATTGGCGAATCGTCTATAATGTCCAGGGCAATAAATAAATTTTCTTTATCAAAACAGAGCTTAATGGTTCCGGAGAGGTCTTCAGTCTGCCATTTGTGTTTTCCTCTTTTTACAATGAGCTGGTCTGGTGAATTGAGTGACACAGGCAAAATTTTCTCCCATTCTACTAATGAGCCATCAATGACAAATTCTGCCTTATTGACAAATGGCATTACAGCCAGACGTTTCTTTGCTCCATATTCCCGTTCACCTGAAACAATGAATTGAGTAATAAAGTGAATCGTTCGTTCACCGAAAGCAGGCTGAAGTTGCGCTTCATATTGGTTGAATGCGTTAGGAAGAAGACCTTTTATTTCTGCAGGAGGGCGTCTTACTTCGCTGTGTTCTTTGCTTGCTGGTTCAATTCGCCATAGGGCTTTTCCATAGAGTTTTTCAGTACTTACATTTTTCACTTTCCCGAGTAACTTTATGCGGGCATCATCCGTGGCAAATATAATTTCAGCCTCCACCGGTTTAATTACCTTAACAGGTATTGTTGCATAACACTGATTCAACATCTTTAATTTTTCGTCCCGCGGTTTGATTCTTAACTTGAGTTCTTTCCAGCCTGTTTTTGTCTGTTTGTCAGTACTGATTATGGCTACAAGTTGTTGCTTTTCTTTTTCTGGTGTGTTTTTAGTACGTTCTTTAAGCTCAAATTTTCCCTCTGACAACTCGCCCAGTAGTTCAAGCTCTCCTTTGAATTTAAATGGGTTGCTGAGATCCAGAATAATTTCCTGTTGTTGTCCTGGAATTACAACAACTGGTGCAACTAAAGGTTTTATACAGGCTAAGATTGAGTAGCGACTATCCACTCCTTCTACATATAACGGGATTGGGGTTAGTTCTAATTCGAGTTTTCTATTCTGTGCCTGGCGTTTTTCGGCTTCACCATAAAGCGAGTAGACGGATACAGTTTTTTCAGCAATCACCAGTTCCACCTTTTCCCGGGGTTTTGAAGTCCAAAGCACAGCCCAGATGTGCTTTTTTCTATCGTGAAACAGGAAACATCTGGCTGTAGGTGATAATCTTAGACTTCCGAGATATTCTCCCTCTCCAAGCAGACGGAGAAATGTGCGGTAGGCAAAGGCTGCGGGTTTGGGCACTAAATCAACGTCAAATACCCCCAGATGTCCCTCGGCTTCTGGGTCTCTTGTCCAGTCATTTATAGTAAACCAGAACATACGTTCCACAACACGTGTATTCATTGAGGTAATCAATTTTTTAATCAGCCAGGTTGCCTGTTCCCCTTCAGAGACAGGCTTTATTCCTCCGCCTTCTTTGCCAGTCGCCAAGCCAATCTCAGTCACCCAGATTTTTTTCTGGACGTCGCCGTAACGATTCATAATGGCTTTAACATCATAAATTTCCTGCTCAAAAACAGACTCATTTTTTTCAGCGTTATAAGTGTGAAATGATAGTGCATCACAAGCCTTGCCCCCCCCTAATTCATAAACCGCTTCAATGAAAGGGTAATCTGGGTCTGCCGTGCAGAAGCCGATTATTTTGCAATCTTTGTCAGCTTGCTTGGCGGCAAGGTAAGATTGCTTTAGCAACCTGGCATAGTGCTGAGGACTGGGTTTGGGCACCCAGAAAGGAACGATATTCGGCTCATTCCAGACTTCCCAGGTTTTAATTTTATCTTTATGCCGACTTACTACCTGATTAACATAGCGCGCAAAGAGAGCCTGTTCTTCATCCGTAGTGGGAGAATGATTTGGTTGCCAGGCAGAATTATAACACAGGATTGGCATCAGCTGCCGATTATGTGCCAGAAAAGTATCCACCACTTTATCGGCAAAAGAGAAATCAAACTGATTTTTTCTGGACTCAATGCTTGCCCACCAGAAATCGCAACGATGCCATTTAACTCCCAGCCAATCTGCTACTTTGAGCCGCTCACCCGCAATTTCCCATCTCTGCTGGTCCTTTTCCAGGTGAAACAGGCTCACACCATTAATCCCACAAAAATCCCTGACTGTGTTCTCGCTCCAGCAAAGCAATGTGCTGAAAAAGATAAATGTTAACATTAGGACGAGTTTTTTTGATTTCATTTTTCCACCTCTAATTAGAATTGTTTTTTGCCCCAAAGCAACAGCAGTAAGGTATTATCCATACAGGTTCAGAAATACAAACCAATTCGATGCAGATATGTCTTTTAGTTAAATTTTTGTATTTCTGAAAGTGTTTTTTGTCTTTTGCTTAATGCTATTTACCATCGTCTTTATGTGTTGAGTTATTCGTTAATATCCAATTCATTTGCCCTCGTGGCAATGGGCATACGCCAGCCGAAACCAAAAGCTTTACTGGTTACCTTTAGTCCAGGGGGAGATTGCTTGCGTTTGTATTCATTTTGTTCAATTCGGCGGATTACATCTGCCACGATACTTCGTTCAAATCCCAGTGCAACAATTTCATTCAGGCTCTTACACTCCACCACATATGCTTGAATAATCGGGTCAAGAATTTCATAAGGAGGCAGGGAGTCTGTATCTTTCTGATTGGGACGCAATTCAGCCGAAGGTGGCTTGAGCAAAATACTCTGCGGGATAATCTCTTTTTTCTCCTTTTGGTTAATATAGTTTGCCAGTTCATAGACCATCGTCTTCGGCACATCGGAAATTACTGCCAGCCCACCTGCCATATCTCCATACAGTGTGCAATAGCCAACAGATATTTCAGACTTATTACCCGTGCTTAAAACAAGATAGCCAAATTTATTGCTCAACGCCATCAGGATATTTCCGCGAATCCGTGCTTGAATATTTTCTTCGGTGACATCAAAGCCTTTGCCGGCGAAATGTGGCACCAGCGTATCAAGATAACATTGATAAATTAAGTCAATGGGGATTACTTCAAATTTTATTCCAAGATTATCAGCCAGAGTTCTTGCATCCTTCAGACTACCTTCACTGGAGAAACGTGAGGGCATTGCCACGCCCAGACAATTTTCCTTCCCGAGCGCAGCCACAGCCAGTGCACATACAACAGCGGAATCAATCCCACCGCTCAGTCCAACCACTATCTTTTTAACCCCGGTTTTGCGACAGTAGTCTTTTACACCCAGCACCAGTGCTCGGTAAACCTGTTCAATTCCTTCAGCGCATTCAGGCGCAAGCAGAAGCTGACTTTTCTCTGAAGTCTCTGGTAAATCTGTGTCATATAGAAGTAAAGCTTCTTCAAATTCAGGACAGCGTGCCACAATTTCTCCGTTGGCATTCATTACCGTTGACCAACCGTCAAAAATAAGCTCGTCATTTCCGCCGACTAAATTTACCTGTATTAAAGGACGCTGATAACGCCGTGCTGTAGCAGCTAACATTTCTCGTTTCGTTCGGCGTTTACCCAAGCAGAATGGCGAGGCAGAAATATTGATTAACAAGTCAAAGCCCTGTTGTGCCAGTTCCTCAACAGGGTCAAATTCATACAGGCGATGCCGCCAGTAAAGTTCATCATTCCAGATATCTTCACAAATAGTAATTCCCAGTCTTCGGGAGCGGAATTCGGCAACTCTAACTTCCTTAGCAGGTTCAAAATATCTGCCTTCGTCAAATACATCGTATGTGGGCAGGAGACTCTTAAAATGCCGACTGACAATTTTGCCATCATCAATCAGTGCTGCAGCATTGAAGCGGTCTTTGCCGACATTATCGTAGCGCATATCAATGTAGCCCACTATCACCCCAATCCCTTTACTGCTGGCAACTACTTCCTCCAGCATTTTAAAATTTTTTTCAATAAACCAGGGATATTCAATAAGGTCTTTGGGGGGATACCCTGTGATAGTCAACTCGGGGAAAATGATGAGATTAGCTTCTTGAGCTTGTGCCTTCTCAATATAGTGCCTTATTTTTGCAACATTATATTCTAAGGCACTAACAGTTGTATTAATCTGTGCCAGTGCTATCTTCATTTTTTCTCCTGCATCTTGTTGGCTCAGAATTTTTTAATATATTTGTTAAGGGGTTACAGAGTTGCCTATACTTAAAATCGCCATTCACTGCAAGAAATCAAGTCCCCATTGGAAATTGTGCCATTAGTAGCGTCATATTCCAGTTTTATTAAAATTTGCAGAGAGGAAGTGGTATTCGGGTCATATACCTTTGGAGCGTCGCAATCATAATCTCTATCCGGTCCAGCGCTGATAAGTATCCAGCCGTTTTTCTCGCCTTCTTTTTTTGCCGTTACACTATAATAGCTATACCAGTGCTTACCATCTGCGGAGAAAATATCTATGGGCATTTGTGTAAGATAGGCAACAGGTGTAGTGAGGACAGTGTTTTTGAAGGTCGCAACAAGTTTATTTTTGCCGTAATCTTTATATTCCCAGGGTGGATAGGCATTATGGTCAATGAAATATGCTTCCAGAGCCACTCTGACCTGCCGATGGCTAAATTCTGCCCCCCCCGTTTGTGCTAAAATTCTATGAAGTAAAAAAAGTATAAGCACGAGAAAAATTGAGCCATAGATAAATCTATTTTTATGCAGTTTGAAATTCATCAAACTTATTATCACACTAACTTTTTGCTCAGGCAAGCATTTTGCTTTTTTTATAAGCAAAAGAATTTGCAACGGTGATTGATTTATGGTCAAAATTGTTTATCTTTTTTAACCGGGTTAAAAAAATGAAAGTGATAGACAGGCTAAAAGAAATCGTAGGACAGAATGGTTTAATTTATGATGCAAGGGGAGTGTCTAAATTTTTAGGGGAATCGCTGTTTGTACCAGACAAACTTCCAGTAGCTGTCGTCCAGCCAGATTCAGTAGCACAGATAATAGAAATTGTTAAATTAGCGCGAGAAGAAGGGCTAAGAATTATTCCCGGTGGAGTTGTTGTTAGGGTTACAGCTGCTGGTAATTTCCCGATAGAAAACGCTCTGATTCTCAGCGTTATTAAAATGAATCGGATTCTTGAAATTGACGATAAGAATTTAATGGTAACCGTGGAAGCTGGAGTTATTAATGCGGATTTGCAAAAAGCCGTTGAGGCTCGGGGATTGTTTTACCCGCCTAACCCTGACAATATGGATATCTCCACCATTGCAGAGGACATTGAGACTAATGCCTCAGGGCTACGGTCATTCAAATATGGAGTTACTGCTGATTATGTATTTGGCGTTCATCTGGTTACTGGTGAAGGGGAGCTGCTTCAGACCGGACGCAAGGCAATTAAAGATGTGGCTGGTTACAATCTCGCGAAGTTAATTGCAGGGTCAGAGGGAACACTGGGCGTAATCATACAGGCATTGTTAAAATTACTTCCGCTCCCGCAATCTAGACGTGTAGTAGCAGCTTATTTCTCCACGCCGTCAGCTGCTGCACTCGCCGCTACCAGAATAATTGCCGAAAAAATAACTCCGTCTATAATTGAGATTCTGGATAGTGCTGCGCTTGCTGCCATAGAGGATTATACTCAAGTGGGCTTCGCAAAAGACGCCGGGGCTACGTTATTAATAGAGCTGGATGGCCACCCCGTCGCTGTGAATGAGGATATGGCTACTGTAACTAGCTTATGTCAACAGTGTGATGCATATAAAATTCAACACAGCGTAAATTCACAGGAGTCATCTAACTGGCTTTCTGCCCGGCGTTCAATTATGAAAGCATTAAGAAATAGTAAACGCGTTATTCTGCTGATTTCGTTTTTAATCCCGCGCTCGAATCTGGTAAAATGGCTGGAAACGGTCTCAACAATTGTGAAAAAACACAACACATATAGCTGTATTTTTGGAAATGCCGGGACTGGAAAACTACAACTGGCATTATTGGGGGGGGAGAATCAACAGGTAGATTCTCTAACTGAGCTATTAAAAGAGATTTCTTCACTAACAGAGCAATTAAAAGGTGCAATTATCAGATTGCAAGTTACCCCTGGGACAAGGATTTTGACTACTTATCTAAAAGGGGACGAAGAAGAACAGGAAATTATGCGCCTCATCAAATCCGCCTTTGACCCTTACAATTTATTTCCTCCGGTAAAGTCTTCTATGACTGATTAGGTGAGAATTGCAGGAGATCACTTGTATTAAAATTATTCTTTATTCAATCTAAGTATAATTAATGTTACCTGGCAACCAGAATTTTAAAATGACGCCAGCTCGCACTTTATCCGCGAAATATCTTCTGCGTTGAGATCAAAAGGGAAGTTGCGCACATTGTCACCCGGAGGAGAATTCCCAAAAGGTCTGGTGCACGCCACTTCGCCAGTTTCATTATCCGGACAGCCACTGGTCTGAAATGGCTTACCGGAATTTATTATTTCTTCTAAAACCTCGTGGTTTATCCCGAAAGAGACGATTTGTCCGGATGAATTGAATTCTAAATTTTTGTAAGAAGAAATATCATTATCACATAAATACCGAAAGAGCTGAATACGACGATAACTACCAATAGGGGGGGGCTGTAGTTGCTCCAGTGGAGAACCAGCTTCCGGATAAAATGAGAATAAATGTGTTGAACCCCCTGCATCTCTTGTCCTTTGAATCACAGCACATATCTCCTGTTCCGTCTCACCCAGTCCAGCTATAAAATGTGCCCCGACCCGGTCTCTCCCGAAGATTTCAATCCCATATTCAAAGGTTTGCCAGTATTTTTCCCAGCTATGTGGTCCACCAATCCCGCTACCACGATGTCGGGAAAATAATTCTGACGTTGCAGTATCAATCGCTATTCCGAGACGTTCTGCTCCCAGCTGTTTAAACTCCATCAGGTCATTCTTTGTCAACAGAGTGGGAACAATTAGCAGAGAAATCGGCGTGGAAAGTTTTTCCCTCAGACGTTGAATGGTGGTTTTTAAGTCTACCGGGGAGCGAGGATGTGTAATCATTGATACACAGATGCGTTTGACTTTATGCTGGCGTTGCATAATAGCCGTTATAATGTCCTCAAGGCTATGAGTGGGCCATTCCACGCGAATAAAACTCTGATACGTTTTATATTTGCGAACTTGTGAGAGTCCACAATAGGCACATCTTGCACTGCATCCTTCTGCATAAGTCATAAGCAGATTAACGCATCCCAATCTGGCACCGCGATAAAATCTACCGGACTTAAAGCCGAGTACCATCGCAGCTGCAGTGCTTAGTCTTAAGAACTCGGGACTTTCCTGTATTTGTCGTTCTGCAATTAACGTTTGTTTTTGATTATTATTCATCTCCAATTTACTCCCCCCCCATAATTATATTGAACAGCAGGTGTCTTTAAATTCAATATGAATATCTAATTTTCGGGCATAATCAATAGTTTCATCATTCCAGAGTGCAATTCTATTAATACCTATATCAATGGCAAATTTTTCCAGTGCTACACTATACTCACCTCTCGGTCTTCCACAGCCCAGGGCAATCGGTATGTCAATGAATAATTCTCGAGCATACCGCATCACATTTTCCACTTCTGCCAGGTCGGGATGAGAACAATTAAAAAGGGGGGTATCAGGTAATGGCATAAATACTACCAGATTGAGTTGAGGGGGATTGTAGCGCCTGATTAAGCGTAATGCCTCATACTCACCAATAATATGTCCCCGGTCAATACCGATGACCACATGTGGCACGAAATGAAGATTATGTTGAGATAATAGCTCCAGCGATTTTTCAATTTGGTCAATACCAATGTTCAGTTTGTAAATATCTTTAAGCGTTTGTGCAGAGCCAACCACATCAATTAGAACACGAGAAATTCCCACTTCTGCCAGACCCCGCACCAGTTCTTCGTTCACCACTCCGGCATGAACTGATATTTTAAGTGAGGTGCGGCGCTTGATTTCCTGCATTACGGGGAAAATTTTTTTAAATGGTAATTTCCCATCTTTAGAACACCCGCCGGTAATAAGGCACCCAGGATAGCCCTGTTCTGACAGCTGAAGACATTTATGTAGCAATCTTTCTGGTGTGGAACAGTCTATCATTTGCTGTAATAATTTGCCATAACAATGTCCGCATAATAAATCGCAGTGTTTACCTGTGATTGACAGGGCTGGATATTTACCTCGCTTCCCATTTATGGTGAACATTCCCGGGAGATAAAAAGTTACCTGCCTACAGTGTATTCTCCAGGCTTGCTCCTGCAATTCTGTCAGCTGTGTTCCAGACGAAGTCTTATTTTTTACTGAATTCATTCAAGAGAAGTATAAATTATCAAGTGAATTTCCAGGATTGTTTGACCAAATCAAAGAACTTTTCTGAGTCCCGATTTTGTTCAATTTCTTGTTTGTGTTTTAGTGCCTGTTCCAGATATGTTCCATAAAGTGCTTTCCATTTATTCTCATAATTCTGCAACTCTCGTAAGTTATCAGAAAGCACAGCTCTCGCAGCCCATTTCCCTGCCACTCTACCACAATTTACAGCCAGTGCTATACCGGCGCCGGTGAGCGGATTTGTTTGTCCTGCTGCATCCCCCACCAGCATAATATTACCAGAGACGGTTTTCTGAGACGGACCGCCAGTCGGAATAAAACCTCCCGTGACACTATAAATAAAATTCAGGTCTATTTTGTCCTGATTGGCAAGGAATTGGCAGAATTTGTTCAGCTCTGCCTTAAGATGCCTTACTTTAGCTGCCGGCATAGAAACGCCCACATTGGCGAATTCACCTTTGGGGAAACACCAGGCATAACCACTGCCATAGACAGGTGAAAAGTAAATCTCAGCGATTTCTTGCAGTTCTGAAGTGTCTGAATTTTTCTGTATGCGTTTGATTGTTTTTTGAGCGCCAACATAAATTTCTTGAGTTGAATTTCCTATCAATTTAGAAACCGTGGAGAATGGTCCGTCCGCGCCGATAATTATTTTTGCACGGAGCCAGGTTCTTTCCCCTTTGCATTCCACTAGCACTCCATTCTCAGAGAGGCTGCAGACTTTGGTGCCGGTCAGGACTTTTGCTCCTTGCTGTTTTGCCTGTACCAATAAGCTGGCATCAAATTTGTCCCGGTAAATTATATAACCTGGTGCAAGTACCTGTCCTCTGGCGCCATTCAGATGATATTGTATCAATGAAATTCTCTGGGCAATTATTGAAGGCTGAAGGGCTATATCTCTTGCCAGCAATTTGGGGATAAATTCTCCACACTGAACGGGCACGCCAGGCACGGGTTTTTTATCAACAATTAATACGTTTATTCCATATCGCGCAGCCTCGGCTGCAGCTGCACAGCCTGCGGGACCAGCACCAACTATGATTATATCAAAGGTATCTTCAATTTCTTGCTTGGACTTTCTTTTTGACCTCTCTTGTTTTTCGTCCGTCCTCTGACTGGAGTTTTTTAAATTTAATTCAACAACCTTTTTCAACAGACTCAGATTCAGCTGTGTTTGACTTTTAAACGACCCGACATATGCTTCACGAGCTTTCCCCAGTTCATAGCAGGTGGTATTCTCAATATCAATCAGGATTCCCGGAGCTCCAGCGGCGACGAAGTCCTGATAGTGTTTTTGATAAAATGCCTTACAGCAACAGCCGATAAATGCCTCAACTCCCGAAGCTCTTGCGTTATTCAGTTCTTTAATCAGGTGTTCAAAGTTCAAAATAGAGATTACTCGCATTCCTGCTTGTTTCCCGATTTTATAAGCCTCACCTACAGTGCATTTGCCACACTCCAGACAATCGTCAATTTCCCGATAAGGACATTGAGCTAGCTTTGCACAATACGGCAATAGCAAAAGAGGTATCTTGCACTGCAGTAACTCAAAAAGGCTCTTGATAACAGGGAAAATCTGGTTAGCCTCTACAGGTGATAAGCCTAATTCTTTATACTTACTCTTCTCCAGCGCCATCAAAATTGCTTGACTGAAATGCTCTGGCATTAATCCACTACTGTACGGCTTTTTTTCATCCCAGAGTTTTACTACAATACTATTTATTACTTCGCTGTCAGCGCGGGCATCTCGCAGGCAACATTCCAGGTCATAGATAAACCGTGACGGATAGATGAAAAAATCGCCCGTAAGAATAACACTAGAGAGACGCTGACGTTTTTCGTCCACTCTGAGTGCAGCCCTGATTAATCCACCCTCTACCTTATGTATCGCACTATAGGTCTCAACTTTTGTTTTGCTGGTGTCAATGCGATTAATCCAGTCGGCAGATTGAAAGAATGGAAGTTCGCGGTTAAAAATTTCATATTCGGCATCGGTGAGTCCACCTGCAACCAATTTTATGCCAAATACTTCTTCGAACCCCTCTGCAATCGCCTGTTTAACCAATTCAATTGGTGGAAGATAGCCCAGCTCACGTGTCAGCCAGGTAATGCGTTCTGCTATGGAGCTGATGTCTTTGTCGTTGAGCTTCTCAACTGGAATCAGCAACGCCTTGAGCATAGTGGCAATGTCAAATTCAATTAGCAACGTTCCCTGGAACAAAAACGAATTTCCCTCTTGAGTTCCACCAGTGCCAGATATTTTCCGCCCCTTCACCTCAATGTCATTACGGGGTCTAAAATGTGCTTCAATACCCAACTTTCTTAATCCAACAATTGCTGCAGTGCATATCTTCCTGTAGACCGGTATCATATTAGGAGAAAGGGGAATGGTTTCTGCTGAGGCAATTAATTCCCACCCGAGCTGAGCTTCATTAAATAAAAGTGCTCCCCCCCCTGTGATACGGCGATTGATATCTATGCCGGCTTGTTGACAGAACTCTTCACGAACTTCCTGACTCACACATTGATGATAACCAACCAGAACAGCCGGCGGAGAAAATTGGAGAAATCTTACGGTGTCTGGAATTAGTCCACGACTGTGTGCCAGAAGTACAGTCTTATCCAGTGCCATATTTTCCGCTGCAGTGCGAACACCAGTGTCAAGCAATCTCCACGTCTTCATTATTCGTCACCTTTTTCAGGCACAGCATAATGTAAAAATTCCTTTATCTTTCTACTGGCTCTCAGCTTCAGCCTTCTTAATTTCTTGCTCTAACCAGGGCTGAACCGCTTCACCTTTTAGCAAATTTCCCAGTTCTTCTTCAAGATTACTCGGATTAATTTTGATTATCCAGCCTTCCCCATAAGGGTCTTTATTTATCAACGTGGAGTCTGAATCCAGTTTTTCGTTGATTGCCACAATCTCTCCCGAGACCGGAGCCACCAGTTTGCCAATCCATTTGGATGACTGCACCTTGCCGCAGACCTCACCCGCTGAAACAGTGTCTTCTTCAAACGGCAGGTCAACATAGGTTATATCGCCCGCAGCTTTCTGGAAAAAATCGTTCATCCCCACCGTTACCGTTCCATCCTGTTCAACTCTCACCCAGGAGTGCTCCTGGTGGTAATACAAATCATCCGGGAAGTTATAACCTTTGATTTCAGCCATTTTTCCGTCTCCTTGAAACTATTTTTAATACAAGACAGATTATTACGGATAAAAAACAAATTTCTATAACAAATTTACTGGAGTTAATCACTTTTTTAAAAGTGATAATTTTTTACTCATTATGGCTTCATCCAATAGTTGGAAAATTTTCTGCCAGATGTAGAGGGGAAAATAAGCTAAGCGTTTGACTGTGAATCAAGAATTGCGGATGTCTTCCGTGCTGAAAAATTAATGCCGGTACAGTACGACAACATCATTAATAAACTCCGCCAGTAGCCACCTCTACAAATTGCCACACGAAAGTAAAGAAACTATAATTTAGGAAATGTTACTTATCTTATTAGACAGGATTTCAGTGTAGGACAGGCATCCTGCCTGTTGCTCATAGTATGACAGGCATCTTGCCTGTCACTCAAAGTAAAATAAATATCCAAAGTCTCGCTCAAGTAGAACTGACATTCTGCACTTTGCCCAAAGTAGAACAGATACTTTGCCTTTTGTTTAATTGACAGGCGGGACGCCTGTTTTACTATCACAATTACAAATACAGACTCCTCTAATACAATGCTAAACGTCCGAAAAGATTTGAAAAACTTCAGTCAAAAAGAAGATTCAGTAAAATTGAAAGTAAGAAGTTGTAAATTCTACGTTGCAATAGTTTGATTATCAATATTCGGCAGGAAGCTGTTGTAATTCGGCAAGGGTGAAAATAGGACCATGCTTACAAACGTATTTGGGACCAATATTACAACGTCCGCATTTGCCTATGCCGCATTTCATACGCATTTCCAGCGAGTTATAAATCTGCTCCGGGTTAAACCCAGCCTCCAGTAAAATTGGCAGTGTAAATTTTATCATAATTGGCGGCCCACACACGAAGGCAACTCTTTCAGGAGCTGTAGAACTGAACTTTGAAGCAGCTTCCGAATTAAGCACCTGTTTGGTAATAGTCGGCACAAAGCCCTCCAATCCCTTCCAGTGCTCATCGCCCTTGTCCACGGTGATGTAGACTTTTAAATCATTGCGTTGTTGCCATATTGCAATCTCATCTTTGTAAATTAAATCACCGGGAGAGCGCGCGCCGTATATGAGAGTAATATTTTCGTAATTTCTCCGATTATCTGGATGAATTAAATAAGTGAGGAGTGAGCGCAGTGTGGTAAAAGCAAATCCCCCCCCGATAATGTAAATATCTTTCCCCTGTATCGCATTTACCGGATAAAAATTCCCCAGTGGTCCGCGCACACCAATTTCGCGCCCCGCCTCCATATTGTGAAGTGCGGTAGTTACTAACCCCATTTTCTTTACAGTGAATTTTAAAATTCCTGGCTCGGTTGGAGAAGAGGCAATCCCAATAGGGCATTCTCCATAACCCCAAACCGAAAGTTCAGCAAATTGTCCCGGTAAATATCTGAAGACTCGCTCATCTTCAGGATTTTTAAAGACCAGCTTAAAGGTCTTTATATCTTTTGCATCGGTCTCATTAATAATACGGATAATCTTTGTCGGATAAGGTAAATATGGATTTGGTTCCATCATTTAACCCAAAACCTTTTTAAGCGTTTTTAAGATAGACCTAATATCAATGTTCACGGGGCAATTTATGATGCAACGCCCGCACCCAACGCAGGCAATTTCACCAAAATTTTCCACGAAATACTCAAATTTGTGCATCACTCGCTGACGCACACGTTCTTTTTGCCAGGGGCGTGGATTATGCCCCGAGGCATGTAAGGTAAAAATTGGGTACATACAACAATCCCAGCAGCGGATGCGTTCGCCTCTTTGTCCCTTTTTAATATCCACGATATCAAAACAATGACAGGTCGGACATAGGTAAGCGCAGGTACCGCAGCCTAGGCAGGCAGTGTAAAATTCCTCCCAGACCTGATGCTCAAAATTCCCGCGGAGTTTTTGCGGTAAATCCTGAACTTCCACCCCAGGCAAAAGCATTGATTCAGCATTTTTCCTAACTTCCGCCAGTGACTTTAATTCAGAGGCTGTGCATTCCGTTAAATATGTCTCAATTTTCTGGAGAAATTCTTTACCCTTGCTGGACACTGGCTCAATTACGTATCCCTCAGGCAGTTCTGTTAAGAATAAGTCAGCACCGGTGGAATCCATTGGTCCACCACTGACATTATTACAAAAGCAGGTAGAACGAGGTTCATTACAGCCTGTTACCAGGAGCAAGGCATTGTTGCGCCGGCGGAAATAATAATGGTCTTCAACACCATCCCAGCTAAATACTTTATCCAGAATTAGAAGACTTCGCGCATCACAGGGGCGTATACCGAAGATGAGCATTGGTTTTTCTGGTAAATGGGGGGGACAGGCATAGTTGCTTTTGGCGTCAAATTTAAACAGGGTTTCACACTGCGGGAAAAATAGTGCGGCAGGCTTATTATGAGTATTGTCACAGTTAAACACTATCTCCGAAGTATCATTAATCTTATCCAGTTGAATCTTGTTATGTTTCTCCTTAGCAGCAAATACATCGTATTGCTGCATCATCTCCTGCAACAGCTCTTTTAGTTTATCTTTTGTTATAACTTTCATTTACTTCTTACTCTGTGTT
>CAYRXI010000006.1:24958-25770 GCA_964428255.1 uncultured Candidatus Sumerlaeota bacterium
TTCTTCTGTTTACTTCTCCAGGAATATTGCTAATAACAGTGATTTTATTTGGGTTCGGTTATAAAATCCTGCCGGTCTTCTGTAGAAAATACAGCCAGTAGAGGTTTATCTTCCAGTGAAATGCCGGGCTCAAAGGCGAAAATTTCCACTGCATCTTTAACTAGCTTACGGGTGTATTTTCTGATATCCAGCTCCATCGGACAGGCACTGGCGCACGCTCCACATTCCACGCAGCGCCCAGCCTGGTGTAAAATCCGCACCAGCTGGAAAAATAAAACATCTTTCAAAGCCACCGAAGGTCCTACCCAACGCGGTTGAGAACATTCTGCAAAACACTCAGTACAGTAACAAAATGGGCAAACATTACGACAGGCATTACAGCGAATACAATTTTCAAACTCGGCTTTAAATGCCTCCCAGCGCTCTTGAGGTGTGAGGTTTTCGTATTGTTTCACGTCGGCAAAGTCATCTTCCTTGAAGGGTTTATGATAATCGTCATCGCCCTGTAGCATTATATCTACAAGTGGTAATTTCTCCGGCTCCTTACACACCAGGCAATTTTCACGTAAGATTAAATCGCGGTTAAGAGTCACAGAAAAGTTAGTCCCAGAAATTATAACCTCTTTGCCTTTTACCTGTATGTCACGTATCTCTTTACCTTTTGCATACTGCAAAAGTTTCCTTTTGTCCAGTGCACCGGTGCACGGTACACCAATGACCACCAGACGCTCGCGTTCTACCTGTTTCTCGCGTATCAATTCAACCAGTGCTCGTGCATCACACTTCTTGGCAATTATACCAATCTTAATCGG
>CAYRXI010000006.1:25780-26939 GCA_964428255.1 uncultured Candidatus Sumerlaeota bacterium
CTATCCTGTCAGGGCTAATAATGAATAGCGGAGTGGTTGTATAAGGAAGCGTCCCTTTGCCATAGCCAATTATTAAATCCACTGCTTTATCCGTAAGCAGTCTGCGACAAACATCACGAATATTTTGTTCTACAGTCATTATCCTTATCTGATTAATTTATCTGCTAAGACTTCTTAAAATTTTTTGCCGGTCCGACCTTCTTTACCTGTGTTACCACTTCCTCAATAAGTCTGGCAAATTTTTCTCCTTCTGAAGCCGAAACCCAGGCAAAGTGTGTTCGCTCGGGTTCTATACCGATATAATTCAAAAAACTTTTTAAGAAAGCGAACTTCCGACGCGCTGCATAATTGCCACTAATGTAATGACAGTCACCGGGATGACACCCCGAGACTAAAACTCCGTCAGCGCCTTCTGCCAATGCCTTAATTACAAAGAGTGGATTTATTCTCCCGGAACAGGGCACCCGAATAATTCGCACATTGGGCGGATATTGTAATCTGCTGATACCAGCCAGGTCTGCACCCGCATAACTGCACCAGTTGCAGAGGAAAGCCACTATTCGGGGCTGCCACTCTTCAGCATCAGTATTTGAGATTGTTTCTGTTTTTGCCTCAGCCATTATTTAAACCTCAAACAACACCCTGCTTAATTTATTACAGAAAAATTTTTCAACCCTTTTCTATTCCACCAGAGCGGCTTCTATCATTTCGCTAATTTGCCCATTAGTGAATCCCTTTAAATCAATGGCACCGCAGCGACAGGATGAGGCACAGGTTCCGCATCCTTTACATAATGCCTCGTTCACTTCAGCGCACAGACCATCTGCCCGGATACTAATTGCTTTATATGGGCACAACTCCACACACACACCACACACACTACATTTTTTCTCGTCTATACTTGCCGTAGCTCCCTCAGCCAGAATGTAGTCTTTTGCCAGAATTGTACAGGCACGCGCAGCTGCCGCCTCTGCCTGTGCTATACATTCTGTAATTAATTTTGGTGAATGTGCCATTCCACAGAGAAAAACGCCTTCCGTAGCAAAGTCTACAGGGCGGAGCTTCATATGCGCTTCCAGGAAAAATCCCTCGGCTGTTAGTGGAACTTTGAGCAACTGCGCCAGCTCGCTATTGGAGGAATTAGCCACTACGCCAGCAC
>CAYRXI010000006.1:26949-28491 GCA_964428255.1 uncultured Candidatus Sumerlaeota bacterium
GATAATCCGCATTTAATTCTAAAGTTTTCTGGAGTAGCGGTTCTTTGACACGAATCAGCAATCTGTCGTTGTGAGACTCTACCTGAGGCTCATTGCCGACTTCATAACGTATAAAGATGACACCCTTCTGTCTTGCCTGACGATACTTAATTTCACTATAACCATAAGTCCGCATATCGCGATACAGGATTGTGACCTCTGCCTCGGGATCGAGTTCCTTTATCTTCAAGGCGTTTTTAATAGCTTCCTGACAGCATACGCGACTACAGTTTGGATGTTCTTCATTCCGTGAACCTACGCATTGCACCATCACGATGTGCTGTCCTTTAAAACTATTTTCTGCTAATCTGTGTTCCAGTTCTGACTGGGTTATTACCCGTGGAGATTTGCCATATAGATATTCGGTGGGCTTATATTCTTCAGCACCGGTTGCCACAATCACGACGCCGTGTTCCAGTTCAATGCCTTTTCCGCGAGAGCTTATGGTAGTTTTATAGTTGCCCACAAATCCTTCTATCTTCTGAATCTTTGCTTCCAGATATACATTAATTTTAGAGTTGTTTTTTATCTGCTCAATCAAGTGTTGAAGAACTGGTTTGATGTTTTTGCCATCAAGCGTAAAGTGAATATCAGCCATCCGCCCACCCAGAGCTGAGTTCTTCTCAATTAGATAGACCTCAAATCCGTTTTCTGCCAGAGTAAGCGCAGCTATCATCCCAGAGAGTCCACCGCCGATTACCAATCCTCGCTTAATCACCGGTAGTTTGTGTTTATACAAGGGTGTGAGCAAACAGCTTTTTGCCACTGCCATCCGCGTTAAATCCTTGGCTTTTTCAGTGGCTCCACGATTATCATTCATATGCACCCAGGAGCATTGGTCGCGGATATTAGCCATTTCAAATAAATAGGGATTAATTCCTGCCTCAGCCAGAGTATCGCGGAACAGAGGCTCATGAGTGCGGGGCGAGCAGGAGGCAATAACCACGCGATTTAAATTGTGTTCTTTGATTTTGGCTTTAATATTTTGTAGTGCAGGTATAAAGATTGTGCTCTGCGTGGACTACAAACTCCAGATTTTTGGCATATTCCACCACTGCCGGCACATCTACGATGCCACCAATATTAAGTCCGCAATGACATATAAACACACCAATCCGTGGGGGCTCACCTCGGATGTCGCGCTCGGGTGGATATACTTTTTCCACTGTCAGTGTGCCTCGCGCCTTTGCCAGCAAGGCACCGGCTTTACCTGCTGCTGCACTTGCTTCCATCACAGTCTCCGGAATATCTTTTGGTCCGGTAAATGCACCGCAAGCAAATATTCCTTGCCGTGAAGTAGCCAGAGGGTCAAACTCGCTGACCTCGCAAAAACCATATTCATTGACATCAATCCCGAGTTTTTCCTGTAACTCTCTTGCAAAACGCCCTGGGATTAAGCCAATGGATAGGACAACAAGGTCAAATTTTTCTATGTGAAATTCGCCATCTTCAGTTTCGTATCGTAGTATTAAATCTTTGGTTTTAAGGTCTTCTTCTATTGCC
>CAYRXI010000006.1:28501-29065 GCA_964428255.1 uncultured Candidatus Sumerlaeota bacterium
TGCCGGAATCCGCGAACGAATGTAGCGCACACCATACTCTGTTTTGGCTCTATTGATGTATTTTTCAAAATCTTTTCCCACTGCACGCATGTCCATATAAAAAATGGTTGGCTCAATTGCGCTGTCGTGCTCTTTGGCGATGACCGCCTCTTTGGTTGCATACATACAACAAACCGAGCTGCAATATTCACGTCCGCATCGTGCATCACGGGAGCCAACACACTGGATAAATGCAATCTTCCGTGGGGGCTTACCATCAGAAGGCCGCTTTATGTGTCCTTCAAATGGTCCGGAAGCTGACATCATTCGCTCAAATTCTAAACTGGTGACGACATTGGTGCAATATCCATATCCAAATTCTTCTTTTGTGCCAGCCTGAAAATCCTGAAAGCCTGGTGCAACAATGATACTGCCAACTTCAAGTTCTTCAATACTATCAGTCTGGTTGTGAATGATTGCCTTTCGTTCACCACAGGCAGTAACGCATTCCCAGCATTCCACACACACGCCACACTCCAGACACCGTGATGCCTCTTGTTTGGCAATTTCTTCTGCAAAGCCCAG
>CAYRXI010000006.1:29075-36163 GCA_964428255.1 uncultured Candidatus Sumerlaeota bacterium
GACCCGGGACAGGTTTTTCGTTCTGCCACAGGTCGATGTGGCATTTCTGCACGCAATAATTTGGGGACATTGCTGTAATCTAATTCCCAATTCGGGTTAATAAAATGTTCGCGGCGCAATGTGGCAGGGTCAATTCTTGGCTCAATGACATTATGATAATCTCTCCCGGAAAGAAAAGCGTCCACTACCGCAGCAACATCTCTCCCCAGCCTCATCGCCTCTACAATATTGGTGGGTCCAGTTACAACATCTCCAGCTGCAAAGACGCCCGGGATGGTGGTCTCAAAGGTCTTTGGGTTAACCACCGGACCATCCCATTTTTCCAGTTTGAGTTCAGGAACTCCAGTGGCAAAATCTGGCCACGGCTTCAGTCCTATTGCCAGCACCACAAAATCTGTCTCTACCAAATATTCAGAACCTTCAATCGGTATTGGACGGCAACGTCCACTGGCATCTGGCTCACCCAGCTTCATCCGAATGCATTTCATAGCAGCCACACGCCCATCATTACCTGCGATAAATTCAACAGGTGCAGTCAGATATTCAAATTTTACTCCTTCTTCCAGCGCTGCTTTCAATTCTTCCTCAGAGGCTGGCATCTCTGCTGCACTTCGCCGGTAATATACAGTAACATCAGCGCCTAAGCGCCAAGCAGTCCGCGCCGCATCTATAGCCGTATTTCCTCCGCCGATGATGCTTACACGTTTACCAATATCTATTTTTTCACCCAGATTGAATTTGCATAGAAATTCTAATCCCTGCATAACCCCGGGCAAATCCTCTCCAGGCACCTTCATCACTGTTCCCTGATGTGTGCCTGTGGCAAGGATTATTGCCTGATAGCCCTGCTCTTTCAGCTGTGACAGAGTAACGTCCTTACCAACCCTTACCCCTGTAATGAAAGACACTCCCATTTTTTCAATGTAATCAAGGTCGCTCTTTAACACCGTCCGCGGTAGTCGGTAAGTGGGCAATCCAACTGCCAGCATTCCACCAATTACCGGGTGAGCCTCTATTACTGTTGGACTATAACCGCTGAGCGCCAGATAATGTGCAGCTGCTAATCCAGCCGGTCCCGAGCCAATAATTGCAATTTTCTCCTGCCTTTTAGCTTCTACCCTGGGAGGCTCCATATTAACCTTATTTTCCACCGCCCTATACATTGCAAAGCGTTTAAGGTCTCTAATAGCAAGCGGTTGGTCTACATATTGCCTTTCACACCATTGCTCACAGGGATGATAACAGGCATATCCACATACTACCGGCAGGGGATTTGTGCGTCTGATTATCTGCACTGCTTCTGCATACTTACCCTCCCGTATCATTGCCAGATACCCGGGGACGTCCTGATTAATAGGACAGGCAGCCTTGCAGGGCGCAGGACCGCGCTTATCTATCAGAAATGTTCCAGGAACTGCTTGTGGAAAACTGCGATAAATCGCCTTGCGTTTTGACAGCTTTATATTAAACGTATCTGGCACATCGCGTACAGGGCAGACCGCATTACACTCACCACAGCCTGTGCATTTCTCCATATCAACATATCGGGCACGTCGGCGCACTTTGACCTTGAAATTGCCGGGCTCTCCCGAAATTGCTTCAATGTCCGTCATCGTCAGTAATTTGATGTTTAAGTGACGTGCACAATCAACCAGCTTCGGCGAGAGAATACACATTGAACAGTCATTGGTGGGAAACGTCTTGTCAAGTTGTGCCATAGCTCCGCCAATGCTAGAGCTCTTTTCAACCAGATATACTTTAAACCCCGATTCTGCTAGGTCCAGTGCTGCCTGGACTCCACCAATTCCCCCCCCTATCACCATTACGGCGCCTATGGGTTTGTCATTTTTAGTAATTCTGCTTTTTTCTTCGTGTTTCATTTTTTATTTTCCCATTACTCTGGGTAGTAACATTGGTAAGTCCTGGACTTCAATTGTGAGTCCAGCCTGTTTTGCCCCCTCACGCAGATTAATCTGGCAAGCAGGGCAGTTTGTTACAATTATCTCCGCACCAGCCTGCAGTGCCTCTCGCACTCGTGCCGCTGCAATATTGCGTGCCAGTTCGGAATTATACGCCATTAATGGACCTCCGCAACAACGGCTGCGTTCACGAGTATACTCATACTCCAGCAGTTTGATGCCGGGTATTGCAGCGAGAACTTTGCGTGGCTCCTCAAATATTTTGTTATGTCGTCCTAAGTCGCAACCATCAAAGTAAATCACTTTTTTGGGGAATGCCTTCTCAAACTTCAATTGTCCCGACGCTATTAACTCTGCAAGCAGTTGCGAAATATGAATAAACCGTATATCGCCCCCGATATATTTTTTTAAATTTTTAAGACACCCGGGACAAGAAGTAAAAACGGTTTTAACCTCCAGCCTCTCAAAATTATCACGATTTATTTTTATTAACTCCAGTGCTTTTTCACGCTCGCCGATGCGAAAAAGCATATCACCACAACATTTTTCAGCATTCCCCAGCACTGTATAATCAAGATTGGTAGCATCCAGAATCCGCATAATTGAACGAGCAATTCGGCTCTGGGAATAAGAAACCGAACATCCCACAAAATACAAGTATTCAGCAGTGAGCTTTGGCTGAAAATTTGCACCCAGCCAGGCTCCGCGCTCCTCGGGATTTTCCATAAAGGGATTGTTGCGTTCTATAATTGAATTGCGTAAAAACAGCAGATTATCCGGAAGTTTAATCTGGTCAGCAATCAGCTGCTCTCTTGCTTTTTCCACTACATTTTCCGTCTTCACTCCGCAGGGACACACCACCATACAGGCATCACAGGTAAGGCAATTCAACATCAAGTTCTGATAATAATTTGTCTCAGTTAAGTCCCCTTCCAGTACTGCCCGTGCCAGGCGGATTTTTCCGCGTGAAGTCACTGATTCTTTGTGCAGCTCATCATACACCGGGCAGATTTCGTGACAATATCCACATTTCATACAATTATAAATATCTGCAGTTGCAGTTTTTAAAATCTCCAAATTGTGCAGGTCTTTTATTTGAGTGCTTTTTTCAAACACCTTGGTGTGCTCATCGCTAACTATTTTGCCCGGATTCAAGATGTTTTGTGGATCCAGATGCTGTTTAATTTTTTTGTGAAGAGCGAAACTAACCTTGCCGATTTGTCCTTGTAGGAATCTGGCTTTAGCTATACCTATGCCGTGTTCACCGGAAATCGTCCCGTCCAGGTCAAGTGCTGCCTGAAAAATTTCAGCTACTGCTTCTTCCACACGTTTCATCTCCTCCAGATTTTGCTCATCAGTCAGAATTGTGGGATGCAGGTTACCATCACCTGCATGTCCGAAAATGCCAATTTGCAAATTATACTTCTTTGCAATTTGACGCACAGCCTTAATCATTTTTGTCAGATTACTGCGAGGAACCGTGGCATCTTCCAGAAGTGTGGTCGGGCGAACACGTGCCAGAGCTGCCAGCGCTGAACGCCGCCCCTCCCAGATTCGGTTCTTAACTGCTTCATCTTTGTCCTCAATATAATCTGCCCGGCATTCTTTGCAGATACGCGCCACCTTTTCAGCTTCTTCTGCCACCTGAACTTCTGGTCCATCTACTTCTATCAGCAAGAGTGCTCCAGCCTGCCGTGGAAGGCCGAGATTCTTGAAGTCATCCACGGCACACAAAGTGATATTATCTACAATTTCCATAGTGCAGGGGATAACGCCTGCAGCAATAATGCTGGATACGGCATCTCCTGCGTATTCAACCTCCGGGAACACCGCTACCAGTGAACGTTTGGCAGGTGGGGGGGGGATTAAACGGCATTTTGCACGGGTTATTATTCCCAGCGTTCCCTCTGAACCCACAAGTAACTCAATTACACTAACTCCGTACTGATATTTACGTGAAAAATCTTTTATAACACCATCTGGCATTATAACTTGCAGGTCCTCTATATAATCCCTGGTTACGCCATATTTGATTCCCCGAAGACCACCTGCGTTTTCAGCTATATTCCCTCCAAGTGTGCAAATCTTCATACTTGAAGGGTCAGGAGGATACATTAAACCTCTGGCAGTCACAGCGACATTTAAATCATTGGTAATAATACCAGTTTCAGCTATCACATATCGTTCACTTTCATTTATCTCTATAATTTTATTCAGCGCTGTTAATTGCACCACAATACTGTTCTCAACCGGGACAGAACCACCACTCAGTCCGGTGCCTGCGCCGCGTGGAATCACTGATACACCCTCTTCTTTTGCCACCTGCATAATGCGAGATATTTGCTCTACGTTTTGTGGTAGAACTACTGCCAAAGGTAAATGCTCAAATAACGTAGCATCGTATGAATAACAGATGCGGTCCTCCAGCGCAGTATACACATTTTCAGCACCAACAATCTCTTCCAATCTCTTTATGAGCAAATTATTTGTCATTTTAATTTCCTTTTTAATTCAACCTTTATGAAAAAATTCAGAAACGTCTTGCCAGATTATGTTCCAATTTTTTCTAACAAGCCTTTAGTTTTGACTTTGTTCATTTGAAAGCCCAGTTCATTGGGACTTAAACCCAGCGCCAGCCCCAGAACCTGCGTAAGATACAGAACCGGAATTCCCAGTGTTGTTTTCAGTACACCCTCTGATTTAGCCTGATTGTCGTCATACATTACTGTGCAGAATGGACAAATAGAAACCAACGCCTCAGCTTCGGCTTCTTTTAATCTCAATAATTTGTCTCCAGCCATTTTTAGCGCCAGTTGTTCATCTACTGCCAGCACACTCCCACCACAACATTCTAACTTGTCCTGATACTGCATGGCAGTGGCACCAGTCGCGGAAATTAACTCGTCAAGTGAACGCGGTCGTTCCGGACTGTCAAATCTGCCAAAACATTCTGAAGGCTTCAGGTAATGACATCCATAATGTGCAGCAAATCTAAAATTTGACAGATCCTTTTTAATGCTTTTTCTGATAGTTGCAGGACCAATAACTTCGTACAGAATACGAGTAAAGTGATAAATATTAATCTTTCCGTTGTATTGAAGCCCCAATTTTAACAATTCACTATTTACCTCGGCCTTTAATTTCGCATCCTGCTTCAATTGATGGTCTGCTTCAACTAATAGAGTGGTACAGGCACTGCACAAGGTGCAGATATCCAGTCCTCTTTGCTCTGCCAGAGCTAAATTACGTGCTGCCAGAACTAATGCAGCTCTCTGCCTGGAAGATTTTATCGGAAAACCACAACAACAAAACTCCGCTATGTCCACAAATTCTATTCCGAGCCGTTCCGCAACCTTCCGGGCTGAGAGCTCGTAATTCCTTCCACGGGCTGGAATTGTGCAGCCAAGAAATAATGCATATTTATAATTCATTGTCTTGCTCTTTATTCTTTCTCTTTAAGGCTTTCAGAAAGCAATGATTCTATATCTGCAAATTTTATCTGCACCGGGGGAAGTCCCATCTTTTCCCGTTTTTTATTGTCAAAATCACTCAATTCATAAAGCCGTCCGGATTCTGTCACAAATTTTGCCTGTAGCGTAATCCCAGAAGGGGCATATCCTTCAGACACAGCAAGATTGCGCAGGGCAATTATCAAATCAGTTATTTTTACACCTTGAGGACAGCGCTCCTGACAGGTATAGCAACTTGTACACAGCCAGATTTCATCGGCTTTTAACAGGTCCTTATCTCCCAGAATAAGACGGCGAATTATCCTCCGCGGGTTATAACGTGAGTCAAGAGCCCGAACCGGACAACCAGCTGTGCAGGTGCCACAGGCATAGCAGTTCAGCAAATTCTCCACTTCAAAGATTTGCCTCAACTTTTCTAATATTTCTTTATCTCGCATCTTTGGTCTTATATTTTTAAAATTATTTATACTTAACGGGCATAAACTAAAACTGGATACGCTACTATAAAGATATCTGATAGTGCAAAAATTTTCTGCACACAATAAAATTTATATTATTTTATTATAATTCTTAAACTATAATCAATACAAATTTTAAATCGCCGATTTTATAACTACCTCCTTATCAAATGTTGATGATTGACTTTGGTTCTTCTTTGATTTTATACTAAATATATATTTTAAATAATTATTAACATTGTTATCTATAATGCGCTTATCAACAAAAATTAGATATGGTTATCGGTTGATGCTGGAATTGGCGAAACAGTGGGGAAAGCAACCCATTGCCTTAAAGGAAGTTGCCAAACAACAGCAAATTTCACTGCTATATCTACGACAGATAATAATGTCGTTAGAAACTGCTGGTCTGGTCAAAAGCCACCGTGGTTCTAAAGGCGGATATGTGCTGGCAAGACCGCCAGACAAGATATCGCTAATTGAAGTTACTCAGGCATTGGAGGGTCCGGTCTCGTTAATAGAATGTGTTAAAGAGCCGCAAATTTGTAAACGCGCCAATAACTGTGCCACGCGTTTATTATGGGCGGAGTTATCTACGCAAATAGAAAAAACTTTAGGCTCGCAAACACTGGCTACTCTAAAAAATAAACAACAAAAACTGGACAGTAGTATATAAAAAAGAAAGTCATTCTGCTGTTTTATCCTTGAGGTTTTTACTATTTTTTATAATCCGGCAGTGAACGCCGCACCATTATTGGACCTCTCTGTGTCAGAATTTTCAGCGATTTATCTGCCGGATATGGTTTCCCGCCTCGCGGGGGCACTACCCATCCGCCGGATTCAAGGTAATGTGGTTCTCCTTGCAGCTCAACAATAATGCCGAAATGCCCGGCTCTGCCCACCAAATCACCTGCTTGCAATTGCCTAAGTTGTTCGTCTGTGGCGGTCTCTCCCTGTTTCAATTCAAAAACCAGCCTTCCCAGCTTTGCCGTCTCCACCGTGTCAACACGATACCGATTACTTGTCCCATCTATCCCACCGGTATCTTTTATCTGATGTTTTTCACAATACAGACTAAAACCAGCGGAGGAGAAGACAGCGCCTTCATCTTCAGGTTTCATTAAACCGAAGTAAACCGCTAATTCATAAGGCGTAGAGGCAAAACCAGAACAATCTAAACCATAACGGTACTTATACCTGATGCCTTTTTCTTGAGGGTCATCCAGGTCCAGAATATCCCC